>CAZDBH010000179.1:0-15269 GCA_964503485.1 uncultured Bradymonadales bacterium | reverse complement strand
TAAAAGCCAATGGCGGAGCCTGGAGCGCTATGCGCGACAGGCTCCTAGCTCGCTCGGCCAACTGAGTGGGTGGGCATCACTCGGCCGAGACATTTCGTTCTGCAATGAGCTGGACCAGATTCACCAACCACAAACTGTGGCGCGCCAGACTTTGACGAGAAGTGAGCTCCTTCTCACTCTCAGGAGCAAAGTAACCTGTGCCGAGGTTCGCGACAGGAACCCCTTTCGCCAGGAAGGGGTCTACACCGGTGCCGCCTCGAATGGGATTAACCGGAGCCTCCTGACCGAGTTCCTCGGCAGCCGCTACCGCCAGATCGACGAGATACGTGTGCTCCTGCAGAGCCGGACCCATATTGATGTACTGCTGTGCGATTTCCGTCGCGTCAGCCTCTAGCCCGCTTTCTTCTACGACCCGCAACACGTGCTGTTCCCGAGCTTTGAGTTTCTCGGGGTCGAAGTCGCGCAACCGGAATGAGACCGCCCAGTTCTCTTCGGAGCGGTTGATCGCGTAGGGGTTGGAGTAGCCTTCGTATCGTTCGCTGTCTTCGGACAGTATGGGTTCCACACCATCGGATGCGACGAATTTCTCGATGAAGCCCGCGACCAGGAAAAGACCGAGGTGTATCTGATCATCGGCTGGACGGCGACCGAGGGACTCGACCTGTGCCCCCTTCCAAGAGTGGGGTCTAACCTCCGTCTTGAGTGCCGCGAGAATCGCCTCCTCCCCTTCGGTTTCACCCTTGCCGACGAGGAACTCGATAACAGCGTCAGTCTCGGCGGCCGAATCGGTCTCAAAACCCACGGCGACGAGGTCTTCGCGCCCGTGAAGCATGTTTAGCGCTCTGGAGAAGAGGATTGTCGCGTTGACGTGGCCTTCAGCTTTTGCGGTCGCTCCGTGAGATTTGACACCGCACAGCCTGAAGCGCGCTATCTCGTAGTCGGCTGATTGCTCCAAGGCGAAGGGAGCGGCTGCGATGTTCACGCGCGCCCTCGATGCGTTGAAGTTCTCGACGTTCACTTCGAATGGATCGAGTCCGTCCACGGTGTATCCAAAGCTGACTTTTCGGGAGGCTAGGCTGTCGGCCAAGCCTTCGACAGCCGCCATTCGGCCGATTTCTTCGTCGGGTCGCACGACGATGATTATCTCAGCGTGGGGAATCGTCGGATTGGATTTGAGTAGTTGAGCCAGGGTCATGAGCTCGGCCATTCCGAGCTTGTCGTCGAGTCCAATAGGGCACAAACCCGGGCCGTGGAGCACATCCTCTCCGGCGAAGTACCGGGTTCCCTCGTAGGTCTCGAGCGATACGTTCAGGCGTTCATTCTTGGGGTAGTCGATGAGGTCGCCAGACCAGCTGGGGACCAGTTCGAGGCGATCGACTGCCTCGGTTCCTTCAGCGGTATCGCCGTGGACCATAAAAGCGACGGACTCAGCCTCGTCGTGGCCTTCAGTGGCCGGGATTGTGACCACGAGATTGGCAAACTCGTCTTGCTCGGTTACGTAACCCAGCTCTTCGAAAAAGCCCTTGAGATAGTCGCTGAGGACGCGTTGACCCTCTGTGCTCGGAATCGAGTCGCTGGACTCGTCGCTCTGTGAGTCGATCGCGATGACTGCGGTCAGGTTCGCGGTACCCAAGGTAGCGATTTCTTCTAGACTCTCTTTCGGCTGTAGCATCGGTCTCTCACAGGGTGTGGCTCAGTCCGCTGGAAGCGCCAGTTAGGTCGAGAATGCGGACCAATATGAGCTGAGTTGGGGACGAGTTAGAGGGCGTCTGCGAGGATCTCGGCGATGTCCCGAGTAATCACATCTTCTGCTTCACGGTGGGCAACCCCATCGACGATCATTGTCATACAGAAGGGACAGGCCACCGCGATCACTTCGGGGTTCTTCTCGAGCGCTTGGTCACTGCGTGCGATATTCACCCGTTGACCAGCGTGCTCTTCCATCCACATCCGTCCACCACCAGCTCCGCAGCACATACTCTGTCGGCGGTTGGCATCCATCTCGACCAGTTCTAGGCCGTCGACAGCTTGGAGGACATTTCTTGGAGATTCGTACTCGTGGTTCCAGCGTCCGATGTAACAGCTATCGTGGTAGACAACCCGTTGCTGGGCACCGCCGCCCGACAGTTTTAGCCGGCCCTCGTTTAGCAGCTCCTGCAAAAGGTGGGTGTGGTGAACAACCTCGTAGTTTCCGCCCAGCTGCGGGTACTCCTTGGCGATGGTGTGAAAGCAATGCGGGCACGAGGTGATGACCTTGGTCACGTTGTATTTGTTGAAGGTCTCGATGTTCTCGGTGGCGCACTGCCAGTAGACGTACTCGTTTCCGACTCGGCGAGGCGCGTCACCGGTGCAGCCCTCCTCTTTGCCCAAGATTGCGAAGGAGACGTCAGCCGCCACTAGGAGTTTAGCGAGTGCGGATGTGACTTTCTTCTGTCGGTCGTCGAAAGAGCCAGCGCAACCGACGAAGAAGAGGTACTCGGGTTGTGTCTCGCAGTCTTTCAGCAATGGGATGTCGATCTCGAGGCCATCGCGCCAGTCAGCGCGCTCGCCGCGACTGAGTCCCCACGGGTTCGAGCTCTTCTCGATATTCCTGAAGAATGGACCGAGTTCGCTGGGAAAGCTCGCTTCAGTCAGAGCCAGATAGCGTCTCATGTCGACGATTGTGTCGACGTGTTCGATGAACACAGGACAGTTCGAGACGCAGGCTCCGCAGGTTGTACAAGACCACAATTCGTCAGCGCTGATGATCCCGCCCGCCAACGCCGGATAGTCGTCTTCGGCGCCGCCCTTGATGACCTTGGCTCCCTTTTCCCTCAGGTGGTCCTGAACCTGATGAATGATCATCATCGGGTTTAGGGCCTTTCCTGTGTTGTAGGCGGGACAGTAATGCTCGCAACGCCCGCATTCGGTGCAGGTATAGGAGTCCAGAAGCTGCTTCCAGCTCAAGTCCTCGAGCTTACCAGCGCCAAACGACTCCGCTTCTTCGTCTTCGAGGTCGATCGGGTAGAGCGCCCCGGATGGCTCGAGCTTGCGAAAGAAGACGTTGGGCATGGCGGTAAAGACATGCATGTGCTTGCCGCGCGGGACCCAGTTTGCAAAGAACGCGACGATCCCGATGTGACCGACAAAGGAGATAAAGACGATGATCTCGACGGCGCTGTTTTCGCCGCGCCACGGTCCTCCAAAGAACGCAGACGCAGTCGCCAAGGCGATTGGGGTGTAGTTCTTGTACCAGCCGAGGTGCTCGGTGTCCTCGGCCAGCGAGATATGGCCGGCGTTGGCGATGAACTTGGTGACCATCAATCCTCCGATCAAGAGGAGGATGAGGAACGCGTCGAACGACTGAACCGAATGGCGAGGCCGAATCACGAAGCGCCTGATGCCCAAGATGACCACCGCCACCAAGATGATCATGCCAAACATGTCCTGCAGAAGCATGACACCACTGGCGGCCGTCAGGCCAATGATCTTCGCCCAGTGGAACGATGGGACGAAGGCCTTGATCATGTACTCGACTGTTTCGAACTGGAGCAAGATGAAGCCCCAGAACACGAAGCAGTGGAGCATGCCCGCGGGTTCGCGAATGACCCGGGCTTGCCCAAGCACGTATTTCACGAAATGCGCAAAGCGCTTGTCGAGCTTATCGAATCGGTTGTCAGGCCTCCCCGCCAAAGCGTAGCGGAAGAGCCAGTAGACCGTGTAACCGGCCATCGTAAAACCAACTGAGAGAATCAATCCGACTGTGACCGCGGTCAACACTTGCATGAGGGTCTCCTGAGGCGCATTCCCACACCGTGGCCGTTATACCTCCCCTTGCCATTCGGATCTAGCGGTTCGGCGTCAATGGGCTCATTCGCGGACCAACAGCAGACTTCAGCTCTGGTGGGGACGTTCGACTTGCCTCCGCAACGGCCAGATCAGTCTCAATCGCACTCGACTTCGACATCGGGATCTAAGTCGGTAAGCACCGTGGAATCGGCGACCTCAAACCAAGCAGCAGCGCCAATACCAATGACGTACTTGCGTTCTTCGTCGTGGTTGATCGACAGGGTTCCGCCGTCCATCTCAATCTCGAGTTCATCACCTCGTACGATCAGAAGCTGATCCCGATGGCACGGCAAGTTGTCGTCTCCCTCGCTGCAGGCTTCGACTGATTCGGCGTTTACTACCGCGTCGCCCCAGTCCACGGATTGGGGAAAGTCAGCTCCTGAGACGCTTGCACCGTCGAGATCGATCGGCCCAAGATCTCCCTCTCCGCTCGGGTACAACGCGAGGCGATACCAATCCCGTGTCGTCTGAAGGTCGGTTATTCCGTCCACATCCGACCCGTAGAAACTTTCGACCGCAACACCCAACAAAGGCAGGATTGCGCCCGGTCGAACAAAGACCGGAATCTCGGTTGGTGCTGCCGCAACGGTGAGCGTACGAAGGCCCCCCTCCCCCTCCTGGCTCTGATCCTCGGGCTCTGTACCGAAAAGTGGCCACCATCCCGAACCGGGAAGCTCGACGATTCTGTCCGACTCGCCTTGATCGAGCACGGGGCTTACGAGGAGCTCGTCTCCGAGGAAGAAGGCATAGTCCGGTCCAGTCCAGAGTGCTGGGGACTGGGGCTCGACCAGCGCCGGATGGCGCATGAGTGGCCATCCGAAATCGATCGCCTCTTGGACTAGGTTCTTCAGGTAGGGAAGCAACAGCGTGTGAATCATCGCGTATCGTTTGTAATGAAGTAGCGTCTCCTCGTCCCGTTGAAACACCCAGTTCCTACACTCATCGGAGCCGTGATGAGTCCGCATCAGTCCGTGGAATGCGCCGAGTGTCGACCATCGATAGAAGAGTTCCTTTGAGGTTGGTGGGCTCGATGCTGCGGTGAAACCGGCGATGTCGGTACCGAATATGGCGACTCCCGCCAGGCCCGCATGTGTCGCAATTGGAATGACGGAGGGAAGGCCGTCATCGTAGCCCCAATCCGTATTTTGGTCACCGGCCCACATCGTCGGAGCGATACCGGCGGTGCCCCCATTGGCGGACGCCCAGCCCGACCGAGCGAAATACACCCAGTTGTTCGCGGGCTCGTCCCCTTCCTCGTGCACTTCGGAAAGGACTCTGCGGTTGGTCCGTTGCCACTCCAGAGGGTAGAGGTTGTGAAGCTCCCAGCCTTCTCTTCCGGAATCCGAGACGGCGTCGGTGGGAAACCACTCTGCGAAGTCGGCCATCCATCCATCGATCGCGAGCTCGTCGGCAGCGGTTCTGAGATACCCCTCTACCCACTCCAACGCGTCCGGATTCCAGAGGTCGACAAGACTGGTCGTACGAAAGAACGGGTCTTGAAATGTGTATGGCTCTCCATCTTGGTCGCGAATCAGGTAGTCGCCTTCGACACCTTCCTCGAACATGCGCGTCGTAGAGGGCACGAAGGGATTGAAATAGGCCAGAAACGCGAAGCCGTGATCCTGAAGCCAGGCGATGTCGTCAGGCAGGTCCGGGTACAACTCAGAGTCCCACTCCCAGGCGTACGTAAGATGATATCCCGTGAGCCCTTGCTCGCCTCCAATCCAGTCCTCCGTCCAGATCGCTGTCGAGGGGATCTGGTTCTCACGCAGCGTCTCAGCAACTTCCCGGACATGTTCTGGACCACCCACCGCGTCGTTCCAAGGGCCGAGCACCCAGTCGGGCGGAGAGGTGATTCTGCCGACGTACTCTGCGGTTATGCGACTCAGGCGTTCTCTTAGGGTTTCGCCAACGACAAGGATCACCTTTGGTAACTCAGGGTAACTCCCCAACACGACGCGATCCGGATCGGACTCGCACAAATCCAACACCTGAAAGCTATCTCTCGCAGTGATCAACGAGTAGTTGCTCGACGAGTGCCAGATGCCCATCGGCGCATAGGCGGCCTCGAGCACGTTGTTCAGCGGAAACAGACCGCCGTCTTCTGGCTTTCCAATCCCTTGCTCCTGAGTCCAAAGCGGATAGGTTCCGCCTCGAAGGTCGAGAGCGAAGGCTTGCGTCCCCAGGCCGAAGAAACTCTCATCGGAAGCGCAATCGAAATGGAGCATCCCGGCCTGTGCGGCCTCGGATGTCAATTCGAGTTGAAGGTCCCCATTTTGCAGCAAATCAAAGCGAAGAACCCCCGTTGAGTTGTCAGAGAAGCCGATGGCTAGTTCGACGCTGCTGTCACCCAGTACCGGTGGCGCGTTGGGTCCCACGGCTGCGGCCCACTCGATGCGGCTTCGACGACTGTCCAAGTTGATCCGAAACTGACCCATTTCAGCCTGCATTTCGGGCGTCCCGCTTCCAATCGACAGACCTTCAGTGGAGTTTGGGTTGCAAGCCGCTGGTCCAGATAGTGGCCCGTCCTGGTTCGAGGCCTCTGAGACACGCCAGGCGCCGTCCTGGTCGACCGTGACCGTCCAGGTGCCGACGACGTGCTCGAAGTCGGTGCTATAACTCGAGCACTGGTCTCCTTGAACAATCTGGATTCCCGACGGGGCGTCTTCCTGAACCTCACTGTCAACGTCTACCAAGTCGTCGACCACGGTGTCTGGTTCGCCTTGGGTGTCTGGCGTATCGCTGCAGCTCGCCACCAGAATCATCAAACAGAAGAATAAAAGAGCAGGATAATGCGCTGACACAGGCATCTAACCCTCCGAGATGACTAGAATTGTCGGTTTACCGTGACTGGACGTCCGATTTTCAGCGGTCGTCGCGGGGGATAGTAGCAGGAACCGTGCGCCTAATGCACTGTGTTAACTTCTTGGTTTGGCGCCATCGAGTTGACCGGCCCGGCGTTCTGGGTCGCACTCGCCAAGTTCATTTGCGCAATGCGGTGTTCTTCTGGGTGGGCATCAGAGCGAAAGACCTGGAGCGCTGCTCGATAGTGCCCTGCGGCTTTGCCAAGGTTGTCGGCGCGCAGCCCGCTCACGTTTTGGTGATGTAGGCGGGCGATCTCTAGGTGTGTCCGAGCTGCATCCAACGTATCAGGGGCAAAGGCCTGTAGTGCTTCGGTGAGCTTCTCTAGTGCGTTGGTGCGGTCGCCAGCAGTCCCGTCGCTCGATCGATCTCGAAATGCCAGCCCGAGCCCTCTGGTGGCTCTGGCCATACCGATTGGGTTGGTGCGTCGGTCGAGGACGTTGATTGCACTTCGATAGCAGTTGAGCGCGTCTTCGATCGCCTTTGGGAGACCGGTTGACCGAAGCGCGTCTCCCAAGTCGATCTGAGTCATTCCCCAATCCCGGGGGCGTGTGGCCGGCGAGTAAATCTGCAATGCTGCGCGGAGGGCATCGAGAGCAAACTGCAGGTCATCAGGGCCACCAGACTCGATCAGGGTGGTCCCGAGCGTGTGTTTTACCCCGGCCCACAGCAGAGGTGAATCTCGGCGGCTGGTTAGATCAGCCACGGTCTGCAACGCCTTTAGTGCGACCTCGAAGTTCGCCTTCCGCGGTCCTCGGTGCCTGTAAACGTGGGCGAGTGCCAAGCGGGTAACTAGCCGGACCCGCGGACTATCTGGGAGTGTGGAGCCAATTCGCTCGTGGAGGGTCTTCAGAATCGCCGCCGCAACTTCGTTGACGGCATCCTCCCCGACATTGTCGGCGTCGCGCATTGTATCCAAGAGGAAAAACACCGCGCGAACCTGGCGCGCTCTGCCGTCGGGGGTAGGCCCTCTCGAAATCAGCTCAGTGAGGCGGTCGAAGACCGATACGTCTGCAGGGTCAATGAGACCTGCCCCGTCCTTGACCAACTCGACAAACGCGCCCAGGCGGTTCTCACGCACGAGCGAGATCACCTCGTCAACGAACTCCCCTACGTGTTCGAAGCGTGACTCGACGGCGTCCGCGAATGGCGCCCGGGAGTCCATTGGGCCGAACTGGCTCTCGCTGGGGGTATGGTTGCGGGAGTGGGCTCCGAGGGGATTCCTCTCGGGAGTGTCTCCACCCGCAAGGAACTCGCCCAGCAGTGCACGGGCGTCCTGGGGAGCGGGCGTGTTCAGGTCCACTTCTGCCAGTGTAACTTGACCGATCTCGCCCGTCATCGCACCGAGGTTAGTATTGCTGGAGGTGAAGCCGGGCCAAGATTTCGAGGCCTCGAGTTTCCCCATCGTTTCTCTTTGCTTACGCGCGGCCAATGGGTTCCTTGCGCCGCTCTTGCGCCAGTCAGCGGCTTCTTCGGGAGTGAAGCGAGCGGTGTGCCAGGAGGCTCCCTCCTGAGCGGAGAACCCTTTGATAAACCAGGCTCCGGCCTCGTGGGCCTTTTCAAAGCCGGACTCATGCCAGGACTGGGCTTCCCTGGCGTCCGAAAAACCACTTCGGAGCCAGTGCTTGGCGGAGCGGGGCTCAAAGCCCGACTCGCTCCATGCGGCTGCGGTCTCAGGCACAAATCCCTGGATTCGCCAGGCTGCGGCGCTGCCCGGGTCTGAGAAGTTAACTCCCATCCAGCCTTGGGCCTCCGCCGGTCCGATTTCATAGGCGGCCCAATACCCGGCAGTCTGCGGATCGACTGCCTGCTCGTCCCAATCCATGGCCTCCATTTGGTCGATTCCGGCCATGTCGTAGGTCAGCCCTCCGCGTGCGAGTCCTATGATGACTGCCATGTCGTGGGCTTGAGCCCGAAACACGCCACTGAGTTTCAAGGCCCGCTGTCGTATCTCCTCGAAGAAGCGTTTGTCTTCAATTTCGAGGGCAGCAACCGAATCGAATAGCCTGTGTACACGGGCGAGTTCTTTGTCACAGCTGGTCAGGGCCTGGCGCCAGCGTTGCACAGACTCGGGCGGGCCGAAGACCTCACCGTATTTGACGAGTCCTTTGATGTAGTGCTCGCGGGAATAGGCAAACCGTCCGAGGCCGGCAACCAGGTAGTGAGCAGCCTCCATATTCTGGGCGGCCTCGGGCACTCGCTGGAACACAGAGAGCTCGCCCGCAAGCGCGAGCAGCTCTTTCCTCAGCTCCAAAAAGAGCTGCCATATCTTCGGGGCGTCGGCTGAAATAGGAACTTTATCGGCGGTCGTGAGAAGAGCTTGTCCCGCAAAGAGTTGGTCGTTCCAGTCGGTCAGAGTCCCGAGAGCCTCCCGGAGCTCCTCGAGGTGGGTGCTCGAAACACCGGCAAAATCCAACTGCTGGAGCATGTTGAGTGCAGTGAACTTGCCCTGGAACCCCGCAAAAGTGGCATTCAAAACCGCATGGGTCAGATACACGTCAAATTGGGCGCTTTTCGCGTTGCTCATGTTACTGCTTGCAAGCCTGGAGAGCCGGACCAACCGCTCGAACCGTTGCAACCAACATCGACATTGGCCTGATCGACCATTAATTTTCTAGCCCTCATTCCCCCTCCGAAAGCCCAACAACCACGAGCGGTTGTTCGGACTCGACCTGCTGTCCCTCAGAAACTAACACTCGCTCCACTGAACCCGCTACCGAGGCCGCGATCGACTGTTCCATCTTCATCGCCTCGAGGATGACCAGTACCTGCCCCTTTCCGACGGTATCGCCCTCGGCAACTTGGACGGAGATGATCTTCCCGGGCATCGGAGCAAGGTGCCCGCCCTTCACTTGCTCTGCCTCACGCTCTGGAAAGCGGGGCAACTCGCGGACCGTCAATTCGCCGCCGGGTGCGTGCACAAATGTCAGCCCACCGTCATCACCCCAAGCGCGAGCGAAGCGCCGTGCCATTCGGCACCCGTCGATTTCGAAGGCGAGCTCCGAGCCGTCCATCGACATCAATCGAGCGGCGATTTCACGGCCACCGATTCTCACCGTGAAAGAGCCGCCGCGAAGGCTAGTGTAATCGACGGTATACTCGCGGTCGTTGACCAGAAGCTCAACACGCTGAGCCGACCAGGGGTTGTTTCGAAAACCAGAGTCCAAGCTCGGCAAGATCGTTCTTTGGAGTCGACGCTCCTCGTGGGCCACCAGCAGGCTGACCACGATTGCGATCCGGTCTTCGTTGCCGTCCGCGTCGGCCGCTTGAGACCAGTCAGGAAGGTGCTCTTCGATGAAGTGGGTATCGAAATCGCCGCTGATGAACGCGGGATGATTCAAGACATCGATCAGGAATGCTCTATTGGTCGTAACCCCCAGCACACAGAGGTTGCTGAGCGCGTAGGTCAACTGCCGGATTGCCTCTTCCCGCGTGCTGCCGTGAGCGACAACCTTGGCAAGCATTGGATCGTAGTGAATCGTCACCTCGGTTCCGGTTTCCACTCCGGAGTCAAAGCGTGCTCCGCCGCAATTGTCGCGATTCCATTCGAGAATCGTGCCACAGGAAGGCAAGAAACCACTAGTCGGGTCCTCTGCGTAGAGGCGCACCTCGATTGCCGCACCCTGCGTCGACAGATCGCTCCCGGAAAATGACAGTGGGTGCCCCTCGGCGATCCGGATCTGTTCTCGAACCAGGTCAACACCGGTAACGCACTCTGTAACTGGGTGTTCTACTTGAAGCCGGGTGTTGACCTCTAGGAAGTAGAATTCGCGGTTTGGCGCCAGAATGAACTCAACGGTTCCGGCATTTTGGTAGCCTATGGCGCCGGCAATCGCGACCGCGGCCTGCCCCATCCTTGCGCGCAACTCATCGTCGATTGCGACTGAGGGGGTCTCCTCGACCACCTTCTGGTGGCGCCGCTGGACGGAGCACTCTCGCTCGAAGAGATGAACGACCGCTCCGTAGGCGTCCCCAAGAATCTGAACCTCGATGTGGCGCGGCCGCTGTACGTAGCGTTCCAACAACAGTGTATCGTCGCCGAATGCACCGGCCGCCTCTCGTCGGGCGGCCGCAAGTGCCGCGGCGAGCTGATCGGCAGCTGTTACAACCCGCATGCCCTTTCCGCCACCCCCCGCGCTCGCTTTGACCAGGAGCGGAAAACCGATCTCGACGCCTTTTTGCCGGAGTACGTCATCAGACTGGTCGGCCCCATTGTAGCCCGGCACCACCGGCACATCTGCGTCAGTGGCGATCTGCTTGGCCAGCTGCTTAGAGCCCATTGACCGAATGGCGTCCGCGCCGGGGCCGATGAACACGATGCCCGCCTCGCTGCATGCTTCCGCGAAGTCGGCATTTTCGGCGAGAAAGCCGTATCCCGGATGAATCGCGTCGGCTTGACGCTCCCGGGCCGCTTCGATGATCGAATCGATCACCAAGTACGACTCTGTGCTCGGCGGAGGCCCGATTCGGACGGCCTCGTCCGCCTGCCTAACGTGTGGAGCCTCCCGATCGGCGTCAGAGAAGACCGCGATGGTATGAATGCCCATCTCGCGGCAGGTTCGTATCACTCTGCATGCAATCTCGCCTCGGTGGCTACGAGTAGTCTTTTGATTGGTTTGATCAATGTCGAAACACTCCCCAACTGGCTGTCCCTTCATAGGGTGCGTTGTGCGCGGCTGAGAGGCTAATCGCGACCACGGTCCGAGTATCGCGTGGGTCGATGATACCGTCGTCCCACAGTCGGGCCGTGGCGTAGTAGGGCGATGACTCCTTGTCGATCTGCGATTCAATCATCATTTTGACCATCGCCAAGCCCTCTTCATTGACCTCTTCGCCCCGCTTCGCGGCTGCGTCCCGCTTGATTATCTCCAACACTCCAGCTAGTTGCTTGCCCCCCATGACCGCGATGCGGTGCGTCGGCCAGCTGAACAGGAATCGTGGCTGATACGCTCGCCCACACATCGCGTAGTTACCGGCGCCATAGCTCGCACCCGTCATGATCGTGATGGCCGGAACCGTACTGTTCGAGACGGCGTTGATGAGCTTCGCCCCGTTCTTGATGATCCCCTCCTGCTCGTATTTCGAACCGACCATGAAGCCGGTGATGTTTTGAAGAAAGAGCAGCGGCACCCCGGCCGAGTTGCAGAGCTGAATGAATTGGGCTCCCTTGTTGGCGGACTCAGAGAAGAGAATGCCGTTGTTTGAGAGGATGCCGACGGGGTAACCGTGAATATGGGCCCATCCGCAGACCAACGTGGATCCGTAGAGCGGCTTGAATTCAGAAAATCGCGATCCATCGACGATCCGGGCGATGACTTCCCGGCTGTCGTAAGGGATTTTGGGATCGGGGGATACGATACCGAGGAGATCGGCTGGGTCGTAGTGGGGAGCCTCGACTGGTCGCGGCCTCGCATCAGATCCTTTAGACCAATTCAGATGACTCACGATCTCACGGCCAATTCGGAGTGCGTCCAGCTCGTCCTCGGCGAGATAGTCGGACACGCCCGAGATTCTACTGTGCATCTCAGCGCCGCCCAGTGTCTCGTGGTCTGTCTCCTCACCAGTCGCCATTTTGACGAGTGGCGGACCGGCCAGATAGACCTGAGACTGGTTTTTGACCATGACGACGTAGTCACTCATGCCGGGTATCTAGGCGCCGCCAGCAGTTGAGCTACCGAACACGAGGCAGATCGTCGGCAGTCTCTCTTTGGAGCGACGAGTCAGGTCGCGAAAACCCTCGCCACCAGGCACGAAGATCTTCGACTGCTTCGGAAGATCGGCTCCGGCCGATTCGATTAGGCTGATAGAGGGCAACCTATTCTGCTCGGCGATCTGACTCAGTCGTGCCGACTTGCGAACACCGATCTCGTTGATTGCGCCGCCTTTGATTGTGGCTTCCGAAGCAGTGATCAGGCACTCGACTCCGCTGACCATGCCGACGCCGCCCAGAATACTGCCGCTGGTTGTGATGCCGGACATTTTGTAGCCAGCCAAGGGACAGAGTTCGAGAAAGAAAGAGTCCCTGTCGAGTAGCATCTCTATTCGGCGCCGAGGTAGGAGCTTGCCGCGCTTTTGGTGGCGGGCGTTGTACTTTTCTCCACCGCCACTTCTCGACTCCGCGAGCGCTTCGTTGAGTGTCTCGATCGAGGCCGTGTTCACCTCGAGGTTGGCGGCGAATGATTCTGCCCCCACATCAGCGCGTGAGGAGAGGACAGGGTATGGCTGGCGTTCCATGGACTTTTCCAAAGCTGGCTTTGTTTGACGGCGCGGGATTGTATCCCCGTCGACCGGTGGCGGCTAGCGCGTGTTGACAAACTTCTTTGCCGCCGCCAACTTGAAGCCCAAGCTGCTGAATAGGAAGGGATTATGTCGATGGGGTGGACGCACGACCTGGTGAATGGCCAAACGGTCCTGACGAGAGAAGAGCAACCCGTCCCTCACGGACAAAAAACCAACGTGGGTTCTGGTACTCATGAGTGAGCGTCCCACAGCCGACGAGCTTGGCGAGCGGTTCGAGCTGCCTGGTCACCCCCATGTCGAGCACGATTTCTATTCGCTGAATCGACAGAGGCTCCGATTGGGCGATACCGACGTCGCCTACCTCGACGAGGGCAGCGGGCCTACTCTGTTGTTGATTCACGGACTCATGACCAGCGCCTACTCCTGGCGCTATCTCGTCTCGCGATTCGCCGAGTCTTATCGAGTGATTGTCCCCGATTTACCTGGCGCCGGTCTGACTACCGCCAACCCCGAGATCGGTCACGGCCCGGCAGAAATGTCGGCGTTCATTTCGGACTTTCTAGATGCGCTCGAAATCGAATCGGTCGAGCTCGTTGGAAACTCGTTGGGCGGCGTTTTCTCGCTGCGTTTCGCTATCGAACACCGAGAGCGGGTAACGAAGCTGGCGATCATGCACTCTCCCGGGTTTCCGGAGCTTCGAATTCGTGCGATGCGAAGTCTTCTGGCAGTACCTCCAATTCGCGCCCTCTTCACCGCTTATTTGCGACGAAACCCCTATCGATTCGTCGCGAAGAATGTGCACTACGCCAAGCCGCTGCTAAGCGGTGAGGAGATCCTCGAGTACAGTGGGATATTCGAGACACAGCACGGCTGTCGCACGTTTGTGCGTATCCTGCGTGACGGATTGGCACCAGCGGCGTTGCAAGAGCATCTAACCCAAGTCCGATCCGAACCACTGGAGATCCCCGTGATGCTCTTGTGGGCACGGAACGACGTCATGGTGCCGCCCAAATTCGGTCCGCGTTATGAGGCCTTGTTACCGGGCTCGGAACTGATCTGGATGGACGACGTGTCTCATTTCATGCATGTCGACGATCCCGGAGCGACCTACGCTCATCTCGAGCGATTTCTCCGGGCAGGCTAGCTTGACAACTACCTCCCAGGCCTTGTTTTCCACGGGCTTACAGTTATCTATTTTTTCGGGTCGGAACTCGCTGGCCAAACCCACCTAGCCCGTTTATAAGGCCATCGATCGGTGGTCCGTTTGGTTCAGTTTGTGCGGCTGGAGGGCTCTAGTGTCAGTTATCATCACGGTTCTTGGCATCTTCGGTGCGTTGGGCGTGTTCATTTACGGCATGAAAATCATGTCGGAGGGCCTTCAAAAGGTCGCCGGACACCGCCTCAAAGCACTGCTTCGCAGAATCACTGGGAACCGATTCAAAGGCGTTATCACCGGCTTCACCGTGACGAGCTTGGTCCAATCCAGTTCAGCGACGACGGTGATGGTAGTGGGCTTCGTCAGCGCCGGGTTACTCACGCTGACTCAGGCGATCGGCGTGATCATGGGCGCAAACATCGGAACCACCGTCACCGGCTGGTTGGTCGCGCTTTTAGGGTTCAAGGTCAAAATCACCGCCTTTGCGCTGCCTGCGGTCGGGATCGGCTTCGCGATGACCTTCTTCCGCGGTGCTCGTCCCAAACAATGGGGAGAAACCCTCCTCGGCTTCGGCCTCCTCTTTCTCGGGCTGTCTCTGCTCAAGAATTCGGTTCCCGACGTTGGGGCAGAGTCGATGGGTTGGGTGGCATCGGTCTCCGATATGGGGCTGATTTCGTTCCTTCTTTTTGTCGCCATCGGTACGGGCCTCACGGTTGTTCTCCAATCCAGTTCGGCCACCATGGCGTTGACGCTAACACTCACCGCTCTGGGCCTGATTCCGTACGAAATGTCGGCAGCGATGATTCTCGGCGAGAACATCGGGACCACCGCCACAGCGAATATTGCTGCGGTCGGCACGTCGGCTGCGGCGCGCAGGGCCGCTCGGGCCCACCTCATATTCAACATCATTGGCGTACTTTGGGCGATCGCACTGATGAAGGTTCTGATTCTCCCTGTCATCGATATGATCGTTCCGGGCGACCCAACGACTCTTGCCAGTGACCCAGCTTTCGACGCGACGACGGTTACGTCTCACCTAGCGGCGTTCCACACGGCATTCAACATCACGAATACGTTGCTTCTGCTGCCGTTCGTCAATCACATCGCCCGTCTCGTGACGCGCTGGGTTCCGGACGATAAGGCTGAAGAGACACGCAGCGTCACCAAATTCATCTCGACGTCC
>CAZDBH010000178.1:0-15341 GCA_964503485.1 uncultured Bradymonadales bacterium | reverse complement strand
CGTGGTCTTGGCCACTCGGCCTGCGTGGGGCTCACGACAGAAAAGAAGGCGGTGAAAGTTGAGCGCGACCTGTGTGCCAACTTCCCCCAGGAGACTTGGCCAGACATGAGCCACAGATTGGTCCTTTTTGGGCGATATCACTGCACGGCACGACGTCCCGACTGCGCGGACTGCCCCCTGCACGAGCACTGTTTGGAGCCCGATGCCGACACCGGGAACAGCCTGCCCGACCGAATCCAAGCCCTCGCTGCCAAAATTCCCGAGCCTCACGCTTAGCCTCTATTCCGCGGGTACGAAACCTGGCAATCTGGCCGCTCGGAGATTCGTCGGTTCAGGTGACCGGAATGCAGTTTGGAAAAATGTTGGGCATCGTGTTCGTCGTGCTCGGCGCAGCCTTGACGGCGGTCCTCCAGTACCAGCTGGCCGAAGGCGGCGGGATTTACAAGATCATGATCGCTGGTCCAGTCTTCCTTACCTCAGGCGTCGCAATGCTGCTCGTACCCGGTGCGGATGTCACCACGGCCGAAGTCAACGCATCCCCCAACAACCCCTGGTGGCAGCAATCATCGATGTCGGCCAAGGTCGTGTGGATCGTGGCTGGAAGCGTGGGGATGGCCTATTCATTGATACAAGTCTTCTGAAGAAACCTACGCGGTCCACTTGCTGACCTATCCAAGCTCTGATTCGTTGCGGCCAAGAGTGGGCGGGCAGGGTTAGCACGGAAGAACACAGAAGCACGGAAAGACCACTCGCGGCGGGGCTCAGATGATTGAGATGAATTCGTCGTCCACTTTTCGAGTGATGGCAGGGACGACAGCATCGTCGGCCGGGTAGCCCGCGGCCAGAACCAGAAACGGCCGCTCACTCTGCGGCCTGTCCAAGACCTCGTTTAGAAATCGCATCGGGCTGGGTGTATGGGTGAGGCTGGCCAGTCCGGCGTTATGAAGCGCTGTGATGAGCATTCCGGTGGCAATTCCCACGGACTCGGTGGCGTAGTAGTGCTTGATCTGGGTCCCATCCGGGCGCTCGGTGTAGCGCTGCACGAAGATGGCAATCAAAATGGGGGCTTTCTCGAGAAAGGGTTTGTCCGAGTCGGTTCCCATCTTCTCGAGCGCCTTGAGCCACTCAGCAGGAGCGCGATGATCGTAGAAGTCGCGCTCTTCCTTCTCAGCCGCGAGACGCAGTTCGCGCCGCTTTTCAGGGTCGCGCACGACCACGAAATGCCACGGTTGAAGGTTGGCGCCACTCGGCGCGGTTCCAGCCGTCCGGATACAGTCGAATAGGACCTCTTCAGGTACCGGGCGCTCCGCGAAATCACGGACGGTGCGTCGCCGATTGGCGGCCTCGTAGAAAGCGCGGGCGCGTTGCTTCATCTCGTCCTCCGAGATTTCGGGGTACGCGTCCAAGGGGATGAATTTGGGTCCCATGCCTCTCCTTCGATTCGGAAGAACTCATCGACCTCTGGATTTGGCCACAGGTCGGGGGTTGAAGCAATGACGTAGCCAGCCCCTCGATAGGACGGATTCAACTTGCTACACTCAGCTCACCCAAAACCGTCCCAGCGGAGATTCCCAAATGTTACGTTCACTGTCCTTCTCGGGACTTCTGATTCTAGCCCTCAGCCTTGCCACAAGAGCAGGCGCCGAGAACCCCGACTGGCCCGAGGGCATCGACGATGAAGCGGATGTCTCTGATCCAGCCAACATGCCAGACGACCCGGGGTATTTTTCGATCAACGCGGACCGGACGGAGGCGGGGGGCCAATGGTATCTGTGGAGTCATTTCCCAGAACCCTGGCAAAACATCGGCGAGCCGGTCAGAGAGGACGAGGCGGAGCGCCTAGGGACCGGAATTCACGCCGATCGGGCTTGGCTGCTGTCGGCTGGCCGGGCGGACGTCGTTCTGGCGTTGACGGACAGTGGAGCAAACTGGGATCAGCCCGATCTCGTCAACCAGTACTACCTGAACGCGGGGGAGCTTGATCGCGATGGAGCGCGCCCCTGCGTTCCCGATGAGTTCGAGGGTGATCCACTCGACGTCGACGGCAGTGGCACGTTCGACATGGCCGATTACGCGTTGCACGCCGCCGAGTGTGAGTTCGACCTGGACGAGGAGGGCAACGGCAATGGGCTCATTGATCCTCAGGATCTGATTCTGAACCCGATCTACAGCGACGGAGTCGATGACGACGCAAATGGCTACATCGATGACATCTCAGGGTGGGACTTCATGTGGAACGACAACGATCCGCACGATGAGACTGAGTTTGGTCACGGAGACGACGAAGCCCGTTGGGCGGCTGCCGACGGCAACAACGGAATCGGACGGATTGGAGCCTGTCCGCGCTGTTCCATGCTCATGACCCGGGTCGGAGATAGCTTCGTCGCCGACTCGAACGCATACGCCGATGCGGTCGCCTTCAGCGTCGATTCGGGCGCCTCGGTCATCCAGTGTTCACTTGGCACACTGAACCAGACCACCTTTTCGCTCCAGGCAATGGAGTACGCTTACGAAAACAATGTCGTGGTCATCGCCAGTTCGGCGGATGAGTTGTCGTTTCACCACAACTTTCCCGGTACAGCCAATCACACCGTGTACGTCAGCGCGATCGTGCACGAGGTTCCCAGCCGGACCCGCTCTACCAGCTTCCTGAACTTCGACAGTTGTACGAACTACGGCGGCAATCTCGCACTGTCGACGTCGGGCGCCAGCTGTAGTTCTCAGGCGACCGGGGTCTCGGCGGGACACGCGGGCTTGATCTACTCGTACGCTCTAGACCTCGAGGTCGAACCAGCTCTAACCGCAGAGGAAGTCCGCGGGCTGATGATAATGGCGGTCGACGACATCGATATTCCCGAGTCTCAGCCGGACAGTCCGGACTACGACGACACGAAGTACCCGAGCGCTGAAGGGTGGGACTACTACTTTGGCTATGGGCGAAACAACGCCCGCAGGAGTCTGGAGCTTCTCCGCGATGGGGCGATCCCGCCCGAGGTGGACATTGCCGAACCCTATTGGTTCGAGACCGTTTGGGTCAGTGACGATGTGACGACCGTGGATATCATCGGCCGAGTCGGTGCCCGTCCGGATGAGGTCGAGCCCCGTTATTCGAGTTACGAGTACGAGTTGCAGATCGCGCCTGGAGTGGAGCCCACAGAAGACCTCTTTACCCGTGTCGCTGGCGGCACAACAGCGTCGATCGACGGCGTTCTCGGGACGGTCGACCTGTCGACGTTGGAATACACCGGCGTGCCACAATCGTCGCATCATTTTGCTCAGACAGTCAGGCTTCGGGCCTGTGTGACTGACTCCGGAGACTTCGGATCGGGCGGAAACTGCAGTGAGTATCGAAAAACGATTTTCGTGCATCAGGACCCGGACCTGTATCCGGGTTTTCCCATTCACCTGGCCTCATCAGCCGAGGCATCCCCCACTTTCTTCGACCTGGACAGCGACGATGTGGACGAGCTTGTCGTCGCCGAGTCGGGGGGCCTGATTCACGTCTTCGAAGCCGACGGCAGCGAGCTGGCGGGCTGGCCAGTACGCCTTCAGGCCCGCAAAGGGCATCGCGACGACCTTCCCAACGATCATGAAACAGCGTGTTCTTACCGACCCGCTGACGATCGGGGCAACTGCCCCACCCGAGGCCACATCGACTACGACGTGCCGCACACGATCGTGATGGGGTCACCCGCCGTGGCGAATCTCGAAGGCGATGAAGGGGGCGCCGCAGAGGTGGTGGTGAGTTCAGTAGACGGATTCGTGTACGCCTTCCGCGCAGACGGTGAACTGGTCGACGGCTTTCCGGTCGGGACTGATCCGGAGCTGAGCGCCGAGACTGACCCGAACAACACCCTGGATGCAGGTATCTTGGCTGCGCCGGCGTTGGTCGATTTAGACGGGGACGACGACCTGGAAATCGTGGCTGGTGCGGGCGATCAACACGTCTATGTCTGGCACCATGACGGTGAACTCATGGACGGCTGGCCGGTTCTTTGCCGAGACCTTGCCCGGGACGGCGACCCGGATTTCCCCGACGGAAGTAGCGGCAATCGGATCATCGTGAGCCCAGCCGTTGGCGACCTCGACAACGACGGTGAGATCGAAATCCTGGTTGGTACCAACGAGGTCTACGACGATGTGGAGTCGCGTTACTACGTCATCCATTGGGACGGAAACGAGCACGAGGGTGGCCCCTTCGAGTGGGTTGACGACGATGTGGACGAGCCCGGTCCTGGCCGGAGCTTTGGCCTCGCCGGCGATGTGATTCCGTATGTGGGCCGGGGCATTCCCACAGCGGCGGCCCTCGCTGACGTCGATTCGGATGGTTTCATCGAGTTCGCGATCGAGGGCATTGGAGGTTGGCCCGTCATGAGACGCTGGAACGGTGAATTCGTGGAGGACCTGGCTTTCATGGACATTTCTACCGAAGCCTTTGGGGCACTCACAGACGTCACGGACAACTTCTCGTACACGCTGATCGACCACGGTGCCTTCGGCTATATGGATGACAGCGGTAACCTCGCGTTCTTGAAGGGCGGTGCCGGAATCGACTTCCTGGCCGCCTTCCTAGGTGGGGGAACCAGATCGACATTCGTTCATCAGATGGCCGGCTGGAACACAGTCACCGGGACCCCGCTCGAGGGCTTCCCGCGCGTAATGGAGGACTGGCAGTTCTTCACCACGCCCACCATCGTAGACCTTGACGACGACGGTTATCCGGAGGTGATCAGCGGTTCAGGAGGCTATCTGATGCGTGCCTTTAACCACCGGGGTGAAGAGCTGGCCGGTTGGCCCAAACACACCGGTGGTTGGCTCATCGCGTCGGCGAGTGTCGGTGATTTCGACGGGGACGGGAACTACGACGTAGCGGGAGCAACGCGGCTCGGCGACCTGTTCGTGTGGCGCACTGATGGAAGCGTCGAGGGGCGTTTGGAGTGGAACGGCTACGGCCACGATACGATGAATACATCCAACTACGAGACGGGCTTCCCGGGACGTGAACGCTATCGGCCCGAGCCTGAACCGGATGCGGACCCAGACTCGGAGGAAGACATGGGAGCCGATCCCGACGCAGTCGAGTCGGTGGACGAGCCAGATGCCTTCGAGCCAACACCCGATCAGGATGTCGACGAGTCCGGTGACGCCGACCCCGAGACCGGATCAGACGCCGGGTGCTGTGCGATCGCATCCTCGCGCCAGCACGACGTGGCCCTACTTGTTCTGGGACTAGTCGGGGTGTTCTTCGCAAGGCGGAGGCGCACGACTTAGCGAGGTACCCGCCCGGCGCCGGCTGTATCCACTCACCAGCTCGAAGTTCAGTCCGCTTTGAAAGCCGGCGCTTGCGTTATAGACTGTCCCAACCATCACAACACGACGACGCCGGACCGACGAGGGGGGATTCGATGCCCAGCGAAGCATTCAGCGACGAGCAGCCACGCACCGTTACAATCGGCCTGACCAGCGGTCGAACCAAAGTTGCTCAGATCCCACCGCTCGACCGAAATGCAGATATGCTGAAGGTCATCCTGACCATTCCCGGGCCGGACGGCGGTAGTGAAGAGTTGGTCTCGATACCCACCTCGAGGGTGTCCTACATCGCCTATCACCGGTCCGATTCGGATGAAGAATCCGACACGAAGAAGGCGGCACGCGACTGCGAGTGCCTGGTGTTTGTTCCCGATCGCGTGTGTTTCTCGGTTTGGACCACGTCCAAGGAGCTAGAGGACTCGGTCGGTTTCTACGCCAGTCCAGAAGAACAGAAGGACCGTTACCGCGAGTTTTTCTTCTTTCACGCCGGAATCAACCGCTGTGAAAGAAAGGAACGCTTGGGACAACTCTTGGTCGAGCGTGGTGCAATCAAACCGGACCAGCTCAAGACCAGTCTCAAGGCCCACCGGGCTCAACGCGAGGTCCGCCTGGGCGACATCCTTGTCGAAAACAAGACAATCGAAGCCGAAGCCGTTCAGATGATTGTCGAAGAGCAGAAGAAACGCCGCAGAGTAGGGCGACCGGTGCGACTGGGCGAGCTGTTGGTCGAAGAGGGCCTCATCACAGAAGAGGAAATCCAGAAGGCGCTGGGACAGCAAAGGGAGCAAAGAGGTCGTCGTTTGGGAGAACTCTTAGTCGACATGGGGATGGTCAACGAGACGACCATCGCACAGACATTGGCCCATAAATTCGGGCTCCCCTTCATTGACCTGGACGGGTACCAGATTGATCCGCACGCCTTTTCGGAGATTCCGGCGCGCCTGGCCCGCCAGTTTCAAGTGTTTCCATTTCAAAGTGACGAGGATCGGATTCGGATTGCAATGAGTGATCCCCTTGGCTTGGAAGCCGTCGATATGCTGCGCTTTTCGGTGGCGAAACAGATCCAAGAAGTCATCGTCACACCCAGCCAACTGGAGCGCTATCTTGCACCGTACGTCGGTACTCTCGACGAGGCCCCAAGCGAGGACGACGACAACATCGAGTCAATTCTAGCCGCTCTGGCGGAGGAGGAGGACGGGCGGAACGTTGTCAACGAGACAAACGAACGGGCTACCGTTCGGCTGGTCAACCAGATCATCATGAGTGCGTTCGAGGCTGGCGCGTCTGACATTCACCTAGAACCAAACGGTCCGAATCGGGCGATGGTGGTGCGTTTTCGGGTAGATGGGGCCTGCACGGTCTTTTCACAGTTGCCGTCCAACTACCGCAAAGAGGTCATTTCACGAGTCAAAATTATGGCTCGCATGGACATCGCAGAACGCCGGAAACCCCAAGACGGCAGGATGAAGCTGCACGTGGGGGACGACCGTATCGAGTTGCGCGTTGCGACCATGCCCAACTCCTGGGGCGACGAAGACGCCGTACTGCGACTCTTGCCGAATGCCGGCGCAATGGCTCTAACCGAACTGGATTTCAGCAAGAGAAACCTCGAGGAAGTACGTCGACTGATCAAACGACCCTACGGGCTCATCCTGGTGGCTGGCCCCACGGGTTCCGGAAAGACAACCACCCTCCACTCGATGCTGGAGCAGATCAACACAGCCGATCGCAAGATATGGACCGCGGAAGACCCAGTCGAGATTCCACATCCCGGCCTCCGTCAGGTTCAGGTCCACCCCCAGATCGGTTTCACCTTTGCCAACGCAATGCGATCGTTCCTGCGAGCCGACCCAGACGTCATCATGGTCGGTGAGATGCGCGATCTCGAGACGGCGCAGATCGCAGTCCGAGCCTCGTTGACGGGTCACGTGGTTTTTTCCACACTCCATACCAACAGCGCACCCGACACCATTACACGCCTCTTGGACATGGGATTGGACCAGTTCAGCTTTTCGGATGCGCTCTTGGCCGTGCTAGCCCAACGTTTGGTCCGCAGAATCTGCCAGAAGTGCAAGGAACAATACGAGGGAAAACAAGAGTTCTAC
Organism: uncultured Bradymonadales bacterium; assembly: GCA_964503485.1. Taxonomy (GTDB): domain Bacteria; phylum Myxococcota_A; class Bradymonadia; order JAFGEP01; family JAFGEP01; genus CAZDBH01. The sequence goes on along the minus strand of CAZDBH010000178.1, from coordinate 7,926 downwards.
GACACGTTGAAAGCGGTCGGTAACCCAAACGTCAAGATGAGGCTCAAGGGCGATTCCCTTCCGCTGTGGCGGGGGGCCGGCTGTCCCGATTGCAAGAATACCGGCTACAATGGCCGGCTACCCATCCAAGAGCTCCTCGTGGTCGACGAGGATATTCGCCGGCTCGTTCAGCGACGGTCGACTGTGGAAGCCGTCCGTAAAGCTGCTCGTCGAGCTGGGATGGAGAGTCTGCTCGAGGATGGGCTCAACAAGTGCTTGCTGGGCCTTACAACGCTAAGCCAGGTGACGGCAGTGTGCAGTCGGTGATCTGAAGGCCTATCGGCCGATCCAAACCATCTCGCCGGTAATCAGATCGATCTGTTCGAGTGCGGTTTGGGTCGCGTGAAAGAGTGTGCTGCGATCAGCGCCCAAGGACACGGACGCCCGGCTTTCGATGAAATAGAGGTCTAGGACCGACCATTCGAGGGTGTCGACGTTCAGGGCCACGATTTCGTCACTCCCACCAGAGTAGTAGAGGGTTCGAGTTCTGGGGTCCCAGTCGATTTCAGCCCGGTTATTGAAGTCACTCACGTAGGGTGCATCGACGTCTTCATCCCGATTATCAGCCAATAGGGTACGATCGCCGGTGGCTAGATCGACCGCGTAGAGCCCGAATTTTGCACTCGACTCGAGCCGATCGATAATCAACGCTCTGTTCTCGGCTTGGTCGAGGACGAGGCCTCTGGGGTATTCAAATGGAGGGCCAGAGCCAAGCGTGTTCGACGAAAGTGCCGTGATCTCACCGGTGCTGAGGGTGATCACGTCGAGTGTACCTGCATCGGCGAAGACTACTTGTCCAGAGTTGAACCAGGCGATGTGGTCGCTCACGCCGTTTGCGACGTCTTCCACCGCTAGTGACGACAGGTTGACCGACCTCAACCCACCGTCGCGGATCAACAGCTCGTCGGTGTCTGCATCGTGTAACATCGGACCGCCCCACTCGGCCGTCAGCTCGCGGCTTGCTCCAGTCTCGAGCGAGACCTCGTAGGTTTCGTCGACTGAGTTGCCGTCCGCGACGAAGACATGCGTGGGGGTAGCGAGTATTTCGGTCGGCGTCGTGGGCAGAACTCGAGTAACTAGCGATGAATCGACCGTTCGGTCGCCTGTGTCTAGGTTGATGCGAATGATGTTGTTCCCAACCCACAGCAGATCGCCGTCGTCGAAAACCAAGCTGCCTCCTGTGCGGGGCAGCATCGGACCGGTTCCCTTGTCAGTTGATGTCACGAGTCGTCTATCGCCGCTCGCCAGCTCAATCTCGAGTACGGTTAGCTTCCACCCAGAAGCTGCCGCCTCAGGGAAACTGGCGTAGAGAAGACCCGAGTCCGAGTCTAGAGCCAGAAGCCACCGGTTTCCTCGGGGAAGCTCGACTCCAGCCCCGCGATCAGTTCCGGAGACCAGCGCGCGCTCACCCAAGTTGTCTTCTGTGACGTCAACAGAGTAAATCCCTCCCTCAGCACCAACCACGAGAATGGTCTCTGTGGCGCTGTCGTAGATCGCCCTGAAATCTTGGTCTCGGTCGAGTACGGGGCCGGTTCCGGCTCCGTCGCCGCTGATGTTTCTACGGTTTCCGGTCGCAAGGTCGATCTCCTGGACTACGGCTGGATCGCCAACCACACTCCAAATGTGGTCGCCGTCGGAGGCGATCGCATCCAGTAGCAACGGCATCGGGCCGGTGCCTCTGCCCACAGCGGAGATCACCGATCGCTCCCCCGTCTCGGCGTCGATGGCGATGAGTCTGTGCTCGGCAGCTGCCGAGTAGATGGTGCCATCCGACCCGAATACGAGGTCACCTCGGAGGCTCCATTCATCCGAATGGTGCAGGCTGAAGGGCTCGGCCATGTTATCGCCACCGTTCCACGCGAATAAATCCCACTCATGGCGCCAGATTATTCGACCATCGCCATCGATTGTGGCTTCGTCCACGCCATCCGGACTGGCAGCGGGTCGCCAGACGTCGAGTTCGTCGACCAACTCGGTTTCGTTGTCCCAATGGTCGATTGCGCTAACCGAGATCAGGTTCTCGCCGATCGAGAGAGATACTTCGGCGGTCCAGTTGGCGAAACCGTCCTCAGTTTCGGCCATCACGTCCCCAACAAAGACCGCCTCGATAACGGACTCGTCGCTGGCCGTACCCCGGACCACCACTGTCTCGTTCACCGTGCTCACAAACATTGAGGGAAAGACCACAGCGACTTCGGGGGCCACCTCTTCCGGCGTTCCGAAGTCCGTTTCGTCGACGGCGTCCACGTCAGGGGAGCCTCCATCTGTGACATCGGCGTCTGCGACCTCGCGGTCAGCCATGTCTGTGTCAAAGGGGTCAGGATCACCACCCGAATCGGTGGTTTCGATGTCGTCGGAGGCATCGGTGGCATCAGTTTCAACGGCTGTATCGGCCACGCCCTCGTCCGCCGCATCTCGAGCGTCGAGCCCATCGACCTCAAGGGCTTCATCTGGCTGATCAACGTCGAACGACTCGTCACTCGTCAGGTCGGCCATGTCACCGTTGGTCGTGTCCGATGCGGCGTCCCGTTCATCGGGTTCCGAGAGGTCGGCGGTGTCCTGGTTGCCGGAGTCTACGGAAGTGTCAGCCTGGGCCATGTCAGCGTCCGTCGTCTCGTCGCCACTGCAGCCGAGGATAAGAATACTCACCAATAGGATGTACCGTGTCTTCATTCCGACGCCTCCGTCCGGTTGCCCGCGTAGTTAGGATTCGGCGCCAGAATGAGTTTGCTACCTTCGTGCGGGAAGCCTTCGATGGGACTTTCGGTCGTGAAGGCAACGTGTCGCCCGTCAAGGGATAGTGTGCAGGAAATGGCCGGACCACCGATTTCTTCGCCGTCCGGGCCCATCGATGCTCGGCTCGTGACCTCAGCCACCGTGTCGCGCACATAACAGTCCAGACTCTCGTTGGTATCCCCGTCTACGTGCGCAGCATCGGTGCTGTAGAGCACATAGCGTCCGTCGAATGAGATCCCCACGAGGAGACCCCCGGCCGCCTCTCCCGCGGCATTGATCGAGACCAAGCTGACCGCGTCGTTGGCAGTATCGTAGAGAAAGACGTCCTGGTCGTTGTCTTCACTCTCTTCGAATCCGTCCGCCGGCTGTGTCGAATGGCCAGCAACCCACCTGCCATCCAGCGATAGGACCGCCCCCCCTCGACCGTTTGCGCTATGAGCGCGGGTACCGAGCGCGCTGGGCAGCAGCGTGGTCGTGCTTGTCGTCCCATCCCACAAGTAGAGGCCCACAGCGGGCGGCTCGTCCATCTCAACTAAGTCGGGTGCCCTTGACCAGATCAGGACTCGACTTCCGTCTCCAGAAAGGCCCTGGGGGGAGCTGTCGTCCGATCCGCCCTCACCGCTGGTTCCGGAGGTCACCAGGGTCATATCTTCACCTCCGTCCGTTACAAAAGTATCGACCCGCCGCGTGGAATCGATAACGCGGCCACTGGCGCGGACGGCAAGCACCCTTCGATCCAGGGACAAGTAGCCACCAGAGAGCGCTTGCTGATCGCGGTGGGTCATCGTGTGAAGGCGGGAGTCTACGGCGAACCAGTCGAGCCACTCGAAGACCAAGCTGCGGTTGCTGCTCCCGTGCGAGACCAGCAGGGTGCGGTCGTCTGGTTGTAGTATCGTCTCGCCCCCAAGGTCGACCGATTGCTCGCCGCCTTCTAAGTGATAAAAGACACGGCCACTGACGTTTTCACCACTGAAGTCCAACTCGTAGTACGTTCTGTCGAATAGAATTGAGGAGCCGCCCGTACCCAGCTGGGGTCGTGAGCCAACCACCGAGGGACGGGATCCGGGAATGGCGTATTGGATTAGGCTAAGCGCTTCATCCTCACGCTCCCAGATAAACTGCAGGCTGCGGTCGATTGTCGCCGAGTACAAAACAGTCGCACCGTCGCCACTCATACCGATTGAGTCTGTGCGGTCGGTGGTGACAAGCTCGTGGGTTGCGGCATCGACGTGGGTATAGTCGTTACTGTCACCGTTCCACATGACGAGTGTGTTCTGACGGTATTCGTTGTTCGGGATGTAGTCGGACACGTCCCGGGTGCGCAGCAACACGTTTGGGTCGTCACCACCGATTGCCCGCACTTCGGTGTCCGAAAAACCGATAACCGTGGTCGTCTCTTCGACAAGGTCACGCACAAAGACACCGTCGTCGAAGCCCCGCCACGTGAGATAACGCCCGTTCCCAGAGAGGAGGCAGCCTGAACTTCGGTTGATCGGGCGACCAAGATGGTCGACACTGGCGATAATCATGCTGCCGTCGTTGCGATCGAGCAGAAAACAGTCGCTGTCGTCAGTGGTATTGTCCTCCTCAGCAACGAGGTCTGTCGCTGAAGAAGAGAAGGCGGCGAAGCGACCGTCGTCGCTGATTGAGGTGCTGTAGCAGTGATTGTCGCTGGGAAGCCCGTCGACATTGGCTGAAATCAATTCGGTCACTCCACCGCGGACATCACGAAGAATACAGTCGTTCTTTCTATTTGTGTCCTCACTGATCAAATTAGAGGCCTTGGTCGAGAAGGCGATGAAGCGACCGTCGGGCGTCATGACCGTGTCTTGGCTGATATCGTCCCCGGCCAGCCCATCGTTGTTCACGTTGACGAGGGTTAGCGAGTCTTCGTCGAAGTCGTAGCGCCAGAGGTCGTCGGCTATCGACCCGTCGATGAAGTACTGAGGATAGGGACTGTTGTAGACCAGATAGCGACCGTCGTTGGAAATCGAGAGATGATCCAGATGGCCGATAGTCACTCTGTCCGAGTACTCCTCGATCCAGTCCAAAGCATAGACCATTTCATCCTCAACGCGATCGTAGCGGTAGATACCCAGACCGTGGCCATCGACAAGATTGGTCGCGTCGCTGAGTATTGCTAGGTAGCGGCCGTTAGCAGAGACCGCAATCTCCCGGACGCCGCGGTTTGGAGTGGCAGGCCCGACACCGCCACCCAGGATGACTTCTGGCGAGTCAGCAGGCTCAATCGCCTCGAAGATTAGAATGACCTCTTCAGCAGTCGACCCCACCCCATCGGCCGCGCCGGCGACGTGAATCACCTCATGGGTATCGTACGTGAGGTTATCGAAAGTCGCGATGCCGGCATCCGCCGTAACCACCGCATTCGAAAGGGTCCCAGTGGCATCTTCGGCGACGAGTGCGACTTCGATATCGGATGTGTCGACGAGAATACCGTCGGCGTCTAGCACCCGGATAGAGAATTCGGCCCACGGCTCGTTGATTTCCTCGGCGATCAGGGGTTCGACTTCCCAGACTAGCTGGGCTGGCGCCCGCTCGACGCTTATGGCCACGTCCTCGAGCGTCGGATAGCCCGCTGCTTCGATGTCAAAGCGGACCATCTCGGCGGTGTCGTGGCTGAGCCCCGAGAACGAGGCTACTCCCCCCGTGTAGGTGACCGAGAGTTGGCCGGTCAGATTGCCATCGGCTCGCAGGTTTTCGATGGTGACCTCAGCCCCTTCCGCGTCGATCGCATTAGCGAAAGCATCCTCGAGGCGCAGGCTGAAATCTGGCCAGACTGTGGCTATAAAAACCCGCGGCGCCGGCTCGGTCGTCCAAAGCCAGACGTAGGCCGGGCCTGGGTCAACAGCGACCTCGCCTTCGACTGAGGCGACCCCCGAGCTGCCAAACTGGACGGTGAACGTCTCCGAAAGCGTGTACCCGAGTCCCGAGAAGGTCGCGACGCCGTCCTGGAACGTACGGCTGGTGGGACCTGTTAACTCACCTGAACCGTCGTGACTCAGAATCACGTTTCCCTGATGTGCGCTGGCCACGTTGTCGTGCGCGTCATAGGCTGTGACCCTCACATCGGCCCAGGTCGAGCCCGCCTGGATTTCATAAGGGAAGCTCGGTTCCGATACCTCTATCCGAGTGGCTGCACCTGGAAGTACAACCACAGGGATCCCCACCAGGCCTCCGACGTCGTCGGCCGTGATATCAAACACCACCCCATCTGCGACCTCGTAAAAGACGTTTTAAAAAGTCCCGAGACCGGCATCGCTAGATACCGTGGCGCCGGACGCGAATTCACCGGTGCCAGTCGTGATCGCGAGTGTCACTTCGACGCCGTGAGCGTCAGCTCGGTTGCCCAGTTCGTCCCTGAGTTCGACCGAGAACTCGGGCCAAGTCTGCCCGACAACGGCTTCACCCGGTTCGACCAGGAACGCCAGGTGGAGCGAGTCGCCAACGGCGGCGTCTGTACGATCAGCCTCTACGTCACCGCCGACGGTGTCGCGGTCACCACGGTCGACCCCGGCGTCGGCGGAATTGTCAGCGACGTCGTCGCTTGGTGTGCAAGCCTGCAGGACGACCGCCAATGTGAGAATGAGCCGCCAGATACTCGTTTTGTTTTTCACGGATGTCCTCTGTGTCTTGGTGGAGCCTCGAATCCCCTAAAGTACCTCGGACACGGCCTCGCCGTCAAACGCGACCGCCAGGAAACTGTCGGTGCCCGGAGCGCTATTGACGTACGGGTAGTTCGCGTCGGGCGTGTACGGGGTTGGGTTGTCTAGAAGCAGCCCGCCAAACGCTGTCTGATGGTCGTCGAGAATCTCGAGTTGTCGGTTTGGTCGAGCGATACGCCGAGTAGGGACCCCTCCAGCGATTGGGTTTGCATCTCGACTCGCCTGACCACGTCAGCATCTGGCGAGCCTTCGACGAATCGGAAACTGACCGCGCCGAATCGAATATGGTCACCCTGAACGATCGAGCGGGGGGCCGACACCGGCTCCTCGTTGACGAAGGTGCCGTTGCGGCTGGCGAGGTCGATGAGTCGCCAGCTATCGCCTTTGTTGAGTTCGGCATGTTCCCTAGAAACAGATGCCGCGTGGATACTGACATCGCCTCGTCGGCCGACAGTGGTGCTCGCCGTCAGCGGATGAAGTCGGCCCCACCGATCGGCTAGCCAGCCTCCATCAGGACGCATTACACCGGACAGAATCTGCTCCGGGCAAAGTCCATCGTTGGTTTCGATCACACTCTGGCAGTCGGAACACAACAGGCCAATCGTGGCCGAGCCGTGGTCACAGACGACACACGTTTTCACCCTTCTCCTCGAGGATTTTTCATCACGCTAACCGCATCTTACCGATAACGAGCGTCGGACGGCAATCGTCATCTGAAGCGAGAGCGTCAGTCCGCAAGGCTGATAGGCTGTTCCCGGAGTTCAACAGCCGTGGGCGAGCCGAGAGCGAAGAAACCGCGTCTGGGTGAACCCACCCTCCGAGAACTCAAACAGGACGAAGCCTGTCAGTGACTCGAAGAGCACATCAGTTCGGCCATTGACGCAGTCGCACCCACGAAACCAAGTTCTCCGAACGGGGTATCGTCGGCGTGTGCGATGAGTGGCTGTGCTCCGTCATGGGTGTCCCAAAACTCGACAGTTAGGGGGCGGCACCCTCGGCCAGGTTGCTTACAATAACGTCGTCGTATTGCGACAGTGACCGAAATCCGTTCAACAGAACGTGGCTCGGCATCCCAGGTGGAAGAAGGCGCCTGATTCCCCGTTTCTACCAGTCATCATCGCAGTCGACGAAATCCTCTTCGACTTCCCACACTTCAACGTATTCGCCGTCGGGATAGTCGGTCCGCACCCACTGACCGTAGACGATATCGCCATCATCAGTGTAGTAGACGTCGTCGACATAGTGGCCGTCGCTCACGACAGTGTCATAGCTAATGACCCCCTGTACCACCACCGGCCGATGCTTCGGGTACACCGGGACTCGAGTAGTGCGGACCTGGCTGCTGAATCCAACACTCACCATCGACGCCCCGCAGCCGAATCCAATCATTGCCAGCGCCATCAAAGAGACTACCAACCGAATCATCTGAGTCTTCATATCTTTTTTTCTTGCCCTCACAATCAGTGTT
>CAZDBH010000177.1:0-15364 GCA_964503485.1 uncultured Bradymonadales bacterium | reverse complement strand
AATCTGAGCCCTATCACACCGCGAAGAATGGAACTGGTGAGATGTGCGGGCTAGCGCAGTCGAGGACCCTTTCTTTACGGCCCTCCAAACTCTCCCGTAGGTCGGATCCAGTCTCCGATGGCGAGAGGGAATCTCCCATTGAGAGAAGTTTCACACTCAACACGACTCAGCAGGTCGCTCTAATCGGAACCCGCAGCGGCTGCGACCCGGCACAATCATCCTGGCATAGTTCGAGCAAAACGCTTGGGCATGAAAACCTCATCAAACCAAAAATTTCTGCTGATCCCATCGATCCTAATCACCTTTCTATCAACTCCCGTCGCCGCAGAGGAGGATCCAAGTCGGGTGACGCTCGAGCCGATTATCACAACCTCCGGCTCATACGCAGTCGGCCGATATGAACTGGCCAACGGCTCGTTCGTTCAGCTGAGCTCGGGTTGTTCCGAATGGGCAGGTGGGGGAGCCGCCGTCCTGTTGCATCCCGGGGGCGAGTCCGGGGAGTGGCGGACCACCACATTTGCGAGTGGGCCATTTCTCGAAACCGACGACTACCTGATCGTGGAGTCGCACGTTCAAGTCGGTAGCGACGGAGGAGAAGATTGGACCGCACCGGAGGGATGCGAGCACACGATTTACGACAGCACGGGAACGATATACTGCACCCAAGTTGTTGCGATTGAATTCGCCACGGGGACGGTACGTTCAGCGGGCTGGGATACCTTCACGCCAATCACTACGGGGGACGATCGCTTCGTGCTCGTCAGTGTGGCGGGAGACGAACAGACACCCCACCGGAACGTATATGGTCGGCCCGCGCAGCAGTTGCTCGTATGGGACCTCGAAACGGGCCATACAGCAGAACTCGGAACAACAAACCGTCGCCTTCGGGCACGCGTCGCTGACACAGAAGTCTTTGTAAGAATCGGCGAGTCTCCCGACTTCGAATATACGGCTGTGAACGGAACGACCGGCGCAGTCCGAATGGTCACTCGCGAGGAGGCGGCTATACCCGAACGAACATATCGGGGCCGGCGCAACGGACAGCCCCGCCCGACTGCTCTCACCTCCAACCTCGACGGTCCCTGGCAGACAACCGACGGGCGCCAAGTTACTGTCCAGCGAAGTCCCGGCACGTTCGTGCAACCGCTAACCGGGGATTGCGGGTTGGGAGGGCATCAGACAGACGGGCTCCTGTTCGTCGACGACGGCATCTATCTGTGGCCGCTGGATTTGGAGCTGGTGGGTCCGTCCGATGTTGCGGATGAACCCTGACTGGGGTCAAAAACTCACCTCTCGCGGGTCGATGACCTCCCCGCAGGCGGTACAAGACCAGACGCCGATAAGCCGTTGTCCACAACTCGCGTGTGTCAGCTTCAGCGGGGGCCCCTCGTGGCCAGACAGCCACTTATCGCCCCACTGCATGAACCCAAGCGTTACCGGGTAGAGGTCGAGCCCTTTGGCCGTGAGCCGATATCGAAATCGGCGGCCATCTTTTTTGTCCTTCTCGCGGTTCAAGATCTCGTGTTCGACAAGCGTCTTCAGGCGGTCAGACAGAATGTTGGTCGCGATGCCCAGATTATTCTTGAATCCGTCGTAGTAACGGACGCCGAAGAACGCTTCCCGCAGGATGAGAAATATCCACCGATCGCCGAGAATCTCGATTGTCCTGGCGACCGAACATTTTCGAGCAACCGTCACTCCTGCTTCTTCCGTGTTCTCAGGCATACGCCAATCGTAGGTCGACTAGCTTGCAAATTGCAAGCGACATTGATAGCGTCAATTTAACTTTCGATTTGCAAGTAAACTCGGCGGAGTACAACCATGTCTAGGGAACACCTTCTATTAGAAATTGACGGCGACACAGCCCGGATCACCCTCAATCGTCCGGAGGTTCACAACGCGTTGAGCATCGCGTTGTCCGAGCAACTGACCCAAGCAATCGGGCGCCTCAGGGACTCGACGGACGTCAAATTCGTGGTGATCAAAGGTGCCGGCAAGTCGTTCTGCGTGGGTGATGATATTCGCGAGATGCCCTTCTGGGGCAACGACGAGCACGGCCGGGCGACCCACGGGGCGAACGGTGTCGTGCGCAGGGTTCGTTGCTATCAAGACATGGCCAACGCACTGGAAGAGTTGGACAAGATGACGATCTGCGCCGTTGACGGCTACGCGGTCGGCGGTGGTTTGGAGATTACGATGGCGAGCGACTTTGTCATCGCCACCGATCGGGCGATTTGGGGCATGCCCGAAGTTGACAGCGGCATCACTCCCGGTTGGGGTGGCACCTCTCGAATGGCGCGCTACATCGGCAAGAGGCGCACCAAAGAAATCAACATCATCGGCGCGCTGATGCCGGCCGAACGAGCTGTCGACTGGGGCCTTTGGAATCGAGTCGTTGCCCCAGAGGATCTGGATGGCGAAGTAGACCGACTCATCGAGGTTCTTCGAGCGAAAAACCAGCAGGCCTGCCGGCAGCTGAAGATGATCATCAATCGCGGCTGTGAGACGGACCTCTATACAGCTCAGGGTTTTGAGATGCTGTCGGCTGGGCTCAGCGGTGCTGTGAACGGGTTTTGGCGGGTCGAGGACGCCGATCAAGGATCCGGCGTGATGGACTTCTTCAACAAAGGTGATCAATGGAAGAAACGAAGGGCTCTAGCAAAGAACTTCTGGGCTGACTGAGCGAGTAGCAATTCGATCGGTATGAGTCCTGACGAACCCGTCCACTTTCAGTACGGCCAGCCTCATGCTACTTTGTGGCCCGAGTCCAACGCGTCCAAGACAATTTGAAAGCGGTGTTTGCAATGCGTCACCCCCAACCGCTGGTAACTCCAACAATCGGAGTGCTCCGTACCGTACTTCTTATGATCGCCATTTCGGGCTGTGCGGACAGTCCCCCGCCCGGTGCCTCTAGCGGGAGCGTTGATCAGGGTAGTAGTGAAGATTCGGGCCGACGCGAGCGCCCTACCGCCGACCAGGGAACACCGGACCAGGGAACTAGCGACGTTGCGGATCTGGCACTGGATTCCTTCGATGCTGGGACCGACTCGGTTGGTACAGAGGACATTGGCACAGCCGAAGTGGACAGCGGCTCGGTCGACGAGTCGGCTCCGGACCTTCCGGACGCAACGACTGACACCGACGATGGGCAGGCCGATACAGTTGAAGTTCCGGAGGACGTAGAAGATGAGTGGCGAGCACCCGATATCGAGGCTTGTGTCGAGACCACTGCCAGCGCAGGCCAGTCTTCAGCCCCGGCCGACATCATTTGGATAATCGATAGTTCAGAGAGTATGGACAACGAAATCGACATCGTTCGCGAGAACATCAACGCTTTTGCTGCGATCATCGGAGGTTCCGGCATCGACTATCGAGTGACGATGATTGCCGCAGATCGCCGAATCAACGGCGGTTTCTTCGGCCGAAGCTATCACGGGGTTTGCGTCCCTCCTCCCTTGAGCGCAGCCGACCGATGCCCAGATGTCGACAACCCCGGCACCTACTTGCATGTTCGCGAAGGAGTCTACAGTACGGACTCCCTGGAAGTGCTGATCGACAACTACTCTGAGTACCAAAGTTTTCTTCGTCCAGCGGCTAAACTGCACATCGTCGAGGTATCCGATGACGAGACTTGGCGCTCGCCTAGGTGGCTGCGCGACCAGATCGGCTCCCTGGCTCCTCCCGGCTTCCCTGAGGACTTCAAATTCCACAGCATCGTCCAGACTCCGGGTGACCGCTGTGGTGACGCAGACGGCGATCGATACATCAATCTGAGCACCGCCACGGGTGGAGCGGTGGCCTCGATTTGTGAGTCCAATTGGGACCCGATTTTCGAAGCGATCCAGGAGATCGTCATCGAGGACTCGGCGTTACCCTGCTACTACGCGATGCCCGAAGTGCCGGACGACACCGAAATCGTGCTCGACGAGGTCAACGTCTACTTCACCCCTGCCGAAGGAGAGCGAACGCTGCTCCCGAACGTGGATTCTGCCGATGCCTGTGGCGAACTCAACGGTTGGTACTACGACGATCCCATCGTCCCGAGTGGCATTACGCTCTGCGCTGCCGCCTGCGGGGACGAGGTCGACGGAGAACTCGAGATCGCCTTCGGATGCGCGACGATCAAGACCTGAGTTCTCCGCTTAGCCACGGCCCTTGACGGGCTCGTCTCCTCGGGCAACCATCGCGCCACAAGAACACAAACCAAGTTTGGCTACCGGGAGGTGGACCTTGAGGCGTCGAGCAAGAACAGTCCGTGGTGTCGTACTGACCACTCTATTTTTGACGTGCACCGCAGTGGCGGGCCTGGCGTTCCAATCGTCAGACAGCACGGCGCAAACAGGAGCCGAGTCCGCCGTGCCTTTCGCCGACCTGCTGAGCGCGATTCCGGCTGACGCTGCCATTGTGTGGGCCGGAACGGCAGATGGAAGCTCTGTACTCGCGAATGTCCTGTACCCGTTCTGGAGGAGTTTCCCTGAACACGCCGCCGGACCGCTCACGACCTTGTTTGGCGTCACGGTCAGCCAGCCGGCCGCGTGGGCCGCGATGGCCGGGTTCGACGATGACCTCTACGCCGTCGTAATCATGGGCACTGTAGCGCTGCCGGCGGGCCTGACTCCGAGTTACACCTATCGCGGAATCGAGGTCTACGAAGCGACGGAAGCAAGCGAGTTCTCAGGGGGCCTCGACCTGATTGCGAACCCGTCGGGCGTCGCATTTGGTTCCCGGCTGATCATCACGGGGATCATCGAGACACTGACCGAGCACACGCCGAGCATCGCCGCTCACCATGCTCTCGGCGCGGCACTCAACCGCCTCGATGACGAGACCAGCTTTGTCTCTGTCGTGGCTGCGCCCGGTTTCAATTCGCGCTCTGAGAGCGCCAACGACGACCGAAAGGTCCTGGTCTCAATCGGCAGTTCGCTCAACGTGGAGACGTTCTTTTCGGGGTCGCCCTCTGATGACGACATTGCATGGGCAGACCGGGTGCTCAACCGGCTAGACTCGGTGCTTGGGGACGTCGGTGATGGGCCCGAGCGGGCGACTGGTGATTTGGTTGATTGGCTCGCTCGATTGACGGACCCGACCTTCGGCCGCAACGTGGAGGCAACGATGAACGTGCGACGATTGTTCGATTCATCGGTCAGTTACTACGACTCGGACCACGCGACCCCAGAGGGATACATCGTGCCGGCTCAGTTCCCGGCTTCGATTCCCCGGACACCCAGCGAGATTCCCTGCGGCACAGCGGCTCAGCCAGACTACGAGTTGTGGTCTGCACCGACGTGGGAGGCATTGAATTTCGCGGTATCCGACGAGCACTACTACAGCTACCAATACGACAGTGCAGGCACCCGAGTTGGTTCGACTTTCACCGCCAGTGCGTTCGGTGATCTGGACTGCGACGGAGTCTACTCGACTTTCGTGCGAATCGGCGAAGTGGTGCCAGGCAATGAGATCCGAGGTGGGGCGGGTCTCTACCAGCAGAACCCGAACGAATGAGGCCAACCATGAAGATCACGACACGACATCACTCTGGCCGCTCCTTGGTCATCCAATGCACCTACGCCATCGCCGCATTCGGGCTGCTGAGTGCCACCGCCGCTTCGAGCCAGGCGGACGAGCTGTGCACAGCAGCCGTCCAACATGTTTCGGGTTGTACCGAGTATTGTGGTGTGCCCGGTTCGTCGCCGACCTGTGCAGCGGATTTGGCAGAAATTCAGCAGTACTTTTCAGTCGAACCATGCCCTGCAGAAGCAACCAGTGTGACTAATCGGAGCTGCGCGAATCTGGTGGGTAGCGGCTTTCGCTCGGGAAACGCCTGTCTTGAAGCCGCCAGCCATATGCTGGACTGTCTACGAACACCATGCGCCTCAGCCCCAGACAATCCGATGTGCGCAAATCTCGAGATGATCATGGACGAAATGGGGGAAATGGAATGCACCGACCTCGACGAGGAAGGGGCTGAGGAGATCCTGGCGCAGTCCTGTTCCGAGATCAACGCCATGTTGGGTTTCTAGAAACCCGTCCGACTCCCAGCGACCGGAGCGGTCCTGAACCTCACTTAGAATCTCGTCATTCAGCCGCCGAGGTACTGGAAGTAGCCGGGTGAACAGGATATGTGCGTCAGGCGTCTGAGCGTTGGTCTGCAGACGCCCGGGAGATTCGCACCACTACCCCGCGAAGTCGCCGTGGGTAGGGACCTCAGGAGGTAGCAGAAATGCGCTATTACGTGGGCCCGTTAGTCGCTCTCATTGCTCTGTTGACAAGCTCTTGTACAACCGGGGAGGACCAACCGCCCCTGGGAGAGATCTCAGGCACCATCCACTACAGCGGGCCCGAAGCCGCCCGCGGTCGCCCCCTATCTATTGCTTTGTACAGCTCATATCCGCCGTCCGGTCGTCCGATTCGAGCACAGCTAGTCGAAGACTACTCGTTACCGTTTTCGTTCACCTTTTCGGGACTGCCGGCCGGTACGTACTACGTTGGTGCGCTGATCGACGTCGATCGGATGGACACAACGTGGTCTGGCATGCTGAACCCAGAGCGCGATCCGTACGGTTATGCCGGGGAGGGTACCCCGTTCGAGATCGTCGACTTCGAGTCGGTTCCGTCGGCTGATATCGAGCTGGAGGTGCAGCAGTGAACGGCTCAATACAAACTCGGATCCTCATAGCGGCCTCGGCCTGGCTCATGGCAATGGCAGTGGCGATAACGCCCGATAGCACACCGCAGTGGATCTCCGACGCCTCGGCTGAACCCCGGTTTGCGCTCAGCGAGGGACTGCCCTGCGCCGCCTGTCATGTCAATCCATCGGGCGGCGGCATGAGAAACAACTATGGCGGCTCGGTGTTTGCGACCACGTCGTTGCCAACTGGTTATCCCTGGGATGGCGCGGTCAGCGATGCACTGGACCTATCAATCGGTGACGTAGTCTCTCTCGGCGGGGACGCGAGGTTGGCCTACATCGATCAGCGTCCAGACGATGGGCAGGAGTTGAGTTCGTTTTTCCAGATGCAAGCCGACCTGTATGTGGCTGCGAACCTCTTCGACGGTTTGACCCTGTACTACGATCGGGGTGCCCGCGGCAGCTTCGAGGCCATCGTCCTCTATGAATACGATTTCGGCGATCCCGACTGGAACGGGTACATCAAGGCGGGGCAGTTCATGCCGACGTATGGCCTTCGCCTTGCCAATCACAATCTCTTCGTACGACAGGACATCGGTTTTGGGCCAAACGACAAGGACCTTGGCTTGGAGCTAGGCTTTGGACTTGGACCATTCCAGCTTCAAGCAGCCGTGCTAGCTGGTGCCGGGCCGGCTCGAACGCTCGACGACAACACGGACAAGGCCATTGTCGTACGTGTCGAGCACTTTTTCGGGGGTGACGATCTGACCTTCCTGATCGGTGGGTCCTTCTATGACAATCGGACCGGGTTCGAGAACGAGGTGAACGGCGAGACGCTGGATACCCGCGTCGATCATCGCCGAATCGGAGGCCATTGGGGACTCTCAGTCGGAAGATTCACCTACCTCGGCGAAGCCGACTACGTCGACATCGACTCGCTCGATCCGGCCGAGTCGGACGAAACCGGGATCGCCCTCTACAACGAACTCGACGTCTTGTTAGTACGCGGCCTGCACCTCATTCTGGCTTACGGAGGGCGGGACCGCGACATCGATGTCGAATCGGGAACTGCGTCGCGCATTACTGCGGGGCTCGACTTCTTCCCGATGCCCAACTTGGAAATAATGGCCCTCTACCGACACACGATTGCCGACGGCGACTTGGAGTCCAGTAACGACGGATTCAAAGAGGTCATCGCCATGCTGCACGCATACTTCTAGGGAGGATCTGATGTTAAACCAACAATCGAGCCCCTTCTCTGGCACGCTGCGTAGTAGACTCAGTACATTGTCCATTGTCGCTGCGGCCCTCGTTTTCGCCTGGATGGCGTTGGTCGGAGGTGCGGGAAAGACCATACACGCCGATGAACCCTATACCGGCGTCGCTGAAGCTGGTCGTTCCGTCTACACCCGGTACTGTGCCACCTGCCATGGCAGCGGCGGTGACGGTCGCGGTCCAACAGCGCGGTACTTTCAGGACGTCCCGCCCCGCGATTTTACCACCGGACTATTCAAGTTCAGGTCAACCCCATTCGGGCTAGCACCCACCTCGCAGGACTTGATCAGGACGATTCGCCGTGGGGTGCCGGGAACGGCCATGCCCCAGTTTGGAGGCATTCTCGACGTCCAGCAGGTGGCGGATGTAGCCGCGTACGTTCAGACCTTCACTCCCGAGGCCGCTGACGCTCCACCTGAACCGATTGAGCTGCCAGCCACACTCCCCGAGGTTACGGCAGACAGCGTTGCCGATGGCCGAGCTGTCTTTCTGATGCACGGCTGCTGGACATGTCACGGCGCCGAAGCAGACGGGAACGGACCAACCAGCGACAGTTTGGTCGATAGCCAAGGCCTAGCGATTCGGGCGGCAAGTCTCCACGACGGCGTCCTCAAGAACGGCTCGACTCGGCAGGATATCTTGCGCACGCTCAGCACCGGTTTCAACGGAACGCCTATGGTGGCGTTCTTTCAAGCGCCTATACTCACCGCGCTCCCGCTGGTCATGACTCAAGGCCCAACCATCGACGGTTTACGGGCCTCGGCTGATTTGTCCGCTGAAGACCTGAGCAACCTCGAGCGATTCGTCGCCACCCTGCCCGACGCCGCCGAGTTTGCAGGGTTGGGTGAGGCGGGCCAAGCCGAGCGAGTACAGGCATGGCGCATCGCGCTGGTCGACTACATCTACGAAACAACCAACGACGCGTCAGGCAGGCGGTTCTGGGGACTCACTCCGCAACCGATCCTCTATGGCCCGGACGAAGTCGACTGACTAGAAAGGGATGGGGCCCGGTCTTGAAATGATGTCACGAGTATTCGCATACGGCTTTCGCTGTTTCTTCCTTTTGGGTGCCCTTTCGGCACTCGTTCTGATCCCTATTTGGCTCGTCATCCTCGCTCCTGGCTCTGGGCAAGCCCCTCCCCTTGGTGGTGGTACCTACTGGCATGCCCACGAGATGATCTATGGCTTCACAATGGCCATCGTGGCGGGCTTTCTCCTCACAGCCGTTCCGAACTGGACCAAGACCCCTCAAGTAAAGGGAATCGCCTTGGCCTCGCTCGCAGGGCTATGGTTAGCCGGCCGAATCGTAACGGCCCTATCGGGGCAGATCGCACTGGAGTTGGTCGCAGCTGTCGATGTTGCCTTTGTCTTGGCGCTGGTCATGGCAACTGCGCCGCCGATCGTGAAAGCGCGGCGCTGGCGCAATATTGGCTTTCCCCCACTGCTCCTCGGCATGGCGGGAGCCAACCTGCTCTTTTATCTGTACCTGCTCGAGCAGGTCGAGTTTTCAGCCCAAACGGCTATGAAGTTCGCAGTCTACGGGGTGATTCTACTCATTGTGGTGATCGGCGGCCGCATCACCCCGCTGTTTACCCGCAACGCCCTGAAGCGGCCTATTCGGGGCAGGAACCCATTCGACTCGCTAGCAATTGTGGCGGTGACATTCGTGATGCTGGTGGAGCTCGTGCCAGGAGCGTGGCAGCTGCAAGGATACAGCGCGCTAGTCGCATCAGTCCTGGTGGCGGTTCGCATGCGAGGGTGGCTGGCTCTGGCGAGTTTTCGGAAGCCCATCGTTTGGATACTGCATGTTGGATACGCCTGGTGTGCTGTTGGCCTCTTCCTCGCGGGAATAGCGGCACTGAGACCCGAGTTGGTGCCGCCGTCCGCGGCCTTGCACGCTCTGACGACCGGCGCGATCGGAACCTTCACTTTGGCCATGATGTCTCGTGTCGCCTTGGGGCACACCGGCAGGAAGCTAGTGGTTCACAAGGCCATCGTGGTCGCCTATTTGGCTATGATTCTAGCCGGGGTCAGCCGCGTGGTCCTGCCGATCCTGAGTCTCGAGTTGATTGACGCCAGCATCAACCTGTCGGGTATTCTGTGGTCGCTAGCGTTCCTGATCTATCTGGCAGTCTACACGCCGATTCTGGTCAGTCCTCGGGCGGATGGGAAACCGGGTTAGCGGCCTCGTCCGGGCTCGAAGCCAAGCACGTCTCACAGACCTCGGTTCGGTCGGCTTCCTGCCCTTCAGGCAAGAGTACCGGGCCGCGACAAACGCTGCATAGACCGTAGCCAGCGGGTTGGAGTTCGTGATTCAAAGCAACTCGATAATCGAAAACGAAGCAGTCGCCGTTCCACATCGACTCGGTCGCAGTGGTTTCCTCCAGATACTTCAGAATGCCGCCCTTGAGGTGGTAGACGTCCTCAAAACCCCGTTCTTTCAGAAGAGAAGTCGCCTTTTCACATCGGATTCCGCCTGTGCAGAACATAGCGACCTTCTTGTGAGTACCCTGCTCTAGTTCGCGGTCGATCCAGTCGGGGAAGTGGCGAAAGTGAGCTATCTGAGGATCGACAGCGCCCTCGAAGGTGCCAATTCGGACTTCATACTTGTTTCGAGTATCAACGAGTAATACGTCGTCGCGGCTGATCAGCTCATTCCACTCGGTGGGCTCGACATACTGTCCGACTGTTGACGTTGGATCGATTCCGGGGACGCCCATGGTTACGATTTCGCGCTTTAGTTTGACCTTCATTTTGTTGAAGGGAATCGAATCGCAATAGGACTCCTTGTGTTCCAAACCAGCCAGCCGCGGGTCACTTCTCAGTTTGGCGAGAGCGATATCCATGACCTCGCGGGTGCCGGCGACAGTGCCATTGATGCCCTCTTCGGCGAGAAGAATCGAGCCCCGAAGTCCAATCTCTTTGAAGTAGACGAGGAATTGCTCACGGATCTCGCGAAAGTCGGGCAGTGGAGTGAAGAGATACAATGCGGAGACCACGATCGGCCCGTTCTCGCCGTCGCGTTCTGGTTGGATTGTCGAGTCTGAATGTGCTGCTGCCATGGGGGTGGGCCTACGGCGAGTGGCGATTTTTGTCAAGCTCAGCCCCGATTTTGAGCCGTCAATCGTCGAGTCTGGCTGTCGGTTCTGATCCATCCGCCATCAGCTTCGAGAGGGCGTTCAGCTCCTGGCCCGCCTCTCGCGAAACGGCGGTTAGAGACCCACTATCACTGGTGGATCGGGTTGCAGCGGGTAGGTCGTTCTCAGCACCGAACGGCGTAGGCGGTTGGTACTGGCCGAGATCGGGAGGGTTTATTCGCTGTTGGGTTCCGGGGTGCACTGGTTGAATGCGGAAGATCAGGCAAAACCCAAAGAGTACGATTGCCCCTGCTCCGACGAGCCGGATCGGAATCACACCTCCCACCACCCAGCCTTCACCGGTGAGGAAGAGGGCGATCCCCAGAGCAATCCCCAGGACCCAGACAAGCATTGGATATTTCTCGAGCATGTTCGTACCTAGAAAAGGGGGGGACAACTGAGGACGCGCCAGATTCTAGATGGAGACCCAGTTTATGAACAGACGATTTTACACTGTTCTCCCTAAGGGTGGGCCGGCTGGAGCGCCCCAGTCTCTTCGTTACAGATGAGATAGCCTGAGTACAGTTCTATCCCATCGGTATCTGTAACCACGGCGCGAATCGAATAGACAGTCGTCGTGGGGACCGCAATCAGCTCATCTGACCGCTCGAGAATCGTTCGTTCCTCGAACTGCCAGATGGCCGTGTGCGCTGAAAACGTGCGTTCTCCAATAGTCCACGTGTCGTCCGGAAGCCGTTGGGGCCCCGAGGAGACGTGGCTCACGGAATACGTCACCGAGGCGGTCGCGTCAGAACAAACCGTAGTTGAGGAAGCGCCGGCTGTTGAGGAGATAAGGAGACCAAGCAAGGTGAAGAGCGGGAGTACCAGTCTAACGGGGGTAGCCATGTAGAGGACCTCTAGTTCAGTTGCGTCGGCCTACTCCGACGGGTTCGCGACTAGGAAGAAAACGCCTGCAGCACACTTTCGATCTAAAGTTGCCGGACCCGAGACTCACAGAGAACGCATGCTCCACAGTTGGCGAGACATGTAGTGGCGCCGGGTCTCTCCTGTGACCAGCATGAGGAGCTTGGTGATCTTGAGGCTCTCAAAGTCCGAACACAACAGGATCAACATCTCGCGAATGAAATTGGTGTTGAGCGTCACATAGTTGTCGGTGCCCACAGCCAAGTTGACCCCCTTCTTTTCCCACCAAGAGAAGGGGTGGTCTTTGTAGTTCGAGAAAATCTGTGTGAGCCGAATGTTCGAGGAGGGTAGGGCGACTAAGGACACATTTTTGTCGATCATGCGATTGAGCACGTCGTGCTGATACCGTTCGACTTCTCTGGCGGTGTGGAACTTGGTCTTGATGAAGCGTCGGATGTCGTCATCATCCAGACGGGTGCCGTCCAGCAGTTTTTGGCACACCTGCGGGTGATTGACCCAGTCCATGTCTTGTAGTTCGGCGTGCTCGCGCGACCCCACGGGGACGGGATTGCCCTCGGTGTTGGCGGCCATGGCGTTCTCGAACACCATGTGAAAGTAGTAGTTGGGGTTGACGCCTAGGCTGACGCCGTGTTCCAGCGTATCGATCTGCCAGATATTCATCGCGTTATCGACAGCCTGGACGCCGTGTCGCAGTATATTCCACGTCTCGCCGTGGTGGCTGCGAATGTTGAACCCTCGGAACTGAAGTTTCCGAAATCCGTGTCGCATCACCTCGAAGTGTGCCTTTCTGAAGTGGTCCCGCTCATCTCCCACGGTGTCGACGTCGGTGAGCCGTTGCTCTAGGAACGGATAGCGGTCGAGCAGATCCAGGATCGTCTCGACATGGCTGAAGAAGAAGTCCTTCTTCGTCGAGAAGTTACTCGCGTCGTAGAAGTGGGCCTCCTTCCGGAAACACGGCGACAAAATGAAGTCAAAACGCGGCTCTTCGCGTCGGAACTTGGCGAACCCTTCGTGAAGGCCCATCACGACGTCTTCGGGACTCACCGTCGCCCCAGGCAGTGTCTCTTCTGCGGTTGACGTCAGTCGTGAGATGGAGAACTTCAGACGGATTCGACCGACGTTGTAGTCGCGGAACAAAGTGCTGCCCAAGTGATAGGCAGCGTCCTCATGGGCCTGCCGATCGATGAGCACCAGTTTCGGTAGGGTCAGCAGCTGGAGGTAACGCGAAAAGGGCACGTTGGTTCGCATTCTGATCAACCGATCGACGTCTTCCTCACAGCTGATTGGGAGGGCCTGTTCGCCATAAACGCTGGTGATCTTGTCCTCGTAGGCTTGCCGATTGGGTCCATCCAACAGGGCCATCAGTCGGGGATAAACGAAGTCCGCTGATAGCGAGCCGGTCAGGTGAATGTGTTCCTCCTGATAGGGTTGGGGGAATTCGTGGAAGAAGGTCTCCAGGCTGGTCGCAACAGGATGGCTCAGCAGGTCGTCGGTGGCGATGTCATGGCGCTGATAGCGATAGAGTTGGTCGCGAAACTCACCGATGCTGGCCTCGACCTCTGGCCGCTCCTTCACCAACATCGAGCGGGAGGCAAGCTCCAGTGTGTCGCCCAACGAGACACCATTCGTCTCACTTATCAGCTTGACGAGGACGTTCAGAAGTTCTGGTTTCATCTGGGAACCATACTCGAACGGTCCCCGGCGGTCACCCGGCTTCGCCGGGAGCACGCCACCCCGCCAGGTGCCACGACTAGGGCTCGAGATCCAACCCCATCTTGAACGTGTAGAAGCGGCCGGGTCGGCCGAGCGCGAGTCCGATCTCTATCCAGACGACGGTACCTCGGTTGTTGATGCTCTCGTCACAGCGGACTCGAAAAGCCTCCTCGGGAAGTTCTGAAGCGAGCGTTCCCGCCGAGCTGACGCCTTCGAGGAAGGTGCTCACCGCGGTTTCGAGGTCGCGCCACAGCTCGGGCTCGTTGATCCTGCCGCAGAACTGCTCGGCGGCACCCTCGATCGAGCGAACGATGAAGGACCACACCCGAAAGCTGGAAACGGAGCCCAACGGGCGTGCCGATGTCAGTTGCTCTCCCCAGGGCCTGCAACCGGGTAAGTCGGGCATGTTTCTGATGCAGTTGATGCGCCTCGGATACAGGATGTCCTGCTCTTGTTGGGTGATGTCATGAGCCAGGCCGGTCACACCCTGCAGCGGCTCGTTGGCCGGCGACTTCCGAAGTCCGCGCTCTGCCCCGGTTTTCACTATCATACCTGCGATATGACCGCTCGGAGGTACGGGCACGGTTTCTCGCTGGATCGGATCGTAACCGAGGAGCCAGGGCGCATAGACTGCGCCCCCGGCTAGCGCCGGTGGCCGAAATCGAGCCAATTGCGTTGCTAAATCTGCCGGGCAGTCGAGTATCGCCAGGCGCGTGCCCATCGACGAGCAGTGGTTCAGCAGTGCGTGGTGGTCAGCTGGGTCGCTCTTTCCAGGCGCGCACACCAACTCGATGGAAGACTCTTTGTCTAGTAGATCGAGATCGCCGGGTCCCAGCGATCGTGCCTCAGCTCCCAGGTTGAGCACGAGGCAGGTCTGTCCGCCGTTCTCGAAGAAGCCGTAGACGGCTGCTGCCAAGATAGGGGCGTCCTCGTGGTCACCGAAGTGGCGATTGAATTGGCTCTGCGTTTCGCATTTCTGAACCACCCCAACCGGTCCTGTCTGGCTGTGGCCCACAAGGGCGGTGACGCCGGTGGAAGCGGGTTGGATGAGTACCGTCGGGCCTGAGGCCGCAGCTGCGTCCGTCTCTTCTTCTGACATATCAAACCTCGATTTTACCCATTGTTGTCTGAGAGGGGTTGCTTCGCAAGGGCGGGTACAGCGGACAGCGGTAAGGGGTTGCTGTCACCAGAGCCAGAGAAGGAGAGGGGAGAGGAAGTCTGACAGCTACCGGCCGAGCTATTCGGTGGTCTCTTCAGTAGTCTCCTCAGTTGCCTCTTCGCCGTGTTCGCAGTCGCATTCGCCTTCAGCGTGGTGCGCGCAGCCTGCTTCTTCAGCACCATCAGCGGCTGCCTCTTCGCCATGTTGGCAGTCGCACTCCTCTTCACCGTGGTGAGCGCACCCGGCTTCCTCACCTTCTGCCTCTTCGCCTTCCGCATGATCGTGGGCCGCAGCCCCACAACTGCCACAGGCGGCGAGTTCGTGATGTGCGATGGCTGTACCAGCGGTCAAAAACAGGGAAACCAGAGCGATTGCTGAGAAAAGTCGGATCATATCAATATCTCCTGACAGGATTGTTGCCGAAAGGTCGATGGTCGTTGGTTAGCTTCTACCATGACCTGCCTCTCGCGAGAATCCCCTCAGTTGAGACTCGGTCGAGAACGAGCGCCCACTCACTAGGAGCCTGTCGCGCATAGCGCTCCAGGCTCCGCCATTGGCTTTTAGCGA
>CAZDBH010000176.1:0-15401 GCA_964503485.1 uncultured Bradymonadales bacterium | reverse complement strand
AGCAAGGTGTCCGCTTCGCTATTCGCGAAGGTGGCCGCACGGTTGGCGCGGGTGTTGTGACGAAGATCAACGAGTAGTCGACCTTCGGGTCGCACTCTCTTTGAGTGATAGGATACGAGGTCAGGTCCGAGCCATACACTCGGACCTTGGCTGTTCGAAGGCCAGTAGCTCGAATTGGTAGAGCGGCGGACTCCAAATCCGTAGGTTGGGGGTTCGAGTCCCTCCTGGCCTGTTTGCTTGTGTCTCGCGGAGCGAGAAGAACGTGGAAGACGTAAAAAAAGGGATAGATTTAGCCTACGTTTTGACTGCACTAGTTGCTGTGTGGTTTGGAACGCGGTTTGTTGATTCTATCTGGGGTATCTTTGAGACAGCTCCCAACCCCGACGTGTTTTTCGGGTGGACACTGAGCACGATTATTGGCGGATTGCTCGGGATCGGCATCACTGCCTATCTCAGACTGAAGCCCAATATTTACAAAGCAGCGAACGAAACCGGAGTCGAGCTCAAAAAGACCATTTGGCCCGGCTGGGAAGAAACCCGCTCAAATACAATTGTTGTCATCGTGGTGACCTTCATCCTTGGGTTCATTTTATGGGCCTACGATATCCTGTGGAGAACCATCACAGGGATTATTTACACCTAGTGCAAACAGGCTCGGAACAAATGACCGAGGAAGAAGTGACAAGTGGCGCACTCTGGTACGCAGTACACACGTACTCCGGCTATGAGAAACGCGCAAAAGCAGCCCTCTTAGACCGCGCAAGGTCCAAGGGTCTCGGCGAACTCATCGAAGAAGTGATGATTCCCGAGGAAAACGTGGTCGAGGTCCGACGGGGCGAACGACACACCAGTACGCGGAAGCTCTTTCCGGGCTACATCCTCGTGCGAATGGTGCTGACCGATGCCACCTGGCACCTGGTCAAAGATACCCCCAAGATCACCGGCTTTATCGGGGGCGAAGGCCGCCATCCGAGCCCGGTGCCCGAGCACGAAGTTGGCAAGGTCACCAGCCACATCGAAGAAGGAATGAAATCGCCCAAGCCGATTCAACGCTTCGAGGCGGGAGATCAGGTCAGGGTTATTGATGGACCCTTTCAGAACTTCAGTGGCGTGGTCGAAGAAGTTAACGCTGATAAGGCCAAGCTGCGTGTTTTGGTCAGTATTTTCGGGCGCGCAACGCCCATCGAATTGGATTTTACCCAGGTTGAATCAACCGGCTAGCTCAGTCCAATGACCGAAGGCCGCTAATCCGGGAGGCTTTCGGCGGTTGTAGAGGCTGAGCGTTTGATTCTGGAGATGAGAAATGGCTAAGAAAGTATCTGCGCTGATCAAGCTGCAGGTTCAAGGAGGAAGGGCTAACCCCTCGCCTCCTGTCGGACCCGCCTTGGGACAGCACGGCGTAAACATCATGGAATTCTGCAAGCAGTTCAATGCGCGAACTCAGGAGTCCATGGGCACGGTAATTCCCGTCGTCATTACAGTTTACGCGGATCGGTCCTTTTCCTTTATCACGAAGACTCCGCCCGCACCGGTTTTGGTGCTCAAGGCGGCAAAGCTGCAAAAGGGATCTGGCATTCCAAACCGAGTGAAGGTCGGCTCAATCACACGTGAGCAGGTCCGAGAGATCGCAAATATCAAAATGCCCGATTTGACGGCAGCTGATATCGATGCAGCGATGCGTACCATCGAAGGCACATGCCGTTCGATGGGTATCACGGTAAAGGAATAAGATCATGCCAAGGCACGGAAAGAAGTATAGAGCAGCCGCGGCACGGATCGGGCACGACAAGCATTACAGCCTCGGTGACGCCGTTAGCCTCGTGAAAGAAGTCACGACAACGAAATTCGACGCAAGCGTTGATATCGCGCTCAGACTCGGAGTCGACCCGCGAAAGGCCGATCAAATGGTCCGCGGCGCATGCGTTCTTCCCCACGGTACAGGCAAGAGCGTTCGCGTTTTGGTCTTCGCCAAGGGCGAGAAGGAGATCGAGGCACGCGAAGCCGGAGCTGACTACGTCGGCGCTGAGGAGTTTGCCACCAAGATCAAAGAGGGTTGGATCGACTTTGACAAGGTCATCGCGACACCCGATATGATGGGGATCGTTGGACCGATTGGTCGTATTCTCGGACCCCGTGGTCTCATGCCCAATCCGAAAGTCGGCACGGTTACTTTTAACGTCGCACACGCTGTGGGCGAATTGAAAGCTGGACGTGTTGAGTACCGGACAGAGAAAAAGGGTGCACTGATTCAGACACCCATTGGACGCGCCAGTTTCTCCGAGGACCAACTCGCGGAAAACATCCAGGCACTCATTGCGGCGATCGTGCGAGCGAAACCGTCGAGCGCCAAAGGTACGTACGTTAAGACAATTACGATCTCGTCGACGATGTCACCGGGTATCAAAGTGGACCCGGCAGTGGCACTGGCCGCTGCGAGAGATTAGGACTGTTCAAGAAACAGATTGACTAACTGACCAAGAAACCTGAGAAGTCGGTGCGTAAATCCGGCGGAGGTTGAGTCCTTTCCCATCAACCGATGGGTAACCGCACACTCCTCCCCCTCAGTTCCCTGGTCGAAAAGCAAATTCGGAGTATCTCATGGAGAGATCGCAGAAAGTGGCAGTCGTTGACTCGTTCAAGAGCACGATAAGCCAAGCACAATCCGTCGTTCTGACTGAGTTTTCCGGTCTGACCGTCGTCGAGGCCGCCGAGCTTCGCGCCAAACTGCGAGAAGCGGGCGTTGGCTTTCAGGTGATCAAGAACACCCTTGCCAAGCGTGCCATCGAAGGCACTGACTTGGAGGTGCTCAACGAGTCCCTGACAGGACCAACGGCTTGGGCCTACTCCGACGAAGATCCTGTCGGGCCTGCAAAGGTCCTGACCGACTTCCTCAAGGGCGTCGTCGCCGAGCACCTCACAATCAAACGAGGTTATCTCGGTGGAAAGGTCCTCAGTCCCGAACAGGTGACGGCACTGGCCAAAATGCCAAGCAAAGACGAGTTGCGCTCAAAGCTCCTCTCGGTCTTCAACGGCACAGCAACACAATTTGTACGCGTCTTGAGTGCGCGACCTAGTGAGTTCTTGACCTTGCTAACGGCAAGGAAAGAAGACATCGAGTAAACCAAAAACGGTTACATCATTCATTTCCATAGTGGAGATAGGTAGTTATGTCAGTAAATCATGAGCAAGTAGTTGATTATCTCAGTGGCCTCAATGTTCTCCAACTCGGTGAGTTGGTCAAAGAACTCGAAGACAAGTGGGGCGTGAGCGCCGCTGCCGCAGCACCAGTCATGGTCGCCGCAGCTGGTGGCGCCGCTGAAGCTGCTGAAGAGCAGACTGAGTTCGACGCAATTCTCGTCAGCTTCGGCGAGAAGAAGATCCAGGTGATCAAGGAAGTCCGCGCTCTGACAGGTCTCGGCCTCAAGGAAGCCAAGCAGCTGGTTGAAGGTGCACCCACACCGGTCAAGGAAGCAGTCAGCAAAGAAGAGTGCGAGACGATCAAAGAGAAGATTGAAGCCGCTGGCGGCGCCGTCGAGATCAAGTAGGCGTCGAAGTGATTCCGCGCCTCGGCGCGGAATACTTTTCACTCCTCCGTCGAACGGGGTTGACGCCGGAGGAGTGCGTCAATATATAGGTGCATCCTTTTGTGCCACTCGGGGCAAAGGACTGCAAAGGTGCGTCCCAGTAGGACGCCGAAGAAGACTTGACATTCAAACGGTTTACCAACTCGACGGGTTCGTTTGGCCACTACCGACTTTTAGGATTCGGTCGGTGGTATCGTGCGTTCTCGGTCGGTCGGTGGAACCGCGGCGGAAACCAGGTTCTTTCAGTTAGTTCAGTCTAAGAAGAAGTCTCGTGCGACGGCCCGGGGACACCGGTGCCGTGCAAGACAGGAGAGCACATGGCGTCTGTAATTCAGACCAACTTTCGCTTGCGCAAGAGCTACGGCAAAACTGCGTCGGTCATCGAGATCCCTAACTTGATCGGGATTCAGAAGCGGTCATATGACCAGTTTCTTCAGACCTCGGTGGATCCCGACGAACGCCAGGACATCGGTCTTCAGGCCGTGTTCAAAAGCGTCTTCCCCATCAAGGACTTTAACGAAACCAGCTCGCTGGAGTTCGTTTACTACAACCTTGAGCGCCCCAAGTACGACGTTAAGGAGTGCTTGCAGCGCGGAATGACTTACGCGGCACCGATTAAGGTCGTGATCCGATTGGTCGTCTGGGACGTTAACGAGGACAGCCAAGTTCGCAGCATCCGTGACGTGAAGGAGCAGGAGGTCTTTTTTGGGGAAATCCCCCTGATGACCGACCACGGTACCTTCATCATCAACGGTACCGAGCGCGTTGTTGTCAGCCAGCTGCATCGCTCGCCGGGAGCGTTCTTTGACCATGACAAGGGCAAGACACACGCCAGCGGCAAATTGCTGTATTCGGCACGGGTCATTCCTTATAGAGGGTCATGGCTCGACTTCGAGTTCGACACGAAGGACATCTTGCACTGCCGAATCGATCGTCGCCGCAAAATGCCGGCCACAATCGTTCTACGGGCTCTAGGCCACACGGCTGAAGACCTGCTCGAGTACTACTACGACAGCGAAACTGTCTACCTGAGACGCAAAGGCGCCGCTGAGTATTTCGAGCGTGCCTTCGATCCAAAGATTTTCCTGGGAGAAATCTCCCCTGTCGAGATCTCCGCCCCCGACGCTGCTAAGCCCATCGTCAAAGCCAACAAGAAGGTGACGAAGGCCGCGATTTCAAAAATCAAGAAGGCCGGTATCGAGCGGATTCCAAGCAGTCGTGAGGCACTGGTCGAGCGGATTGCCGCCGCAGATATCATCGACTACGACACCGGCGAAATCCTGGCAGAGGCCAATCAGGAGCTGACGACCGAGATCATCGACGAACTCTTGGAGCGCGGGATCGACGAGATTCAGGTACTCCACGTCACCGGCTCGAAAGTCGGGCCCGCATTCCGAGACACGCTGGCTGTCGACAAGATTAATTCGGTTGACGAGGCGATGCTGGAGATCTACCAGCGGCTGCGCCCCGGCGATCCACCCACGCTGGAGCAAGCAACGCTCCTGTTCCACAACTTGTTCTTCAACCCAGAACGGTATGACCTCTCGAAGGTTGGTCGTCTCAAGTTGAACCACAAGTTTGGTGTCGATGAGCCGTTGGATGCAACGATTCTGACCAAACGCGACATCATGGAGACGGTCCGCTACTTGGTCGAGCTGAAGACAGCCAGTGGCGCCGTTGATGACATCGATCATCTCGGAAATCGCCGAGTGCGCGCTGTCGGTGAACTCCTCGAGAACCAGTACCGAATCGGTTTGGTTCGAATGGAGAGGGCGATCAAGGAACGAATGAGCATGGCGCAGGATCTCGAGCGCCAAATGCCCCACGATTTGATCAACGCCAAGCCGGTTACGGCCGTCGTACGCGAGTACTTCGGGTCCAGCCAGCTCAGCCAGTTCATGGATCAGACGAATCCCCTAAGTGAGATCACTCACAAACGGCGACTTAGTGCCCTCGGGCCAGGCGGGTTGACAAGGGAGAGAGCGGGTTTCGAGGTTCGAGACGTTCACCCCACTCACTACGGTCGAATCTGTCCGATTGAGACACCGGAGGGTCCGAACATTGGTCTGATCGCGAGCTTGGCTACCTACGCTCGGGTGAACAACTTTGGATTCATCGAGACACCCTATCGGTCAGTTGAGGACACCAAGGTCTCGGGTGAGGTGCGGTTCTTCTCCGCGCTGGACGAGCAGGGTCATGTTATTGGCCAGGCCGATACCGCCTACGATCCCAAGACCGCCGTGATCGAAAACGATATCGTGCCCTGTCGCAAGGCCGGCGAGCCAGCTCTGTTGAACAAAGCTGAGCTGAGCTTGATGGACGTGGCGCCCAATCAATTGGTTTCGGTCGCAGCATCTCTCATTCCCTTCCTCGAGAACGACGATGCTAACCGAGCCCTCATGGGCTCGAACATGCAGCGCCAGGCAGTGCCCCTGGTCAAGACGCGGGCACCCTTGGTTGGTACCGGCGTCGAGCGGATTGTCGCTCGCGACTCCGGTGTCACGATCGTCGCGAAGCGAGACGGTATTGTCGAGGCGGTCGACGCGAGTCGAATTGTTATCCGCGCCGACGGCGACGGTGACGAGCTGACCGCCAAGCCTGACATCTACAATCTGATCAAGTATCAACGTTCAAATCAGAACACATGTATCAACCAGCGGCCGATCGTATCGGTGGGTGAGCGGGTCTCAATAGGTGACGTCATCGCCGACGGGCCTGCTACCGATATGGGCGAGCTGGCACTGGGTCAGAACGTTGTCGTCGCTTTCATGCCGTGGAAGGGCTACAACTTCGAGGATTCCATCCTAATCTCAGAGCGTGTCGTCAAAGAGGACGTCTTCACCTCGATTCACATCGAAGAGTTTGAGGCCGTCGCACGCGATACCAAACTGGGACCCGAGGAAATCACACGCGACATCCCCAACGTCGGGGAGGAAGCGCTGAGTGATTTGGACGAAGCCGGTATCATCCGAATCGGCGCTGAGGTGAACCCGAACGATATTCTCGTCGGCAAGATCACCCCGAAAGGGGAGACTCAGCTTTCACCTGAAGAGAACCTATTGCGGGCGATCTTCGGTGAGAAGGCCGGCGACGTTCGCGACAGCTCATTGCGCGTCCCACCCGGTGTCTCAGGAACGGTCATTAGCGCCAAGGTCTTCGCCCGAAAGGGTACCGAGAAAGACGAGCGCACCCGCATGATCGAGCAAGAGGAAGAGGCGCGGCTGCTCAAGGATCAAAACGACGAGATCAAGATCATTCGGGACTCGGTCTATCGAAGTCTCACCAGGGTCTTGGTCGGCGCGAAAACAGCAAGCAACCTCAGCGACGACAGCCGAACGGTTCTCGTCAAGAAGGGTACGACTCTGACGGAGGGTGTGCTCGCCGAGGTTCCCCGCCGCTACTGGAAGGACTTCGCTCTGGACGGTAACGGGCAAATCGAGGTGAAGCTCCGCGAGAGTCTTGCCTACCTCGACGACCAAATTCAAGGGATTCGCCTCGCTTCGAGCGAGCGAATCAGCAAGCTCCAGAAGGGAGATGAGCTTCCTCCTGGTGTCATCAAGATGGTCAAAGTCTACGTCGCAATCAAGCGAAAGCTCCAGGTTGGTGACAAGATGGCGGGCCGCCACGGGAACAAGGGCGTTATCTCTGTTCTGCTCCCAGAAGAGGATATGCCGTACCTCGAGGACGGAACGCCGGTCGATATCGTGTTGAACCCGCTCGGTGTACCCAGTCGTATGAACGTCGGCCAGGTACTCGAGACCCACCTTGGTGGCGCCGCGAAGCAACTCGGTCGTATGCTCGGCGATCTCCTCGACGAAGGGCGGGCACCCGAGGTGCGCGACCTTCTCAAGAAGATCTACGACAAACCCGGCTTTGCTGCCCGCGTTGATTCGTTGTCGGTCGAAGAAGTTGCCCGCATGGCCAATACCATGCGCAACGGCATCTTCGTCGCAGTCCCCGTATTCGATGGAGCCAAGGAGAGCGAGATTCGCTCTCTCTTGACCCTGGCCGGCCTAGACGAAGACGGCAAGGTCACCCTTCGTGACGGGCGCACCGGTCAGCCCTTCGGTAATCGAGTGGCCGTCGGCGTTATGTATATGCTGAAACTCCACCACTTGGTGGACGACAAGATCCACGCTCGGTCCATCGGGCCCTACAGTTTGGTCACCCAACAGCCTCTCGGTGGAAAGGCGCAGTTCGGTGGTCAACGGCTGGGTGAGATGGAAGTCTGGGCGCTGGAAGCCTATGGCGCAGCACACGCTCTTCAGGAGTTCCTGACGGTCAAGTCTGACGACGTGACCGGAAGAACCCGCATGTACGAAGGTATCGTCAAAGGCGACTTCGCCCTCGATGCCGGACTACCAGAGAGCTTCAACGTGCTCGTGAAAGAATTGCACAGTCTCGGTCTCAACGTTCAGCTTCTAGAGGAAGCAGCGAGTTGACCCGAGTTGGCCGGACGCAAACGCCGGCAGTTGGTTTTTACGACAATCCTGACGACGTCAGCCTTAGGAGGCGGTCTTGAGAGACATCTTTAGCTTTTTCGAGAAGCCCAAAGATCCACTGAATTTCAACTCGATCAAGATGATGCTCGCTTCGCCCGAGCGCATCCGCGAGTGGTCGCACGGTGAGGTCAAAAAACCAGAGACCATCAACTACAGGACCTTCAAGCCTGAGCGTGATGGCTTGTTCTGTGCCCGCATCTTTGGTCCGGTGAAGGACTACGAATGTAACTGCGGAAAGTACAAGCGGATGAAACACCGCGGCATCGTCTGCGAGAAATGCGGTGTCGAGGTCATTCAGAGCAAGGTGAGACGGGACCGCATGGGTCACATCACGCTTGCGACCCCGGTTGCACATATCTGGTTTCTCAAGAGTCTTCCCAGCCGAATAGGTAACCTCCTCGATGTCGCTCTCAAGGACCTCGAAAAGGTACTCTATTGTGTCAGCTACATCGTTAAGGATCCGGGCATCACACCCCTCCAAGAAATGGAGATCCTCAGCGAGGCGAAGTACGCAGCCTATATCGCCGAATTCGGCGAAGGTTCCTTTACAGCTGGCATGGGCGCCGAGGCGATTCGCGACCTCATGATTAGTCTGGATATCTTCGGTCTCGCCGACGATCTCCGAGCTGAGATGAAGGAAGCGACCAGTGAAGCCAAACGGAAGAAAATCGCCAAGCGACTCAAGGTTGTCGAAGCCTTCAAGGAGTCGGGCAACAGACCGGAGTGGATGGTCCTAGAGATCGTTCCCGTGATTCCGCCCGATCTTCGACCTTTGGTCCCGTTGGACGGCGGTCGATTTGCGACTTCGGATCTCAACGACCTCTACCGACGGGTTATCAACCGGAACAACCGCCTCAAGCGGTTGATCGAGTTGAAAGCGCCAGAAATCATCATTCGAAACGAGAAGCGCATGCTGCAGGAAGCAGTAGACGCCCTCTTTGACAACGGTCGCCGCGGCAAGACGATCACAGGCCCGAACAAACGGCCTCTCAAGTCCCTCTCAGACATGCTGAAAGGCAAGCAGGGGCGCTTCAGGCAGAACCTCCTCGGCAAGCGAGTCGACTATTCCGGTCGAAGCGTTATCGTCGTCGGACCTGAACTGCGACTTCATCAGTGCGGTCTTCCCAAGAAGATGGCGCTCGAGCTCTTCAAGCCGTTTATCTACAACAAACTCGAATCTCGTGGCCACGTATCCACCATCAAATCAGCGAAGAAGATGGTGGAGAAAGAAGCCCCCGAAGTTTGGGATATCCTCGAAGAGGTCATCAAAGAGCACCCGGTCATGCTCAATCGAGCACCGACGCTCCACCGACTTGGTATCCAGGCCTTCGAGCCCACCCTTATCGAGGGCAAGGCAATCCAGGTCCACCCGTTGGTATGCAGCGCGTTCAACGCTGACTTCGACGGTGACCAGATGGCCGTCCATGTGCCGCTGTCCATTGAATCGCAAATGGAAGCACGGGTTTTGATGATGTCGACCAACAACATCCTCAAACCCGCCAACGGTAAGCCGATTATCGGACCCACTCAGGATATCGTCCTGGGTTGCTACTACATGACTCGCGAACGCCCTTTCGCCCGAGGCGACAGCAAGAACTTCTCGAGCTTTGACGAAGTGCGGGCAGCATACGACCACGATGCGGTCGATCTTCAGGCGGTGATCAACGTCCGTTTGGAGGGCGAGCGAGTCAAAACGACAGTCGGTCGTGTTCTGCTCTCAGAAGTATTGCCTGAGAACGTCCCGTTCTCGCTGGTCAACCAGGTTATGGACAAGAAGGCTCTCGATCGCCTCATTGCCTACGCCTACAAGAACACCGGCGACAAGGACACCGTTCTGTTGGCTGACCACCTGCGAACAATCGGGTACGAGTATGCGACGCGCGCTGGAATCAGCATCAGCGTCGACGATATGCTGATTCCCGAGAACAAGTGGGACATCCTCTCGAGTGCGGAGACCGAAGCTCTAGAAATCGAGCGTCAGCGGCAAGAGGGTGCCATCACCGATGGTGAGCGCTACAACAAAGTCGTCGACGTTTGGGCCACCGCAACTGAGGCGGTAGCCGAAGCCATGATGAGTACGATCGCTGAAGAGCAGATCGTGGGTCCCGATGGCGAAGCTCAGACCGTTCCGAGTTTCAACTCCGTCTTCATTATGGCTGACAGTGGCGCTCGTGGTAGCGCCCAGCAGATGAGACAGCTTTCGGGTATGCGTGGTCTCATGGCGAAACCGTCTGGGGAGATCATTGAAACACCGATCACGGCAAACTTCCGAGAGGGGTTGACCGTTCTTCAGTATTTCATCTCCACTCACGGCGCTCGAAAAGGTCTAGCGGATACCGCACTCAAGACTGCCAACTCTGGATACCTTACCCGGCGATTGGTCGATGTGGCCCAGGACGCCATCATCACCGAGCACGACTGCGGTACCCTCGACGGTATCGAAGTCACCGCCTTGGTCGAAGGAGGTGAGATCGTCGAGCCCCTCAATGAACGTATTCTCGGTCGTGTGGCATTGGAGCCGATCTTCAATCCGTACACCGACGAGCTTCTCGTTGATGCCAACGAGGAAATCGACGAGATCTTGTCCGACCGAATGGTCAACTCAGGTCTCGACAGTGTGCGAATTCGTTCAGTCCTCAGCTGCCGAACGATTCACGGCGTCTGCCGGCTCTGCTACGGCCGCGACTTGGCGCGCGGTCGAATGGTCAACCTGGGCGAGGCAATCGGTGTCATCGCAGCCCAGTCAATCGGTGAGCCTGGTACCCAGCTGACAATGAGGACCTTCCACTTCGGTGGTATCGGTACTCTCGAGGTACAGGATTCCAGTCTCGAAGCCCGTGCCGCTGGTACGGTACATTATGAGAACATCACGGCCATTGAGCGCGTCGAAGACAAGCGCTTGGTGGTCATGAACCGAAACTCCGAACTGGTAATCCGCGATACGGAAGGTCGCCAGAAGGAGCGATACTCGCTGGTATACGGAGCCGCGCTCCCCTTCAAGGATGGCCAGGCTGTTGAAGCCGGTGCCGTAATCGCAGAATGGGATCCCTTCTCGAATCCAATCCTAACTGCCCACGAAGGTGTCGCGAAGTTCGTCGACATCATCGAGGGCGTGAACATGGAAGAGACCGTCGACAAGGTGACCTATCTGTCGAAGATGACTATTCGCGAGTCGACCGATGCCACGGTCAAGCCGCGTATTATCGTCCGCGAGCGAGATGGGAAGACTCAGCTTGCAAGCTATGCGCTACCAATCGGCGCGGTCATTTCGGTTGCGGCTGATCAGGACATCAGCGCTGGTGACGTTCTCGCGAAGATTCCGCGCGAGACGCAGAAGAACAAGGACATCACCGGTGGTCTGCCCCGGGTTGCCGAGCTCTTCGAGGCCAGAAAGCCAAAAGAGCAGGCCATCATTTCTCAGATCGATGGTGTCATCAGCTTCGGTAAAGACAGCAAGGGCAAGTCACGAGTAATCGTTACACCCGATGTTGGTGAGCCGAAAGAGTACCTGATTCCCAAACGGAAACACATCAGTGTTCAAGAGGGCGATTGGGTCCGGTCGGGTGAGGCCCTCATGGATGGGTCCGAGAACCCCCACGACATCCTCGCGGTCAAAGGCCGGAAGGCGCTCGCAAATCACATGGTTGACGAGATCCAGCAGGTGTATCGACTGCAGGGTGTCAAGATTCACGATAAGCACATCGAGGTCATCGTTCGCCAAATGTTGCGACGCGTTCGGATCGTCGACGTGGGAGACAGCGAGTTTCTCATCGACGAAAACGTCTCGAGCGTGATCTTCGATGAAACCAACCGCCGAATCGTCGAGGCAGGCGGTACGCCAGCTGTGGCCGAGGACCTCCTACTCGGAATCACCAAGGCGTCTCTGAGCACAGAGAGTTTCATTGCGGCTTCGAGCTTCCAAGAGACAACGAAGGTGCTGACCGAAGCCGCCATCCAGGGCAAGGTCGACAACTTAGTGGGTCTCAAAGAGAACGTCATCATGGGCCGGCTGATCCCGGCCGGTACCGGCCTGAAAAACTATCGATACTTGGATATCGTTATCGAGCCGGAAGCCGTTGACGACGAGCTGACAGAAGCCCTTAGCATCGAATAACAACCGATTCCGACCCTCCTGGGGAGTTATTCTCCCCGGGAAGGTCCTCCCTTTGGAGGTGCGGGCCTTGTTGTCACAGGGTGTTGCAGTACCAGCGCATGCCGGACCGTCACTTGACAGGACCGATCGGCCCGTTAGACTCAACTCCGCATTATGCCAGCGCGGTCCCTATCGAATGGCGAAACGTATTCCCGAGTCGGCCGTCGACGAGGTTCTTGCTAGAACCGATATTCGCGGTGTCGTAGAGCCCTACGTTAAACTCCAACGAAGGGGGGGTAGGCTCTGGGGTTTGTGCCCATTCCATCGGGAAAAGTCGCCCTCTTTCTCAGTCAGCCCCGAAGAAGGCCTGTTCTATTGCTTTGGTTGCAGCGCCGGAGGTTCCTCCATTCAATTCTTGATGCGGATCGAGAGTTGGAACTTTCCCGAAGCAGTTAGGGAGCTGGCAACACGCGCCGGCGTGCAGCTTCCAGAAGAGGAGCACGATCCGCATCAGGCTACCCGAAGAAGCGAAAAGGAAGCTTATTTCCAGATCCTCGAGCTAGCCTGCCGCTTCTACGAGTCCGAATTGCGCCAAACCAGTGCAAAGGTCGCCGTCGAGTACTTGCAAGGTCGCGATGTGGACGGCCCCACAGCCAAAGCCTTTCGCCTTGGCTACGCTCCGAACGATTGGACGGCTCTTCTAGGCGCTCTGCGTCGGAATAAGGTCGATGAAAGGGCCGTTGAAAAGGCGGGCCTGGCTCTTCCTCGGAAGTCGTCTGGCTACTACGATCGTTTTCGCGACCGAATCATGTTCCCGGTTATCGATCGAATGGGCCGGGTCATCGGCTTTAGTGGTCGCGCCCTCGGTGTTGTGGACAAGCAGAAGTATATCAATTCACCCGAGATTCCTTTCTTCAAGAAAGGCGAGAACCTCTACGGAATTCACGCCGCTAAGGAAGCACTGCGAACCGATCGCGAAGCGGTCGTCGTCGAGGGCAACTTTGACGTGGTGACACTCCACGCAGCCGGCTTCAAAACGACCATTGCGCCGCTTGGCACCGCTCTCACCGAGAGCCAGGTGAGGCTATTGCGCCGAGTAGCCGACTCAGCTGTTATCGTTTTCGATGGCGATGAGGCCGGACAACGTGCGATGCGCAAGGCACTGGCCCCGTCATATGCGGTCGGGCTTCCCGTGCGAGCTGCCATTCTGCCCGACGGCAGCGATCCTGACAGCTTCGTGAGGGAACACGGCCAAGAGGCGTTCGCCGCCCTCCTCAAAAGGGCACGACCGCTCGCTGAAGTGGCTGTAGACCAGACAATTGGCCAGGCTATCGGATCGTCGGTTGAAGAGAGGGTCCGCGCAGCGAAGAACGCCGCCGAGGTGCTATCTGTGCTCCCTGCGGGGCCGGTTCGCAGAAACTACACCGAGGACGTCGCGAGGCGGCTGGAGCTGAGAACGACAGAAGTCGCTACCCGCTCCAAAGCTGCCGCTGAGTCGCGTCCCGCCGAGGCGGCCGTGGTCCAAGGGCTACCGGCCCGAGACCGCCTAATTATTCAGCTGGTCGTGGACGAGCCAACGTTGGCTACCGTTCTGTGCCAACAGGCCAGCTTTGATCATCTCGTGCGGGCGGAAATACAACCGTTCATTCGGCACATTTCTCATTTGAGTGAGTTGGAAACGGCGCCTCGACTCGAGCGCGTGGTCAGTGAATTCGACAGTCCCCTAAGAGAGCCCATTTTGGCCGCCCTCGCCGGACCTCGAGAGTACGACCGCAGCGACAAAGAGGCGATGCGCAAAACGCTGTGGCAGTTGCAAGTCGAACGAGTAAAACAAGTGAAACGCCAGTTGGCCGAAGAGATCAGGACTGCAGAACGCGCTGATAACGATGCCCGTATGGTAGAGCTCGCTGAGCAGGATCGCTTGTTGAATCGGGAGCTGAGAGAACTGCAGCGGCAACAATTTAGAGGATGACGGAACCTCGCGGTCCGCTGGTCGGCCCGCACGAGGCTTCGAAAACTGGAGACTCTTGATGGCTCTTGCTGCAAAGCGAAAAGAGATCGAGCAACTCGTTACTCTCGGTAAGGAGCGCGGCTACCTCACTTTCGAGGAAGTAAACGATGCGCTGCCGCCCGATGTACTCTCCGCAGACCATATCGACGATATGATGAATGTTCTGCGCGAGCTCAAGATCGAGGTCGTCGAATCAGCCGAAAAAGCCAAGCGAGCGGCTGGCGAGGAAACCAGCTCGAAGGCAAAGGCTCAGACTGAAGAGACCGACGACGATTCATACGCCCGAACCAACGATCCAGTGCGGATGTATCTCCGCAAGATGGGCTCAGTCTCACTCCTCACCCGAGAGGGTGAGGTCGAGATCGCCAAGCGAATCGAAGAGGGCGAGCGCATGGTCCAAGCGGTTGTGATGACCACGCCAACAGGTGTTTGGAGCGTCACCCAGCTCGGTAGGCGGCTCAACCAAGGAAAGATGCGCCTCAAGGACGTCATCAAAGAGCCGAGTCCAATCGAAGGTGTGATTCCGGAGCCGCGCTCTGTCCGCAGAGAACGCGCGCTTAACCGCAACGCACGAATCGAACACCTCGATCGCGAAAACCGTCGCTACATCCGGCGGATGATCCGTAACTCTCATCTCACCGAAGCGAAACGGGCACGCATTCGTCAGAGGATCAAAGAGAACAAGCGCGAGCTCTTTGAAAAGATGCGCGAAATCGAGCCGGTGAAGAAGCACGTTGAACGAATGGTGACGCGCATACGCACCCTCGTCGATCGCGCCAGCGCCGTTCAGATCGAGATCCTCCGCGAAGAGCGCCGTGCTCGGATGGATCAGACGCGCTTGCGTCGACTCTATCGTCAAATCAGGGCCAACCCCGACCAGAAGTCAGAGCTCCTGTCGCGGACCCGAATGAACGAGCAGAGCTTCGACGAGATCTATAGCCGAGTTCTCGAATGGGATCGTCGTCTCAAACGAATCGAAGTCGAAGCCGGACAGTCTCTCGAGGCGTTGAGCGTGACTTACCAAGCCATGATGGCCGGCCAAAAGCTGGCAGAAAAGGCAAAGAGTGAGCTCGTTGAGGCAAACCTGCGACTCGTTGTCAGCATTGCCAAGAAATACACCAACCGCGGACTCCAATTCCTGGATCTGATCCAAGAGGGGAACATCGGCCTGATGAAGGCCGTCGACAAGTTCGAGTACAAGCGCGGTTACA
>CAZDBH010000175.1:0-15405 GCA_964503485.1 uncultured Bradymonadales bacterium | reverse complement strand
GGTCGCGGCGGGCGTCGAAATCCGCCACCGAGATACCCTGCTGCTCGACCCAGGAGTTTCGGGGTCCATGCTGCTCGGTGTATACGATTCGAAGGGTGTCGAGTCGCCCCATTACCAGCGCGCAGTCGTTCTGAATGACCCGACAGCTCTCGTTGAGGGCAGCGACAACCTGGCCGTCGCCGAAGGCGGGGTCCGCCAGATAGACGGTGCCAAAGTGGACTTGGGCCGACTCGGGATCGCCCGAGCGAAAGGCCGCGTCACCGGCTTCCCATTCACCGACGATGTCGACAGTCCCAGGCGGCAATTGAGCCTGCCTGGACACGCCAGTCAGGGGGCTATCACCGCTTTGGCGTTCAATCGGATCGCGGGTGGTGAAAGAAGCACCACAAGCAGCGCCAAATGTGGCGAGCACGACACCGGCCACACAAACTCGAAAAAGACCATTCGATACCATTCGACTCTCCATCGAGAGTTGTCTCTCAGTCAGCTCACATACCAAACATCGGGCACTTACCACATTGGAACGTCTGGGTGAACGAAAAAATCCCGCGATCTTGCGGGCCGAAAACGGCTGGCGGGCCCCCGGGAGACGGAGTCCTCGGCCGGAATGGAGTTAGAGCCGGTGCGACCTAGAACCGGATGTCGAGACCCATCCAACCGCCGTCGGGCGAAACAGACGCGCTCGGTGTGACTGTGCTGCCCTCGTCATCGAGTGGAACTTCGACCTCGGTCACAAAGATCAGCACGATTGAGGTAATGCCAGACAGGACACCCATCGTGTGCATGAACACAGAAGCGGATCGGGCGGCATTCCCATCGTTCCGAGTTTGATTGAGCAGGATTGGATCTCTCAAAACTTCGGGGGTCTGAATCAAGTCGTAGTTGTCGTGAGCCGTCGACGCAGAGATCGCGCCAAGTGTGTGAAACAGGATCGCTGATCCGCCGGTGATTCCCACCCACAGCCAGTTCGGGCGGGTCTCGACCTCGGGGACAGGGGGTTCGACGACTACCCGACTGAGGGTGATGGCCAACGGGAGCTCCTGGCCCGCTTCGACTTCGACAACCAGTTCTTCGGTCGTGTGTTCTTCCAACTCGAAACGAAGCTGATGCGAACCTGCCTCCAACTGCAGGCGGATTGGCGCCACCCCGATCCAGGTTTCGTCGACAAACACCCGCGCTCCAGCAGGCACCGATGTGACTTCCACATTGGCGGGTTGCGCGTGCTCGACCTGCTCGACAAGAGCCAGCATTGCTTCGAGTCGAACCACGGCGTCCTGACAACGCCGTGTGAGCCCCTCATCGTTGGGTTCGAGATCGAGAGTGGCTTGATAGAACTCGAGAGCCCTCTCCAATTCCCCAGAGTTTTCGAAGCTCCGGGCGGCGTTATAACCCAAGATCTCGTTCGGCTCGTACTCCCAGGCCTGCGCGAAGGCCTCAGCCGCCTCCGGGAATCGCTGGTTGTCGAAATGAAGCCGGCCCAGATCGCTGAAGTACACCGCTTGTTCTAGTCGTTCTTCCTCGGTCAGGTCGCCGGTTTGGGCGACAACAGAGGCTGATGATGTTACCAGGCACACCCAGATGAGGGAGACCGAAATCGTGTAGGCTCGACCTCCCCTCATGGCTCACCAGCATACAGGTGGAATGGGACGTTCCCCTCGAGGTCGAGGAGATACTCTCCAAGTCCCCGCTCGGTTCCGAAAAAGGCGTGCCCAGAATGAAAGGACGGAATCAAAGTCAGCGGGTCGAGATCGTCCAGTTCAACCTCCACGCGGGTGAGTTGTCGATCAGCGATTGTGCGCGTGTCAGACCCGTCCAGGTCGCTCATATCGTAAACGAAGAGGTCGCTCTCGTAGCGACCAGAACCAGCCGACATAGCGGCGCCCACCATCCAGATGTCTTCGTTGTCCGCGTGTGCAGTCGCAGAAGCGAAATCGACTTGGCCGAGTGGAATGCAGGCGACCTCTTGGACAAACTCATCAACGCTATTCGGATCGGTCGCGAAAACCCTGATCCGGGAGTCCGCGTTGCTGAAGAAGTTACCCAGCGCTCCGCCCTCGAAGGCCAGCAGATAGTCACCGACCACCATGATTTCTTGAATGACTGGAATCAACTCAGCCGAGCCCGTAGGGCAGGTCAGCGGCTCGAGAATTGACTGAAAACGGATGTCGACTCCGGGGTCCAGGTCTGAGATCTGGTCATGGGCGTCGATATCGACGAGCGTGATACCTACCTGTTCGATCGAACCGGACATGGCGACGTACAGCGCTCGGTCCTTCCAAACCACATCGGTGGCGATACTTTGCACTTGGCAGGAAGTAGCTCGCTGGTCCGTCAGTGTACAAATGTCGAGTGATTTGCTCCGTTTACCCAGCAGAAGTCCCGAGGATGAGCTGTGGAAACCAAGCCGAAGCCCATCCCATGCACTCGTCAGTGCGATGCCGCCTTCTCCGGTCGAATACTCGAAGCTGGCCAATCCCAGGGCCCAGGCTGTATTGCAGTCCCAGTCGTCCGAACAGCTCCCAACTGCGACCTCTGGACCGCAAATCTCGTTCGCGTTCGACAGAATGCATACTTGCTCGCCCCCGCATTGGTTCAATTCGGCGGTGCATTCTTCGACGCAGCTTCCCTCGACGCAGGTCGCATTTCCTTCGCACAATTGGTCCTGGCCACGGCAGTCAATGCGACCGCCGCAACTGTTGTTGAGGCACTGCAGGCCGTAGGGACACTCCTCATTGAGATCGCAGTCGATCGCGCACCCACCGTTTACGGCGCCGCACGACAGATCGGGTTCGGACGTACAGCCTCCCGCGCAGGTGGGAAGCCCGCGGCATACGCCGTCGTCACAGAACGACTCTCGGCCGCAGTCAGAATGATCGACACACAGGCTGCCGTTGGCCACAACGCACACATCCCAAACGCAGCTGCGCAGATGCTGCGGCTCTCGGCCTTCGTCCCGATCAATACCAATTGCACCCGATTCGTCAGGCTGCGCACCACCGGGAAGATACTGTCGGCGAACAACCGATCCCGAGCTGTCCCATTGAACGTAGAGCAGGCCGAGGTCGCCAAAACTGGCGATGACAGCCACCGGGTCGGTGTCCAAAACAACTAAATCAGTGGCGATCGGTACTTCGGATCCCGGATCGTTGATTCCAAACTCGCTGCCGATAAACCCGCGGACCTCGGACAGGGAGCCGTCGTCTTCATATTGAGCGATACCCAATCCGACCGAATACCCGTCGCTCGACTGATTGATCGACGCGTACCCAATACCCGCTTCACTGGCCACCACCCGTTCGATCACGGCGATACTCGAAGCCGAGTTCAGCTCCTCGGGCTCGTAGCTTGTTCCCGCTACCAGGGTCGCTGCACAGAAATGGTTGGGGTCCGTCGGTATGTCGAAGGCATTTGGGCTCGCCTCGTTCGGGCATTCGCCTTGGATTCCCTCGAAGTCGAGATTATTGGCGCAGCTCAACCCGAGAGCCAGAAGAACCCCGGCTCCGATGAGCAACTGACGAGTGACTCTAGTCGAAGAAGAGAACGGCATCCTCTCCATGTTCCTCTATCAATCCGTCCACGTAGTTCAAGAATTCCTCCCGACGTTGCCAGAAACTCTCATATTTCTCCAGTTCGCCGCTTGTCGCGTTGGGAAAGAGAATCGGTAGCAATGCGTCGTGATCGAGTAATCGCACCTCTTGAACCAGGCTCCTCGAGAATCGAGTTGCCTGATGGAGTCGTTCGCGGGGTCTATCAGGATCGCGGGTCATGAAACCGGCGCCGTTGTCGATCGACACAAATTTCCCGTTGGCGAACTGGCAGTTGACACCCCAGTAGGTTCCGCTGAATCGATCCCAGTTGTTGATGAGGTAGTCGAAGGCGAGCATGTTTGAGATCTGCGTCGCAAGCCCTCGAGTTGTTAGATCGCCGGCCTCCTCGAGTAGCTCCCGATAGTGACCCCGTTCTCTTCCGCGAAGCGGTCTCAGTGCATCTTCGAGAGGTTGCTCGAGGTCGGCGATGTCGCCATCTACCACCACCCAACTATCCCAAACGTCATCGTACTCGATGGGGAACTGCGTAAAATGAGGCACCCAGTCCTTCCAGACCCCATACAGATAGCTGCGCCCGTCATCCTCCCGTTGCCAAATGAGGTCGACGAAATGTCGGGCGTAGCCTTCGTGTGTCTCCAAGAAAGTCGGGTCCAGTGAGCGGATACCGTACAACCGCATGAACTGCCGACGCTCGAGCCGAGCCTCGAAGCTGTAGGGAACCTCGAACCCGCAACGGATCATCGGGCACAATCTGAACGCGGCCACTTCAGACCGATAGTTCGACTGGCGCCGAGTTTGTTCAGGTTTGAACGCGGCCACATTCTCATCGTTGAGCTTGAATTTGAGTGTGATGGTGCTGCCGCCACCCAGTGACCGGACCCTATCCAATTGTACCCCTGTCTCGAGGCTCACGACCGGACCCAAAAAGCGCGGGTCTGCGGCAAAGACATTGATGAGGCGCTCGCTGAGCCCTTCCAGTTCTGGGGACTCGTCGCGGACAGAAAACAAGACGGGTCGAGCTTCTTCGAAGCGAGCCAAACCCACCAGGGCGTCGGCCCGCACCAACCGAAGTTCCCACCCGTTGTATCCGCGGCCGGCAGCCTCATCGACGCAGACCAGGGTCTGTTCATCTGACTCTCGTCCCAACATGCCGCCGCAATGCGCCGCGTAAGCTGATTCCCCATGCGGGCGGAAGGCGCCAACGGCCTCCGAAAGGAGGGGTCGAGCTGCCGATACTGCATCGGAGACACCTTCGAGTTCGGCGGCGCGCAAGGCCTCGGCCCTCGCGTTCGCCGCCAACTGGCGGGCGTGATCTGCCGATTCGCGCAGTTCGATCTGCGATGGTCCGCAGGCTTCGCAGCCGACCAAATAGGCAGAAGCGAGCAGTAAGAGAAGGACGAGTTGCGAGCCCTGGCAGCGAAATTCAGTTTTCATTCAATTCAGAAGCCTTTTCGTCTGCTGGATCTGGATTGGCATCACTGCCAGTTTTGCGAGGACGGCGCCGGAGTATGGCGGCTTGTGGTGGACCTACGAGCTTCGTCGAGTCGTCCCGGCCCTTCACCATCGGCAACGTCGACAGCTCGGTGAGTACTTCGTGCACCCGCTCCAGATCACGGATTCGCCCGCGAACAATTCGAGGGTGATAAGCCAGGGGAGTCCAGTGATGAAGGTCTATGCTCGCAGTCTCGAGACCTGTGAGGGTGCCGGACTCCAGCAACATTTCGAGCCGATCCGGTTGAAATGGCCCGTAAATTCGGCCCTCCAGCCTGAGGTACAGGTCGTCACTGGTCTTTCGAGCCAACGTCGGCTCGGGTCGAAGTATCGGACCTCCAAGTTGAACCTCACTCGTCGTCATTTCAGCCTCGCTGTCCACCACGATGTCCTCAGAATCCAAGGTGTCGGCCACAGGTCGAGTCACCTGTTCGTCCGAACCGAGCTTGGACTCAGCTCCGGTCTCATCATCCGGTGGGGTCGAATTCGGAGGCGTC
Organism: uncultured Bradymonadales bacterium; assembly: GCA_964503485.1. Taxonomy (GTDB): domain Bacteria; phylum Myxococcota_A; class Bradymonadia; order JAFGEP01; family JAFGEP01; genus CAZDBH01. Next base: position 9,869 of record CAZDBH010000175.1, on the reverse strand, counting down.
ATGCTCTGAGTTTGCCCTTACTCGCTTGGTTCACTAGTCAACGTGAACGTATCCAGGAGATCGCCCTCCAACGTAACCGCATCCAGTTGGATCGCGCCTTCGGTGACACGCAGTATACAATAGTGGTGGACCTGAACACAGACTTCGTTGACCTCGTCCGGTTCAGCTGGATATGTCGAGGCCCCACCACCCCCGGATATCACGTAGGTCACCCCGTTGATCGGATAGCTTCGGCCGTACAGGTGATCATGGCCGAGCAAGACAAGCTGCACGCCGTGTCGTTCCAAAAGGGGCACAATGTTATCTGCGACCACCGGACTCCCCGGTTTTCGAGTCGGAACGCACGAGAAGGCCGGGTGATGAAAGAAAGCGATCTTCCAGGGGGCCTCACTCGCCCCGAGTGCCTCGTCGAGCCACTGGTATTGCAGCGACTCCGGCGTCATTCCCGCGCTCGTATTCAATGCGAAAAAGTCCACATCCCCAAAACTGAATTGGTACCAGGACTCGTTGTTGGGTAGGTCGAAATACTCGTACCAGGTCTCGTGATTTCCCTCGTGGTTCCCCAGCGCGGGGTAGAGCGGGTAGTACGATAACATCGGTGCCGCCGGCTCGAAGAACTCGTCTTGCCACTCGTCCCAGCTCCCGCCGTGTGTGGTCAGGTCGCCGGTGTTCAGGATGAAACGCGCACCCTCTTGCTCGGCTCGCTCGAGCATCTGGGTGACCATACTGGCGTGCGTAGCGCTATTGGTACGGTTGTCGCCATAGAGCAAAAACGTGAACGGGGTACCTTCACCGGCAGCCGTGCGAAAGTGATACACCGGACTGGTCAGCATGCCGTTGGGTGTATCGGTATGCACCCGATAGAAGTACCGCATATCGGGCAGGAGGCCTCGCAGGCGCACCTCTTGTAGGGTCGATTGAATCTGTGGTCGAGTCGCCACTTGGTCGAGCCGGTCAATCGAGCCGTACTCGACGTAGCCCAATCCGGGAACCGACGTCTCCCAACTCACGGTGACACCGTCGGGTTGAATCTGAAGCAGATAGGGTGTCTTCACGAACCCCGCCTCGCGATAGACGCGGACCTGCGCATCTAGGAAGAGTGCGTTCATGCCGCCGCCTCCCCGCCGATGCACCTCGAACGCGAGGGTGTTCTGGCCGTTGACGAGCCGGTCTGCGGGCAGCCCAGTGAAGGCTCTTTGCCACACATTACCCACCGTTTGACGGACCCACGAGGGTTGCCACACGATGTCAGCAGGCTGATCGGGCGAGTGACCCGGATTCAAGTTGTGTCTGACTAGTTCCCGCCCGTTCAGATAGGCGACAAATCCGCCGCTGAAACGAACCTCGAGGAACATTGCCTCCACGGAGGCGAGATCGTCGACATCGAATGTGGTTACGAACAGGTACGTGTTCGGACCGGGTACGTAGTCCTCGGGCGCGTCTGGAGGCGCCGAGTACAAACTCTGGTCATAGATGAGCCGGGTTCCGAAAAACTCTGGGGGGCGGTAGCTGCGCCCGCGCCGTCGCCTCTGGCGGCGAATTCGCCGCTGGGTGGCATTGTACTCGTCTTGATGGGCTTGGCTGCGACCGATAAATGGGCTTGGCCCCTCGAACCATCCCTCGGCGGGACCGGGTTCGCCGTTGTAGCGAATGGGCCACTCCGTCGAGTCGACGGTGCCCTCACGATAGGTCCAGGTCGAACCAAAAGGAAGAACGCTCTCCGGCTCGACCAGCTCCTGCGCCCACAGTTCACCCGCTGTCCCGAATAGAAGGACGAGCAGTGCAATCGTTATTCGTCTGAAAACCACGAGGTGTTGCCTATCCCTGGCTAACTGGCCGTCAATGGCCTGCTTCTCCAATATCCGTTTCAGAAAGAATATCCCACATTAAAATGGAGCTGACCGATACTTTCGCCTACTTGGCGATCGAGTACCAGCCCATAGTCGAGCACAACAGGTATCAACCCCAACACGAGCCACCGAATCCCCATTCCAGTTGCCACCCGGAAGTCCGATGTGTCCAAATCGATGAAGTCGGCTTGCAGCTGCCCGGCGTCGACAAAGTAGGCGCCGTAAAAGTCGATCGAGGGAACCAACGGAAAGCGAAGCTCCAACGTCCCATTCAAAACCACATCGCCAAACGACGGCACGCCGTTCGCGCTGGTCGGGCCGAGCCCATTGTCGGGAAATCCGCGGACATCGGCCACTCCACCAAGGGTGAAACGCTCACTCCGCGGAAGTAACAGCCGTTCTTCGAGGGGCTGCGTTTCGTCTTCGGGGAAACTGAAGAGCGAGAACAGGCCCCCCATCGCGAAACCAAACCGAAGGTGATAAGCGAACACGAAATGCTCACTCAGAGGGATAAAGTGACTCCCCTCTAGCTGGAACTTGCTGAACGCTTCATTCTCGAAGTCGTGGGCCAGGTCCAGGCGAAGCTCAGTTCTGACCCCCTCGCTGGGGTTGATAGTGCTATCACGACGGTCGTACGTCAGCACTGGCGTCACCTGAACGATCAGAGCGTCTTGAAAGTCCTCTTCACCCGTCGTCCGAGTCTGCACAAAACTGAATTTGCCTTCCACGCTAAAGAAGAGGCCTTCGGCCTCTGTAAACTCGCGCAGCACCTGGACCGAAAAGCTGGCGTCTCTCTCCTGGGTCGGCGTCGAAAGCAAGTCCCAAAGATACCCGACCGAACTCTGCAGCTCCCATGGCCGGTCAGCCAGGTCCCAGAAGTAGAAACGGGGGTCAAACAGCGAGACCTCAGCTCGGCCAATAAACTCTCGGTCCCCGACTCGCGGGACGTCACTCAGGTCAAAACTGAACGACGGGACGACGCGCAGCTCGATGGCTTGACCCAGGATATTGCGATCGACGTAGGCCCACTCGTTCTCGAAAAGAACCAACAGGTCACTCTCGACAGTGCTCTGCCCAACGAAGCCAGTTCGAAGCTCGTGGTAGCGGCTGTTCTGCTCCTCGAGCGATACGACGATCGCCACCCGGTCTCGTGTGTAACCCCGCTGGGCGTCCAGTCCGATCGTCCTCAACGTTACTGAGTTGAACAGGCCCAGACTTCGGATATTCGCCTGTCCCGTAAGCAGCAGGTCGCTGCTGTAGGGGTCACCCTCCTCGAGCGGAAGCTCCTGGCGAATGACCGCGTCGTTTGTGTCGAAGTTACCCTGAATTAAAATCTCGCCGACTCTGACCAACTCGCCCTCTTCGACGAAGTGCTCGATATCGAGCTGGTTATCGGCCAGTTCGTACGGGACCAAACACTCCGATGAACTCACCAACCGAGTGCATTCCTGAAGTCGCAGGTCGCCACGGAATTCATCGACGCATGATTCCTGATTCCAAACCAAGCAGGACGGCGGCAGACCGTAGTTCGCGCAGGGAACTTCTGCGCCGCCGGCAGAGCACGTCGACGCAATGTCGGGCTGAAACCCCTTGCGATCGTACAGTCGAATCACTGTCGCAAGATCGGCCTGCAACGAGCCGGTAGAGAAGGGGGCGTCAGTCGTCAGCTGCAACTCTTCGTTCAGATCGGCTTCGCTCACCACGCCGATGCCCCTAAAGCTAACGTCTCCGACCAGCGTTCTTGGGCCCTCATCGACAAAGAGGCTGATGTGCAATGATCGGCCTCCGTCCTCCGAAACGACCGTCCAGCGAGGAACGTGAGCCCAAAGAAAGCCGCTCGCGCGATAGTAGGCCTCGATATTGCGGATGTCTGCTTCGATGGCTCCCGGTAGTAGATACCCACCCGGTGCGTCCGAATCGAAACCCGTAGCGGTGAGTTGGTCCAACAACTCGAAAGACGTCAGTTCGGCGTTGCCCGCGATGGCGACACTGACGACCTCTGCCTCCGGACCTTCGTCGACCGAATAGGTGACGGTGTTGACTTCCTCACGGGTCTCTACCGCCGCACTGACCTCGGCAAAGTAATGCCCGTCGTTCTGGTAGAGCCCCTCGAGGCCCAGCGCGGCGTTCTCGATCTCGGAGGTGTCGATGAAACCCAACTCCTCGAAGGGCAACTCGTCGGCCAGTTCCTCATCAGTGAAGAGTTGGTTGCCCTCGAAGAGGAACTCCCATCTCGGTCCTTCTCTCACTTCCACAAAGAGGTCGACGCCGCCTTCAGCCGGGTGAGCCACGGCATTCCGGTTGGTGATTCGAGCCCGCAGATAGCCACGTTCTCGATACGCTTCGAGCACCTCGTCGATGCCGTCTCTGAACTCGGATTCCCGATAGGTCCGCAAGAAACCGAACTCACCCATCAGAATATTCCGGATCTGGTAGTAGGTAAGCGCCGAATGGCCCTTCAGAAAGACGCGTTGGACATCCAGCCGTTCACCTTGATCGACCGTGATATGCAAATCCATCAGGAAATCGCCTGCCGGGACTGGAACGATATCCACCGCGGTCTCGGTATAGCCATCCCGCACGAACAGGTCCCTGATGGCGTCTTTCTGTCGTTGCGTCTCCTCGGGATCGTCGGTGTAGCGCTGACCCGAGCGCATGAAGACGCGGGCTTCGATCTCACTCTCGAGCGCATCCCCGGGATCGATTTCGACGTTCCTAATGAAGATCTGGCCAATGGTCTCTATCTTGACCAACGCTGTACCGTAGGGGGTGGCGGCGACATCGATTTGCACTCCGTCTGGCGCGAAGAACCCCGTCTCTTGAAGATAGAATTGAGCTCGTTCCAAGGCCTCTTCGTCCAGCGCCTGTCCGATGCGCAGGTCGGTCAACGAAATGAGGCGGCCCACCTCGTCTTGGTCCTCACAGCGTGGAAGCTGGCACTCCAAAACAACGTCTTCGATTTTTATGGCCTGGCTCTGCGCGTGCGTTTGCCCGATCAGCCCGACAGCGAGTTGCGCGACAAAGAGAATCAGGAGTTTTCCGGTCGCACGGTTCAAGCTCGTCCTGTGGACCGCATCTGGAGCATTCCCGCCCGAATCGCAGTTAGTCCAATTCGAACCGGAATCTCAGCCGGGTATCGACCTCGACGGTCTCGGTGTTCTGCAGCGAGAGCTCCAGTATGATTGGGTCTGTGATCCGGTATTGCAAGGCCCCTCTGCCGCCATCTTCTTCCGCACCAAAAACCGTGGTTTCAATCGCATAGCTCCACTGGTCACCGAGTCGCTGCGAGATGTAGACAGTCGTCGCGCCCGAGACAGTCGGGCTCAGGGACAGCTCGTCGAAGGGGAGTCGCTCTTCGAGCGGTGCCTCGATGAGTGCCACCAATTGCCGAACCACGAGATCGAGAGAAGGTTCCCCAGCAGCCTGAGTTCCAACCTCGTCCACCGTTACGCCCAGGAAAATCAGAGACACAATGTCCGCTTGGACGAGCGCATAGTTGACCGAGTCAAATCTCAACTCGACATCATCCAGATATCCCTCTGCGGTGACTTGAATGATATAGGGCTCGAGCTCTTCCTCCTGGCTCTCAGCGAGTGTTTCGCCCGCCTCACTTGTTCCACCACGGCGGGTTTGTCGTTGGGCTTGCCTAGCAATCGAGGCTTCAGCTACGCAGCTGTCCACGTACGGGACGGGGACACCGGCGGCGTCCGTCCGACCCTGAAACAGCACGGTGCAATCACGAATGGTGAAGATGCGATTCTGGAAGTTGACTTCACCTTCGAGAATCTGGATGTCGCCGGTCAACTCCGGGCGTTCGAGTGTGCCTCGCAGTTGGAGGTTGACCTGCATCTCCGCTTCGACGTCAGCACCAAAGGCCTCGTTTCGAACGAAGACGCCATCCCTCGCTTGAATGCCGAGGTCGAATTGCATTGCGCCCAACAGTGGGTTGCTCTCCCAAATCGGTTGCTCGTAGCTCTGTATCTCCCGATCGAAGAGCCCGACCAACGCACTGCCCACCGCGCCCGTGATGTTACCGATATCCTTGAAATAGAGTGCTTCCTCGACAAACACGTTACCCGAAAGGAAGAAGGCGGGTTCGGGGTCGGCCAGCCCGAAGCCGAAGAGGCTGAGGTCGGCGCGATTTAGCGTTACGTTGAGTTCCTGCGGGACTCGATAGGTGACGTTGTTCGCATCGAGGGTCAGTTCGAGCGACTGGGGTACGAAGGACTCGAGGCGAACCGCGCCATCCAAACTGAAGGCACCCTCGAAAACGCTGCCGATAATCCGGTTCTCCACCGGAACTCGCACGGTCAAGATGCCGCCCGGTTCTGGCTCCAGCTGAACCAAGCCCTGGTCTAGTATGAGCGAGTCACCAAGCCCCCTCACCGTCAGCTCGGCGTCGCTGAACGTGACGCTTCCCGCAGGTGCTGGCAGATCCAAGGTCCCTCCAATCGTCAAGTCGACCTCGGCGAACCCGGCGGCGTCGGCAATCGTATCGCTGAACAGCGTTGCCAATGACATGTCTGCCTCACCCACGAGCGACATCTCGAGCTCCGAGAAGTTTCGCAGCTGACCGTCCAACGTCAGAACGCTGTCTCCGGTCCCGAATCCAAGCTGCGGGACCGTCACGACGTGAGTGGACTCACCGGCCTCGTCATAGCCAGCGACGTAGTTGATCCGAACGGGACCGCTCGTCCCAAACTCTCTACCCCGGGTCAGCAGTTGGACTGCGCCGAGCTCGAGGAAAGACGAGATATCTCCGCTCTCCAAGTCGTAGAAGAGTTCAAACTCGCCATCCCGCGCCTCCCCACTCGAGACGAGCCCCTCTAGGCTGGGCACGATGTCGACCAGCGGGACATGGCCGAAATCGCCGCGAATTGCCAGCGGGTCGCTGCCTACCAGTGGAATGGTCACCTCGGTGTCCAAGAAACGGGCAATCTGGCCCACCGCTACGACCTGGTCGCCGTACGTATCTGCTGTGAGCGCGATCGAACCGTAGTCGTCGCCGTCTACATGGAAGCCCTCCACCAAAAGGGTCCCTTCGACGTCAGGTACTCCCGGATTGGGTAGGAGGTGCTCGAGTCCCGGCGCAATGGGTTCCGTGCTTTCCCGAGAGATCGTGATCCACAGGTCGACAAAACCCTCCAAACCGATGCCTAGATCCTCGAGGGAGCGGACGTGACTGAGGGATAGATCGGTCAGCTGAAGTGATCCCGAGTCGATGTCGAAATCTCGATCGAGGTGAATCTCTCCCGTCGCAGTGGCGCCTTCGGAGTACACCTCGAGATTTGTCACAGAGACGCCCTGGGGTCCGTACTCGATATGGCCGGAGGCTTCATCGATCGCCTCGTTGAAGACACCCACGTCGTTCGCCTCGAATTCACCCTCGACCCGCGGACGATTGACGGTGCCCCGCACGTTTGCGTCGATCCCAATGGATCCCTCGATCGGCTGGCCCGGCAACAGAACATTGATGTCGAGCCCGTCACTTTCCACTGAAAGGGACAGTCGGGGATTGTCCAGGGCGGTATCCCCCTCGAACAGTGTGACTTGGCCCTCCACGTCGATGCGTCCCGCCGCGGCCTCAATACGGGTGTTCGACAGGTCCAACCGCTGCCCGTCGAAGTCATAGTCCGCCTCGATACTGGTCGCTTCAAAACCCGCAACCTCCACATCCAAGACGCTGGCGTGGCCGCCGCGCAGCGAAGGTGAAGTCCCGATGTTCTCCAAATCAACCGAAGTCCGAATCGAGCCAATCTCGACGCCGTCCAGCGCCAAGCGGTCCAGTTCTAGGCGGTTCACCCGGATCTTAGGGTCGGCAAAAGCACCCACCAGTGTGAGATTGGCTTCGATTCCGGCATCGAAGCCGTCGAGGTCGGCCAAACGACGTAGTGAACGGGCCGAGCCCACAACGCCCAGCCCCTCGAATCGCTCTGTGACCAAGTCGACTTGGCCGTCGAACTGAAACTCATCCGACCCGAGCTTTGCGACAAAACGACCACCTGCGCCTGGTCCACTCAACTCCACAATCCCGCTGGCAGCGAGGCGAATCGAGCCTTCAATCGAGGCCGAGTCAACCGGCTGTGTGGCATAAGGTCCCGCTTCCCAGCTAAGCCGCGCGATGTCCGCGACTAACAAGTCGGCTTGGCTTCCACCAAGACGCGATTCGAGCAGACTGGTCAGCGTTTTCGCGTCCAGGTCACCAGACAGCTGCAGTCCGACCGATCCGCCGGCAGCGTACTGGGATGGAGTTGAGCTAATCCAGCCTGCAAAGTCATCCGTCTCCTCTTCGTCGACGACGGCACCTAGCAGGGCCTCCGAAGGCATCTCGTTCAACCACAAATCGAATGAGTAGGTGCCGTCAGCCGGGTCGAAGAAGCCTCTTCCCTCGATTGTACCGTCGTCTCGCTCGGCGATCAGCTCGCCACCCGAGACGATGAACGCCTCTCCGGGGGCGGAGGTCGCAGAAACGGCCAATCGATCGAGAGGTACACCGATCGCGTTGATGTCGTTTATGTCGACCGAGAATTCTCCGCCGATTATTTCGAGGGAGCCGGCAATGTCGAAGTCGAGGTTGGCAACAGCGGTATCGTCGCTACCTACCACCGTGTCTTCCGCGAAGTACGAGATCATCGGGGAGTCCATCGGCAAATCGAGCCGCCCCTGTGCCTCGTATTCAATCTCGGCCAGTTTGTCGATCGGCTCGATATTCATCCAGCCGCCGATTCGGATCTGGCCCCCGCCAATGCCTCCACGAACCTCGTTGGCACTGAGCAAGTCATCGATCATGACAAAGTCGTCGATCGCTACGCTTCCCAGAGTAAACGTCAACGCCCCGTAGTCGTCCCCGTAACGGGTCTCCAGTGTTTCGCGAGCTCCTGCCCACGGGTCCAACCGTCTCCGGTTGCGGTACTCGCGCAGTGTGAACGTTGTCCGAGGGTCAGCCAGCTCGAGAAGCTCGGGTAATAGGATGACTCGCCCCGATGGAACATAGCCGTCGGCCGTAATCGTGAGCACATCATTGATCAGGCTCACTCGGCCCCGTCGGGCGCGGACGCCCTCGAATAGGAGCGACATATCCCCGCGGTGGACCAGTACATCCGTATCTTCGACGGTGATGCCTCCGAGAATCATATCGACGCCAGGTTCATCCTCGTCGCGCGGATCATATTCTCGGGGCTCGGTGACTGCTTCGAGCAGAGACAGTTCGCCCTTGCCGTCGAAGTAGATGAGCACCTCGCCCCCGATCGCGTCGACCCGATCCAGGGCGATCTGACCGGTTATTGTCGAAGATAGATCGAGGCTGCCGACTACCTCATTCACAGAGATGATGGTCTCTCCGTCGAGTCCAACGAGTTCAGCGCCAAAGACCCTAACCTGAAGGAGGCTAGGGTCCAGTCGGATCTCGGTGATTCGGATCGAGCCGGGAAGCACGTCCGCAAGCATGCTCTCGACCCGTTGGCTCAGGTCGCGCGAGTTGCCGTAAAGGAAGATGCACACATAGAGGACAGAAAGCAGGACCAACGGATAGAACAAACCAAAGGTGATGCGAATGGGGATTCCGAGCAGGTTGAGCTTTCGCCGAGGTTTCATTTGCCTCTACAACTGCGCAATCAACCCAGACCTGCCCAACGCCGTCCAGAGGTCAATCGCGTGTCCGCGAAGGTTGCAACGCTCTGACGGTTCTAACAGGAACAACCTAGCGCACCATCGAATTCCCTTGGTGGGCGAGGCGCTCAAAAAGTCACCGTCTCAACGGTAACGGGGTCTTCAGACGCCGGATCCACCGTGACGTGTAACAGATGCCGTGTCGAGTTATCGCCGCTCTCGAGCGTGCCGGCTCCACCAGTCGAGACCACGTGAATTCCACTCTCTCGTTCGTTGGCGAAGGAACCGATTCCACCCGTGAAAATCGTGTCCACGCCGTGCTCGCTCAGCATCGACATGAGGCGGGCAGACTGACCTCGCGACGAGAAGCCGTTATCCCTCAATCCTGCCGGATCGAGCGGCGGGGTATGC
>CAZDBH010000174.1:0-15469 GCA_964503485.1 uncultured Bradymonadales bacterium | reverse complement strand
ACCGCTAAAAGCTAACGGCTGGAGTCCGGGGCGTTATACCCGACGGGCTCCTAGTGCTCACTCCGCGATCGCCCCTGGCGGGGAATGCTATCGCCCCGTGGCGACTTCTCTGATAAAGCAGTGCTGAAACACTGTAGTTTCCGATGGAGTAGTCCCTTGGGTTGGCGAAAAACAGTAGCGTGCGTTCTAGTGCTTCCCACGATTATCGTGGCGATTATGTCGGCCCAGGCCGCTGCACTGGGTATCCCATTGAGCCGTGTCGAGGGTGAATGGGCACCTGCCCTCGCCCATGATGTCCAGATTCTAGCGATGCGAATGGAAGTCATCCCATCGATGGACGACCAGGCCGACCAGCTGGTTTGGGTACTCGACACAACGCTGGTGGTTCGGAACTTTGGCTCGAGCGAGCAGACGCTCGAGATGGGTATCCCCAACATTTGGAGCGCCAGCGACCCATCGATCACACCCGATCTGCAGGACTTCTGGGGCGAGGCGTTCGTGAACGGGGTGCCGGCCGAGACAGAGGTGGTTCACCTGATACGCAGTCCAGCCCACCTCGAGGTAACCTACCGCGCCGCCAAGCGATTCTCGTTTGACCTCGGACCCGATGAGAGCGCTCAACTCAGGTTCCGATATGCGCTTCCCTCAGCGACGGTCGATGGGCCAGAAGTGCGGCTACTGCTCCCGTTTCATCTGCGCACACTCTGGGATGGAGCAATCGACCACGGGTCGATTACGGTGCGTTGGACCGGGCGAATGAACTCTTTCCGTACCAACCTGCCGTCGTACGCTCTCTACCCAGATCGAGCCGAGTGGTTCGTTCGCGGGTTCGAGCCCGAGACCGAGCTCGAAGTGCGCTTTCTGCCGCGACAGGCTCTGTTCGTGATGGTTGCTCGCGAGATGAGTTGCCCAATGCCCTGGGAACTCATGGACCGGGTCGCAGCTGGGGATCCGGCTGAGGTCACCGCGATGTTGGAAACCTATCCCACCGATGTTCTGGAAATTTGTGCTTCGCTACCCCCCCTACTGCGGGGTTCTGAGGCAGCTGCTCGACAAATCGGCCTCAATAACCTCACCATCGAGCGGTTTGCTCCGGAGGGCTCGGGTTTTAGCGGCCCCCTCTTCGTGGCCGATCCGGATTTTTCGATGGAGCTACTCAGTGAATCGGAGGGGATCTACGTGCGTTTCCTGCGCCAAACCATCGATGGCCGACAATAAGACATTGACTTTCTGACGATCAGACCGTTGACTAGGGGCAGTAGGTTTCACAACAACCCAGGTCTCAAAACCTAAGGGGTCCGACATGGATAGTCACCTTGATCCCATCGCTCATCACAACCTCGCTGTGATCGAAACAGCCGACCGCGCTACGATGGAGAGCCTCAGGGCTGAACCGTCGTTTCGTGGCGTTGTCTGGATCGAACTCACACCGACCCGTGCGCTCGTGGATCCACAGGCCGTGCCAGATGTGGTCGAGACACTGCGCAAGCAGGGCATAGCACCGACGTACTCGACAAATCTGACAGCGGAATAGCGGGGTAACAATGTATCCAGAGTTCAAGGGCGATGTGCAGGCCCGCTTCCAATCTTCAGAACGAGAAATTCTTCGCGACCTGTTCGCGGTCATTCAGGCAACTCAGCTCAAACCGGTCAAACTGACCAAGTCCGGTATTCCGCCCAAGCCCCTTTGGGGAGCGCTGAATCAGCGACTCGTGTGGAAGGACCCGAGCTCGATACTCTACGACTGGGAAGAGGTCGATCAGGTACGGTTCGTCTATCTGCTCGCCGTTGAACTGGACCTCGTTCGACCCGATTCCGACTATTGGCTCGAGCTTGCTCCCGGGGCCGACCAGCTGTTTCTGGCCGATCCTGTTCGGCGGGCACATCTGATCAAACGAGCCTTCTTCGCCCTCGAGGGATGGGACGAGCGTTGCGATGCGCGTGATGAGCAAGGTCATCGCTACAATTTTGGTCGCGCCTTTCGTCGCGACTTCATACATCACGAAACAGAGCTCCGAGAATGCGCTTGGCAAACACTGGCCGAGCTTCCCAAGGGATGGACCGAAACAACTCACCTCGCCAAGGCTTTGTCGGATAACGTACCGGACCTGTTGCTCAGCGAGGTGTGCGAACCGGCGCAGCTTGACGACGAGAGTGTCGACACCGAGAAACTTCGATTCGTGAATTTCTGGCTGACGCTATTGGCTCGGTTCGGCTGGACAGACATTGCGCGAGCGCCGGGCGACGACGCCAGCAAGCGCCTGTGCCGTCTCACGCCGCTCGGAAGTGCGGTGGTCCGCGGAACCAAGTTCACCGAGAAGCGCACCAAGCCGCTGACAGTCGATGAGTCGTTCATCGTGCGAATCCCATCCGACGGTGGCGACGTGACCGACTGCTACGTGATGAGTCGCCTGGGCGTCAAACAGAAGACGCGCTCTGACCAGTGGCTGGGAGTCTATCAACTCACGCGCTCGAGTTTGACCCGAGCAGCCGACTCGGGAGTCGACATCGACGCCCATCTAGGATGGCTCGACAGCCGATTGACGGACGGTACGCCGGGGCCCCTATCTGATCTATTTGATCTCGTGTCGCAACCTCGACAGCAGGTTCGAATCATCCAGAACGTGGCCGCTGTCGAATTCCCAGCGCCGACCAAAAGCACAATGGCCGCATTCTCCAAACGGGGGATTTCAGTTCACGACAACCTCGCAGTAGCTGCCGGGGCGGAGCGTTCGGCGCTTTTCGCCGCGGCTGGGACTGAACCTGAAGAGGCCTTTAGCTATCCAGCGCTCGAGCCACTCGCAGCATGGGGCTCGGGGCCGACCCTTCAATTCTACTACTCGGCTCTGCCACTGCAGCATCGTGCCCTTCTGGACACATTGACGATCGAAGGCGACCCGCCAACCGTCACCTTTACGCCGGCCAAACTGGCGGACCTCAAATCTCGAGGTTGGACCATGGAGACACTAGCTGAGGCACTTCAAGGCTTTACTCAAAAGAAGCTGCCGCCGAAGATTCGGGGACTGTTCGAAGAAGTCCTCCTTTAGGAAGGCGGTCCAGTGCGCCGAGTTGTCATCACCTCACGAGATACGAGCTGTTTCGCCTCCTTGCGGGCGACAGAAACGGCCAATTCTGTATGGGATGCCTTACCGATCGAGGGGCAGATAAGCCGCTGGGGCGACGAAATCTACTTCGAAACCGGAATCAGCGCAGAAACAGAGCCGGATGCCGCTGTCGTAGTGGCGCCCGGTACGCTCTGCTTCTGGTGCGAGGGACAGATCATCGCATTGCCTTACGGACCGACACCGATCGCGTTGAAGTCAGAGTGTCGTCTCATCGCCCCGGTGAACGTCTGGGGTGAAATCGAGGGAGAACTCAGTGTCCTAGATCACTTCGAGGAGGGGGCGGCAATACTGATCGCCGCCCTCGAGTCCCCGGTGGCGGCAATATGATCGTCCTCAGCCTTCTCGACAAGATCCTGCGCCTTTTCGGCACCAGCGAACAACGCGTCAAATGGAAGATGCACATTCGCAGGCAGCAGAAAGAAAAGGACGCGCTGGAGCGGAAGAACACCGCTAAACACTTAACCTACAAGCACAAACTGTGCGATGGCTGCGGCCAACCAATCGATCGCAAAGACAAAAAGTGTCCCCACTGCGACAGGAGAGTCGCCTCGTGGGGTGTCAAACTTGGCGGCAAAGTCGCCGATCGGTTGCTACCCGGCCAAGGCTCTATGACCACCGCGCTGCTGGTCTCGAACGGTGCGCTCTTTCTTCTCGCCGTACTTGCAACGGGTTCGATCTGGAGCATGGACCTTGCTGCAGCTATGAAGTATGGCGCCAGCTTCGGTCCGTTCAATACCGGCGGTGGTGAGTGGTGGCGTTTCGTCACTGCGAACTTTGCCCATGTCGGCGGGGCGATGCACATTGGCTTCAACCTCTACGCTCTCGCGATTGTGGGGCCGATCGTGGAGCAGTGGTACGGCTCCTCGCGCGCGACGGTGATCTACGTCCTGACCGGAATCGCCTCGATGATCATTAGCCACCTGGTCAGCCCTGGCTTTTCGGGTGGCGCCTCAGGTGCCGTGATGGGACTGATCGGAGCCGGTGTGGCGGCCGGTCACACCTCCGCAACCCGGAGTGGGATGGCGATGAGAAACGGCCTCATGCGCTGGTTTCTCTTTGTGGTGCTCTTCGGGTTGATCGTTCCGCGAATCGACAACGCTGCGCACATTGGCGGATTCGTCGCCGGCATCGGGTTGGGAGTTGGCTTGGGTGCATCCAAACGGCTCAAGACCCGTGAAATGTGGGTGTTTCGGGGGTTGGCTGGAGTCTGCGTTGCGCTCTGCGTCGTATCGATCGGGCTGATGTTCTGGACCAACCACAGCCGGCCGGCGGTCGTCGAAAATCGAGATGTACGGATCGCCTGGAGGCATTGCGAAGAAGCGGTTCGTGGCGAAGACCCCGAGGCTGCGGAAATCTGCGATGACTTCGCCTACAAACACAGCTTCTACGGCTGGCAGGCCGACGTCCGCTTGGTCGCTACCCTATATCGGCAGCAGGGGAATCACGCAGCATCGGATCGACTGCTGTCGATCTGGGAGGCATCGATTAGTGCGCCTGCTCCACCCGGCCTCTTCTCGATAGACCAGTTGCTTCCGCGTGTTCAGGAGGGGGTGAACCAGTTGTGATCGGTGCTTCGTGCTATTACAACGGTTGCCATGAATCCCCTCGAACCAGCCAACTCCGAACAGAGCGAAGGACAACTGCTGGTTTTGTCCCTACTAGTTTCGGAGCTCCTCAACAATCGTCTTTCTGAGCTGCTGCCCGAGTTCGGAACCAGCCTGGAGTCGTGTGGCGGTACTCGACCCTCGGCACAAGACGGTTCGAGAACGATTAATGCGGGCAGCGACGCCGTATCGTTCGAGTCGCTACTCCACATCGACGTGATCAGAGCCGGTGGGTGCGTGGGGCGCATATCGATCGGGAAACCGATTGCCCAATCGATTGCTGGGGCCTTCCTCGGCGCTGAGACCAGCTCGGCGGCCCCCCGACCTCTGACTCAATTGGAACACAGCGCTCTCCTCTCTTTCTTCTCGACGGGGCTGGCAACAATCGGGGCGCCTGTGTGGCTGGCTGAAGCTGGTGAAGAAGTCGTCATCGAGGGCACTTTCTCAGCGTATCGTATCGATTTCAAAGGAATGGGTGGCGCACTTCAGTTCACCTTTGGCTCTGAGTGGGTCGACTCGGCTGACCTACCTCTTGCCCCTGTTGCGTTGAACGGGTTGGACAGCGCCGAGCCTGCGAATTGGCTCAACGCCTGCCATCAGCTCGAGCTCGAGCTCGCCCGGATGAGTGTTTCCGACTCGACATTAGCGACGCTGGAGGTAGGGGACGCCTTCTTTCCGGGCGACTGGTCTGATGGACCTCCCGAGACCGGCATGCTCTTTGTGGCCGGTTCGGCTGTTGGCGGCGCCGAGGTCAAGTGGACCGAAACCATCGCGGCGGCATACCGCCCCACAGTGACTGGCAACGACAATCCTGGTGTTTCGATCCGCTGCGACGGGCCGCAGTTGAGCGGAATCGAGCTCACCACGCTTCGGGTTGGTCGGGAGCTCGTGTTTGGCGGCGACAAAGGCCTGGTCTTGTCTTTGTATGTGGACGATCGGCTACTGGGCACTGCGGAAATGGTTGAAGTAGAGTCCCGACTTGGCGTACGACTAGCAACTGTGAGTCGATCGCACGCTAACGCCCCGAACGAAGGCGGTAAATGCGACTAGGACCGTCCAATACCGAGATTCTCGTCCACACCTTCAAGCATGGTCTCCTATCGAAGGTCGCCCACGATCTCATACTGAAAGTCACCGAATTCACCATCGATGTGGAAGAAGAACCTGGTGGAGCAATCCAGGCAACCGTTGACGCGGCTTCCTTGCAGGTCGTCGGGGCCGTAGTCAACGGACAGTTGAGCCCAAAAACGCTCAGCCGGCGGGACAAACGAAAGATCGAGTCCAACATCGTCAAAGAGGTGCTCCACAGCAAACGGCATCCCGACATCGTATTCAGCGGACGGCGGGCCGACGAATCGACGGTTGTGGGTAGCTTGAAGCTGCACGGACGGTCGCGAGCTACCGAGTGGAAGTTGAAGGCCACGGATCACCCGAATCAGACCCAAGCCGAGTTTGAGATCCACCAGCCAGATTACGGAATCGTTCCATTCACTGCGTTGTTGGGCACCCTGCGGGTAAAACCCACGGTGCGCGTCGTGGTTCAGCCGAAAAAGTAGCGCTCCGGCCTAATCGCCGCCAACCTATTCGCAGATTGTCACGTGCACAGATTCCCTGAGATTGATCTTCCAAGGGAGGTCGAGAATGCCCTCTACGCGCCACTCCACGGGAAAGCGGGTCATGAATGAAAGGAAGGAGATCGCGCGAACCACATCGCCGAAGGCGCCATTGGGAGGCTGGATTTCGCGCTGAAGGATGTTGGGAGGAATCTCGATTTCGAACGGGTAGTGCCCGTCGGTGAACATCCCTTCCTGTGCTAACGGTTTGCGGAAATTGAAGAGTGTGTCCCTGTGGCTAGACACCGGTTCGCCGGACTTGCGCGGCAATCTGACAGCGCGCTGACGGGCGACAAGCGAAGCGAATAATCCGCGGGCCTTGATCGGCTCGGCCAAGCTGATGGATACGACGCCTTGGATCACGTCGCCAGGTCGGAATTGAAACTGTTTCATGGTGATCGCCATCTCGCCGACGCCAATTCCGAGTCCTTTGATCACGCTCACCTCCAGATGCTCGACAGTTCCTACGGGGCAACGTTTAGCGTCGGGTTGAGATTGCGACGGGCCAACCCGAGAGCTGTCGATTCGTCGGAAGTGTACCAAAATCTCCAGGTCTCATCGATCCAGCCCTGGAGGGTTTCATCTCTGATCTCGATCACATCGTTTTGCCCTTCACCGGGCGGCCAGCCAATGGCCAGGTGAACCTGCGTCACATCTTTGATCAGAAACGCCTCTCCCAGACCGACTAGGCCGTTGGCGGCCGTACTCCAGACGCCGTCGTCGTAGGCCTCGGGTTGCAGGTCGAAATCGCTCTCATCGTAGCGTACGAGTGCTTCGCTGAGGGCGGGCACGTAGGCAATCAGGCCGGGCTCACGTGGGATTTGTATGGCGATTGGCTTCGGGTCGAGTGAACAGGCCCACTCGAGGTCGTCGCTACGGGCGAGACAGGACTCGAATCGCTCGACCTCGCCTTCGATTGGTGGCCATGTCACCTCGAGTTCGAAAAGTCCGTCCTCGAGCTCGCCGATTTGAACCCAGGAGATTGTGGGCTCGCGATCCCCAGATGCGACGAACGAAACCTCCACCGGTGGGTCGACTGGCGTTCGAGTGAGCGGCTCGGGATGAAACAGGCCTTCGGTTACAACGCCCTCTGCGGTGTCAATCAGCAGGCCCTCGATTTCGCGCCGTTCAATCTCTGTGAGCAGCCCCTCCCTGGCCAGATCGAACGCTTCAGCGCAGTGGGACAGACCGTATTGAACTTCTCCCCACCACGGGTTCACGCCGCGTGCGTCCGAGACCTCGCCCCAGAGCAGGTGCCGCCAGGCAGAATCGAGGCTGTCGCGCAGGTCGCTGGACGCGTCGTCGCCTACGTCGTCGGCAACGATCTGCAGGCCCAGCACCTGGTGTCTAGCCGAGACACAGGTCGTGAGAACGAGGTTGTCCCGCTCCTGGGCACGCCAAATCTGCCCTCCGCCGCCCATCCAGCGGAGCGGTCCGGTCGTACTTCTCGGCTGCCATGTACCGTCGAGGAAGGGTGGCATGTCGGGCGCCTCGAAATCGCTGTCCCTCACGGCGTCGGCATAGTCGGCTATCGTGCCGACCCGATATCCGTTCTCTGCGAGACATTTCAAGCGATGTTCGTAGCGACCCACCGAAGGCGGATCATAGGTGAAGAGATCGCCGAAGTAGGGGTTCATGTCGTTGGTGGCGAGTAGCTCGCCGTCGTCGAAGAAGTTGAAGTGACGCTCGACCAGCTCGTTGGATATGCCCCGAGGCAGAACAACGTCTTGGCCGTTGACGTTGAAAAGCGGTTGGTCGGTGAGGGAGTTTTGGAAGAAACCTTGGAGGTTTCGAGCCATCACAGCAATTGAATCAGGTCGCTTCTCGGCTAGCCAGCCGGCAAAACCCTCACCAAACTGGCCCTCTTGGGCGAAGACAACTGGTGAGAGGGGTAGATCGGCATCAGCGAAGCTCTGTTGCGTGCGCAGCCAACTCTCGTCCATGTCTTCGGTTCCAAATGCTAGGAAGAACTGGTCGCTCCAGTGGATAGAAGCCAGCTCGAGTTGACCTGCCTCGGCGAGGTCCCGCATACGGGTGAGGGTACGGGGATGGCGCTCTGCAATGACGTCTACCATGTATCCCTGCATCTCGAAGGTGAGGGCCAGCTCTGGGTTCCTCTCGAGAACGCCTAGAAGTGGGACGAGGCTTTCTCTTATGATCTGGTCCTCGACCTCTGCCTCGGTCTGATCGAGCACGTCGCCCCCACCTGGTCCTAGCGTAACGGCACTGAAGCCCTCGGTTCCACCGGCCACGTATTGAACGTTGTAGTGGAACATCGATAGCGACCATCTTCCCAGCTCAGGCTCGTCGGTAGAGGGAGGCGCAGGGCAGGGTTCGTCGGGAAGGGGTGGTGGTGGGAGATCCGACTCGTCCGGCGCTAGGTCGATCGTTTGGTCTGGCTCGACCTCACCGAGGTCGGCGTCATCGAGGTCGGCGTCGGGGGTGACGTCGCTGACTACGTCAACGGTGTCGCCCACATCCGAGGTCGACCCATCTTCAGTCGGTGATTGGTCTGCAGGATCACCCTCCGAGTCGCTACAGCCGGTGAGGACCGCCAAACAAAAAGCGACAAACAGTAGATTCTTCATTTCGGTTCTCGGTTTCGGGTCGATGACACGGGCGCCCCATGAGAGATAGCTGAGAGTATGGTTCGAGGAAAGAGGCCTGTGCTTGGCTGTGCGACCGGGTAGGGCCGGTTCTGGGACAACTGGCACTTCGGGTCGCGTCGAATCTCCGTGGAGGCAGCCGAAAGAAAACACGACGGGATTGGGTTGCGCGACGGTTTGCCGTACAATGCGCTCACAAAAAATAATGAGTATAGCCTATCCCGCACGAATGCGGGTCGCCAGAAGTGGAGTATTTGATCGTGGGCGACGAACCAGAGCGGTCACCCTGGAACGCGGAGAACAGTGTCGTTGAAAAGTGAAAACGGCTTCGTTCAGCTGCCTATTGGGCTCAGCTCCGGTTTAGCGTACACTGCTGAAATTCGATTCTTGAAAACTTGGCCAGAAACGTACAACTCACACGGAGCGTATGCCTGTGCACCAGCCCCTAAACTACTCGATTCACCGTCTTGGGCTTTCCAGCCTCGCCGTCTTCATTCTCGCTCTCGCCGGCACCGGTTGTGATCTTGCGGTCGAGGAAGAAGCACCCATCTGTTTCCCGTTGGACACACAATCCTGCATTTGTGACGACGGTCAGGAAGGCGTCACGCTGTGTGGTGACGACGCGACCTGGAGCGGCGCCTGCCTGTGTCCAGAGCCGATCGCTGCCGAGGCGCCTGTTGCCGCGTCCACAACCGTCCTGACAGACGAGGACGTTCCCGCTGAGATCACGATGTCGGCGACCGTCGATGAAGGGGACCTCACGTTCGAGATCGCTCAGTTGCCGGAGCACGGCACGTTGAGCGATACACGTCCTTTCATCGTGTACACGCCTGAGGCCGGGTTTCATGGAACCGACTCCTTCAGCTTCCTGGCTGAGGCCAACGGAGTCGTATCGAATCTCGGGACCATCACCATACACGTGAGCCCACTGAACGACGCACCAGTTGCTTCGGACATCGATATCGTAGTCGTCGAAGAAGGTGGTCGTCATATCGATCTGGAAGGATACGATCAAGACGGCGATCGCCTCACATTCGAGATTGTGAGTGACCCGGAGAACGGTGTATTGCACGGTGTGGCACCGGGTCTCGTGTACCTGGCGAACCCGGACTTCAGTGGTGACGACTCCTTCACCTACCAAGTCTCTGATGGCCAAGAAGACTCGAATGTTGCGACGGTGTCGATCACAGTTCTCGTTGAGAATGACGAACCGACCGCTGATGTCACCGCCTATCTCGAGACCGTCGAAGGCGGCTCGGTAGCGATCGATTCCACTGCATTGACCCCCGCTGACGACGAGACTGACGTCGCGGACCTGATTATCACGGTTGTTTCGGTTCCAGCGCACGGGGCACTCGTCAATTCCGGCGGCGAGAGCCCGACGCCCTATGCGGCCTTTGACCTCATCGTCCCCAGCGACGTGACCGATGACAGTGTGTCGTACAATCACGACGGCGGAGAAGACTCTCACGACGGCTTCGTATTGCGGGTCGAGGACGGTGATGGCGGTTGGAAGACGATTAGCTACTTTGTTGATATTACGGGTGTAAATGATGATCTCGTGCTTGATGTGAACGCTGGGGCGACGGCGCCTGAAGGCGGGTCCGTCTGGCTCGACTCATCTGTGCTGTCCGCGTCGGACGTCGACAACAGCGCCGGCGAACTTCAATACACGGTAACGACTGAGCCCGATAACGGCTGGCTCAGTCACGACTCATTTACTCAGGCTAATCTCGATGCCGGCGAAGTAAGCTATACCCACGATGGCAGCGAAACGACTTCGGATTCCTTCTCGTTCAGCCTCAGCGACGGCGCAGGCTCCTCCATCGAAGGTACAGCGTTTGCTCTGACCATCACGCCGCAGAATGACGCACCCTTCTTCACCTCTGAGCCCGGCACTGAGGCCACTGAAGACGAAGAATACACCTACGCGGTGACGGCCTCGGACGTCGACGACGGCGCCTCCTTCATCATCGAAGTGGAAGGCGAACTCCCGCCCTTCCTGACCTTCTTGGACCATGGAAACGGAACAGCAACTGTTAGCGGTACACCGACCAACGAGCACGTCGGATACCACCGCACGACGATTACTCTAGACGACGGTCAGGGGGGTCTCGACTCCCAAACCTGGGTCATCCTGGTCGAGAACACGAACGATGATCCTGAGTTCACATCTGAACCACTCGAGGCCGCTGTTGAAGGTGAGACCTACGAGTACTGGGTATCGGCGACCGACGTAGATGCGGGAGACACGGCGAGTATCTCAATCGACGACGCACCCGAGTGGCTGTACCTAGCCTACGTGGACAACGACGCGGGAACGGCGCTGCTGACTGGTGTGCCTGAGAACACCGACTTTGGAACTGAAGGCAACGAAGTGACGCTGCTCGCAACCGACGACGATGGAGCCACCGACAGCCAAGAGTTCACGATCGACGTGGTGAACAGCAACCAGGTCCCCTATTGGGTCACCGACGAACCGACCACAGAAGCACGCGAGGACTTCGAGTATAGCTACGACATCGCTGCCGACGATGACGATATCGTCAACGGCGACAGCCTCACCTTGTCATACGAACTCGAGTACGACGGCGATGCTGAGGAGGAGCCTGAAGGTTGGCTCGAACTCACGGACGGCGGTGACGAGGACAGCGCCACTGGCACATTGGTCGGCACACCAGTGGACGGTCAAGAAGGCTACTGGCGACTCAAAATCACGGCTACCGACGAAACGGGAAGACGGGCGGTTCAGATCGTCTGGATCTTCGTCGAAAACACAAACGACGCGCCCGAGTTCGGCGACGACCCGTTGCGAACCGGCTACGCAACCGAACGGTACTACTGGATTGTCGATATTCACGACAACGACGAAGAGGACACGTTTGGTGACCCACTCGTCGTCACCCTGGAAACCCACCCCGACTGGTTGGAACTGGTACTGGACGAGGATGACGGGTACGTACTGGTTGGGACACCGCCAGAAGAGGCAGAGGGCGACACCTTCATCGCGTTGCACGCTGTTGACCGAAGGGGCCTCACGGATGACCTCGAGTTTGTGATCACAGTGGAGCCCGCGCCGGAGCGTGTTGACCTCGTCGTACACGCAACTGTCCGCGAGATCGCTCTCTCGGGTGTGCCCTTTGAGCTGGATTTCCCGGACGACGATACCGAAGTCGCAGTCAGTGACGTAGATGGAGAGGCTACCTGGGAGGAATTGAGCCCCATGGCGGAATACGAGCTGGTCGCTCCTCTCGGCTTCTGGCCGCGCGGCGTAAGAGGTACTGTGGAAGAGATCGAAGACACTGAGTTCACTCAGCTTTACGGCGCTTGGCCCGACTCGACCGACGAGTTCGAAACCGAAGATCCGAGCGATGATGAGATGGATTCGGCCGGCTCGATAGAAGTCGGAGAAGCGCAGTTCCGCACGCTCTTTCCCGCAACCGACAACGACTACATTGCGATCGAGCTTGACGCAGAAGAGCACTACAATGTTCTCCTAACCGGATTTTCTTGGCTTGACTCGTATCGCAACGAGCGCGGGATGGTTGAGCTGCTGAACGATAGTGGCGACGTCGTGTTTAGTGCGAGGGCTGGACTGGACGAAGCGTTCATTCCACAGGAATCAGGAACATACTATATTCATGCCTCGTTCAAGGACTTCGAAGACATCAGCGCAAGCCATTGCGGCGTTGTGACCTACGTCGTCCTCGTCGAAGAAACCACCGGGGAAGGCGGTTTGTCCCCCTTCTTTGAGTGCGACGACGGCGTCTGGAGTGACGAGTACAGTGGGACTACCTGTTGGGGCTATGACCGGCCCGATTTCGACGGCGGGGACACGCTACCGAGTAGCAATTCACGAGAGGAAGCCGCAGAGCTACTCTGGCATCGAGACTCCTACAACATGGTGAATGGACCGTACTACGAAGCAGCGGGCCGAATCGTGATGCCTGACGAGACCGAATGGTTCGCCGCCCAGGTACCGATCGGCCGCGTTGTGGAGGTCACGAATGTTGACGGCTCAAACTACTTCCACGATGTGGAACTCGTTTTCTACTCGGGAGACGTCGTTATCGACGAATTCGACATGTTTACAAGGGATCGTGTTCAGAACGGCGACGACCCGTCCGTCGCGCTTTCACTGAAAAACACCGGCGAGGAACCGATCTTTGTTGTTCTCGCGCTCACCGATGCCGGAACAGACGGCGACGAGGACCTCTTCGTGACGCAGCCCACAATGTGGGGGGAGCCAGAAAGAATCAGTTTCGATCTGAACGACGAAGTGCCATTCACCGAGTACACGGACGAGGAGTTTTGGACTCAGACGGATCAAGTTTGCCTCAGCGAAATCTGTTTTGTTGCTGGTACGCTAGTAGCGACCAAACTGGGTGGGCAGGCCATCGAAACACTCGAGGTCGGTGACATCGTCCTATCGCGCAACGAGACCACAGGCCTGGTTCGTGCTCGGCCGATCGTCAACACCTACCACCACATGAACAAAGCCATCATGAGTGTCACTGTCGCCAACCAGATTGGGGAGGTCGACGTACTCACAACCACGCCCAACCATCCCTTCTGGGTTCGGGGACAGGGCTGGGTCCAGGCTGGTCTTCTCACCGCCGACGACGGTTTGCTGTCGGCGACTGGCGAGCACCTCACCGTTCAGAGCACCGAGTGGCTGCAAGAGCAGGCTGATGTCTACAACATCCGCGTTCTCGAGGACCACACCTACTTCGTAGGCGACCAACAAGTCTGGGTTCACAACTACTAGTGAATCTGGCCTAGAGGGTGGCGCCGGCAAGCCGGTTCCACCCCCAAGGCTTCTCACCTACACCGACCGCTACCAACGAACATTAATGACTCGTCCAGCCGGGCAAGAGCGACTCAGGCTAATGAGCCAGGCACTATTGGTTTGGTTTACCTAGAAAGCCGAGATGCCCGTCAAACCGCGGCCCAGAATAAGGGCATGAACCTCGTGGGTTCCTTCGTAGGTATAGGTCGATTCGAGATTCAGCGAGTGGCGTATCACGTGATAGTCAGTCGTGATGCCGTTGGCGCCCAAAATCCCTCGACATTGCCGTGCAACCTGGAGGGCTGCCCAGCAGTTGTTCCGCTTCATCAGGCTGACCTGATAGGGCGTGGCTACGCCGGCGTCCTTGAGTCGGCCGGTGTGGACAGAGAGCAATTCACCCGTAATGACCTGCGACGCCATATCGGCAAACTGACCTTGAATCAGCTGTTTCGAGGCAATCGGTACCCCGAATTGCTTGCGCTCTTTTGCGTACTCGATCGCCGTCTCGAGACAGAAGCGGGCTGCACCCATGACACCGTATGCGACGCTGAAACGAGCGTTGTTCAAGCAGGCCAGCGGACTGCGCAGCCCATCGGATTTGGGCAGCATTGCGCTGTTGGGAACGCGCACGTCTTCCATGACGAGGCCGCCTGTCCAGGAGGCCCGCATGGACATCTTTCGGGGTATATGAGGTGCTGAGAATCCCGGCGTTCCTTTCTCGACGAGGAACCCGCGGATGCTGCCCGCTCCCTCGCCGGTCTTAGCCCATACGACAGAGACATCGGACACGGGGGAACTCGTGATCCACAGCTTCTCGCCGTTCAGAATCCAATCGTCACCATCTTTGCGAGCCTTGGTACTCATTCCGCCGGGGTCGGAGCCGGAGTCGGGCTCGGTCAGACCGAAACAGCCGATGGCTTCAGCTGTTGCGAGGGCAGGAAGCCAGCGCTCCTTCTGCTCTTCGCTGCCGAACTCGTGGATGGCAAACATCACCAGAGAACCCTGCACCGAAGCGAAACTGCGAAGACCGCTATCGCCGTACTCGAGCTCATACATTGCGAGGCCGTATGCGGTGTGGCTCATGCCGGCGCAACCATAACCCTCGATGGGGGCACCCAAGATGCCGAGCTTAGCCAGCTCCGGAATCAACTCGTTTGGGAAGGTGCCCTCGTCGAAGTGCGTCTCGACTACAGGAATCCACTTGTTTTTGACAAAACGCCGGACGGAATCGCGCACCATTTGCTCGTCTTCACTGAGCTGGGATGGCCAGCCGGCAAGTTGGTCTAAGCTAATGTCTCGTCTCACTTCTGTCTCGCTTCCCTGGCCTTCTATTGCGCGTACCACTCGGCCAGGCGAGCGCGCAGCGTTGGTCCCCGGACAAGCTCGGTGACCGCGTTGATATCGGGATAGAGGACTCGGTCCTCTTTCATGAAAGGAACGACCTCTCTAATGAGCTCGAGCACCGCCTGGCAACCCGGTCCAGGCCGCCGCGGCGCCCGCATGTCGAGGGCTTGGGCCGCGATCATCAGCTCAATCGCAACAACCTGCTCTGCGTAACCGATCATGAGCAGAGCGTGGCGGCCTGCGTGACTTCCCATGCTGACGTGGTCTTCCATGTTTGCCGAAGTGGGTATCGAATCCACACTGCTGGGATGGGCCAAGACCTTGCATTCGGACACCAAGGCGGCCGCCACGTACTGGGGAATCATGTGGCCCGAGTTCAACCCCGGTC
>CAZDBH010000173.1:7205-15488 GCA_964503485.1 uncultured Bradymonadales bacterium | reverse complement strand
GGGGCGTTATACGCGACGGGCTCCTAGGTCGGCCCAGCTGTCCGTTCGAGCCAAACAACAAGTCGGGGTCGAGATGAAGGCCCGAGTAAAGCGACGCGCGCTCCGAGGTGAAACGTCTCGATATTCCGGTCCAAATCGCACAAGATGACGGAGTTCGTTCTGTCTGGGAACCCAGGGACTGCCATGGTGGGGAAAGGCGAAGAGACTGACTCAGATCGCCGCCGTTTTTCGGCCGGCGCACTTCTGCACCCTATCTGGCTCATCGCTTTGGTCACCCTGGTGCTGAACGACCACTTCTTGAAAGAGGCACACTTGCTGCCGGGCTGGGTGACCGGAAAGCTGAGCGATTTCGCTGGCCTAATCGTCGCTCCAATGCTCCTCGTGACGGTGCTGCGTGTCCGTTCGCGAGGCGCTATTGTCCTCGCCCACATCGCAGTCGGCACTGTTTTCTCCGCCATCCAGCTGTTTCCAGGGGCGGCTGACCTATGGACGGACTCACTGGCATTGCTCGGTCAGCCCTTTTACGTCTGGCCCGATCCCACCGACTTGCTCGCTCTGCCGATGCTTTTCATCAGCTTTCGCTATCTCGGCGAGCGTCGGAACGCGCAGGTTCGTCTGCGTGGGCGCCGAGTCCTAGCGGGCGCGGTTATGATCGCTGGCCTTTTGGCATGCATGGGGAGCTCGCCGAAGTGGATCCGCCACCCAGCTACCGACCGCCCCGCTTTCGAGGCCGACGTATACCTACACAACGCCACTGGGGTTCACTTAATCATCGACCAGTCACTCCACGCGCCAGAGGCATTGGACTGCGCGGCTGCAGCCCTCGACCCAACTGGCTATTTCACCCGAAGCGAGTGGGTAGATGGATGGGGAGAACCGAGTTGGAGCAACGAGCTTGGATGGGAAATCCCGCCAGACATGGGGATACCGGCCTTCGAGCGCGAGGCCTGGGAAGATGCTCACGCTGTGGAACCCTGCTACGCTGTTCGGGTAACCGGCGAGTCGACACCACCCGTCATATTCTTCTGGCAGGCTGGCGATGTGCCTCGGCATACGATCGTTCATGGAGACCAGACACAAGCAGGCGCGGTCATCCTCGAGCTTGCCCCACTGGGCTCCGCCTACGAGTATCGCTTCGCCCCGGTCGACCCATCGACGCCGACAATCGTCGAGCTTCCCCGAACACCGTAGTCGTCGCCAACGGCACAATTCTCAGTTTTGCCATCACCGAATGGCCGAACGACACAGCAAAGCCCTAAACGTTGCGTGATTGACACCCATCGGGGGTCACTTCATAGTCGCTTAGGACGAGAAAAGGGACCGGAAGGACCCGTTTTCTAAACCTACCGGGAACCCCGGCGGAGAGCATATGAAGTCAGTCTATCGAGCACTCCTCGTCTCTATCCTTGCGATCATCTGTTCGACAACCCTCGCATGCAGTTCGGATCCGGAGCCGGTCGATACCGCGGCCGACAGTGGTACCGAGGACACGACCCGGGAAAGGGATGTGGTACCCGACACGGGCTCCGATACGGTACTCCAGGATGAGAACGCTGAGGACACCGACGACGCAGGCGAAGATGGCAGCGAAGTTGAGGAGGATGGCGACCAACCGGACGGTGAGGAACCAGATGGGGACCTCTCCGAGGTTGACGGAAGCGGTTCGACAATCACACCCAGCGAAGGCGGTACCCTCACATCCGTAGACGGTGGACTGTCGATCGCGTTTCCGTCGGGTGCCGTCTCGGGTGAGACCGAGGTGACTGCCACCCCGGTGGCGCTGAGCGACGTGCCCTGGAGTGCCCCGTCGGACTCATCGGGTATTCGAGCCTACCACCTGGAACCCGACGGGTTGCTGCTCGATGAAGCGGCCACACTCACCTTTACCCGAAGCCTCGACGACCATGTGCACGAGGACGAACCGGGCGAGTATCGGGCGATGGTCGTTTTGTCGTATTCCGAAAGTGCGCCAGAGCCCGGCATTGAGGTGCTTGGTGTAACCGACGAAGACGGAACGCTTCATTTGCGGACCCAAATCGATTTGGTAAACGGGGAAGTCAATGCCATCGCCGAGATCAGCCATTTTAGCTGGGTCGTGGTGATCGAAGCGGATGTTGCGATGTCCTATCTGCCTGGCGACGTCAACGCGCGGGACGGTGAAACGTGGCCGACGCGGCTGGTCTTCAACAACCACTCTGACAACACTTACGAGATTCAGTACATCCGCAAGTCGGTGGACCTACCCGCAACAATTCACAACTACCGCGACATCCCTGAGGACAACCGAAATCCTGTGGCTGTCGACTACACGATCCACTTCGGCTTTGATGAACTCTGGCTCGATTCCGCGTACCTCGAGCCAGAGGGGCGCTCAGAGTGGCGCGACAGTCCCTGGTTGGAGTGCAATCTCAGGGCATGGGACATCGCCTTCTCTGACCCACCCCCTGAACGCTCCGAAGTACGAATTATCGCTAACCTTGCTCGTCAGAACTTCGATCGGATTCATCAGTTCGTCGTGCTCGAAAACTTCTGGTTTTATCACCAGCTACCCGACAGCGCGATCGACCTCGAGTTCGACCTGGTGACCGAGGTCAGCTGCGTTGCGGCTCCAGAAGGCGCCACCCCACGCTGTGACCCGACCAATCCCCAAACTGAAGCGCTCACCGATTTCGGTGAGAACCTGGGCCTGACCGAGGCCGATTTGTGTGCAGCGATGGTGAACCTGCTCGGTGTAGACGATCAGCAGCCAACACAACACAGTGCGGGCGAGGGTGAGGCCGACCCTGGCGACAACGGACCCACGCACAGCTTGGCGCGTGGCGCAATCCATACCGACCTGTCGGAGTCAGAGATCAGCGACGCCTTCACCAATACCTTCTACCCGTGCGGCGAGGGAGATGAAGCTTTCACGGTCTGCCATGCTTCTGAAGAGAACCTCTCGGAGGGCGACTACATCGTTGCCTATCACATATTGGAAGCACCGGTCCCCCTCAACGATGGGACCAATCACTACCAATATGGGTTCGTATTCGATAGCGACGGCGAAGACACCAACAACTACGACCCAGCCCTACCGTACGACTTCTACAAAGGCTCCGACCGGTGGTATGAGGTGGTCTACACACCAGATGCTGGCTGGATCCTGACGGTCAGTGATTCCGAATTCTCGGGCACCAGCGGGCTGTGGTCTGAGTCAGTTGAGGTAGAGAGTGATGCTCGTATCATCATCGACGGGCCGCTTATCGCTCTGGTCGTACCCAGTATCGAGCTCAACTCATCCAATCCGAGTTACCGCGTGACAGCGTTCCGGCACACGGGCGATTGGGGTCACACTGATCCCTTCGACTGGAACGGCGACTTGTCGCCCCCTCTGAGCGTTGGGCTGGCACCATTTGATCGGCCTCTGAACTTTGTCGAACCGGTCGTTCACGCGTGCCCGACGGAGGCACTCACGTTGGTCGAGTTTGAGGGGTTTGATGACTACAGTGCGGCATCGCTTCGCTTCGATCTCGAGACGCACGAATGCACCTTCGGAGGTCCTGCCGATGACAACCTGTTGGCCACGTTTGTTGTCGACCGCGGAGACTTCGCGTTGAGAATGCCCTGGGCCCATGAGATCGAAGACATCTCTCACGGAACACTCCTTGCCACTGACCTGCCGGAGAAGACACTCATCACGGCCCGAATTCGTTTTCTCGACGATGTCGAGCGGGTCTGGGAGCTGTCCTTCCATTTCGAAGCAGAGACACAAGAGGTCACCATCCACCGGCTAATCGAAGTCCCTACTCCGGACTAGTCAGGTTCAAGGCTTCGGACACAGCAAATCGACTGACCCAGCTTGGATGAGGAGGGAGTCTCCCGACGCGCTGGCTGCGGAATCCTCTTCGACTGTGATAGTCAACCTGCCTTCCTCATCAGTAACACCTCCGCGTAGATAGGCAATCAGTCCGTGTTCTTCCGCAGGCATCGTAGACAGCCCGATGGGCGCTCCCGCCATCGGCTGATCGGCCTCGTCTGTGACGGTGACCGTAATCGTCAATGGCCAAGTCGGAGTCGCATCGTTGCAGGGCTCTCCATCGACGGTCGCGCGCAGGTCGGCGGGACAGGCCGTACCCGGCTCGGAAGCAAATGGACCACCCGTGATGGCGCACCGCTCCACCGTCGTAAGTACTGGGGGTGGCGGTCCACGGAAGGTCGAGAGGTCACCCAGCCCGAGGTCGACGGCATCCTGCCGCAGCGCAACTTCGGTTTCGGGGTCGCGCGATATAACAGCGGAGACGTCAACCGCGGGAATCGGATCCGAGAAAGTCTCGCCGTCGTCGTCCTGTATCTCGATGTGAGGCCAGCCCTCGTCGTCGACGTAGGCGTCGTAATCAACGTCGCCGAATGACACCTGATCTGGCCCCTCGAACCAGGCGAAATGACGTTCCCCGAGGGGACTCACCCCAAACCTCACCTCATCCAGCTCTGAGTTGATCCGCTCGACTGCGGAGTAGAGCTGGTTGTTGACCCTGAGTGTGTAGTAGCGCTCGGCGTAGTTGAACTCATGGAACGGGACGCTGCTCGTGTCGGGCATGCTCGCCAGCAGGACGCGCGGCGACGAGGGCAACTCAGCTAACGTCCTCAAAAAGTGCTCGATATCGTCTTCAAGCACGTCGTCACTGACGTAGTTTCCATCCAAGGCGTACGCTAGCGCACCCGACGAGACGATCACGAAGGTCGGGTCGGCCTCCGCAACGGCGTCCATGATGGTCGGTGGTTCGTCGGGAATCCCGTAGGGAAAGCGGAGCAGTGCCTCATAGAGTCCCATAATTTCGCTCGGCTCGAAAACCAGCGGTCGCTCCACCCACGTGACATCGTGCATGCCAGGTATCGACTGATTGCAGGCAACGGTGTCCGAGTTCAACCGGACATCGCTGAGGGGGCGGTCACCGAGAAAGAACTCGAGCATTTCGGGGGTAAGCAGTGTCGTTTGGGGGATGATTCCCTGCACGGGGTCGAAATCAGCGAGTGTGATAATCCGCGGCACACCTTCGCGCCGAACTAGCGGGTGGGGACAATATGCCGAGATCTGACGGAAGTAGAAGGCGAACAACCCGTCGTTTACCTGGGCATCGTAGGACATGTACCAGGAGACCATTGCGGCACCCAGGCTGTCGCCGATGACGATCGACCGCTCGAACATGCCCTCTCCGAGGGTCGGCTCGTACTCCAGGCCATCGACGGTCGCCACCGACTCTTCGCCATCGAGAACCTCGATGAGTGCGGGTCCTGGCTGACCTCCTTGAACCTCGAAGGTGAGTTCACATCCGCCGTCGCCAACCGTGGCCAATACTGCGGGGATGCCCTGAACGGTCACGCTCGGTGCGGTCGGCCACAGACAGTCTGCGTCAGTCACGGTGGCTGGCTGGTGGCCGAATGCGTTCATCGTGACGGGAGAGACAGTGAATCTGTGTATGTCGGCGTCGGAGCCATCCAGTTCGGAACCGACGTCGGCAGCAACATCTTCGGAGGCGTCAGACTGTGAGACAGGAGCACCTCCAGAGTCGTCGCAGGCTGCAATTCCAAGGATCATTAGTGTGAACGTAAGGGTAAGAGAGCGGATTGACATCGCGTGGTGCCTCCTTCTGAGGCGTCAGCAATAGCAAGGGGAAGGTGTCAATACCAGCTTCATTTCGGACGGCAGGACCCAACAGCAGGTCCTTGGCCTGCGCTCAGTCTTCGAAGCAATAGAGGTGGAACTCGCTGTCGCAAGCGTACTCACTCCATGCGAAGGGAGCCAAAAAGCGGCTGTGGCCAAAATCACCGCCTGAGTCGTCGCCCTGCCACTCGCCGCAGTCCCCGTGTCCGGCACCAGTTGGGGTGCTCGCCCCAACCCAGACAGCTGGACCATAGTAGTCCCCGTCCGGTTGGACCGTGAGCTGCGCTATTAGGTTCCAATTCAGTACATCGGCTGGAGTGTCTCCCAGCAGTACCCCGTCTGGACGCGCCCAGGTAGATGAAACCTGGTCGGTAATGCGAGAAGCGGCGCTTGATGTGCCGCTGGCGATGAACGCTTTGAACGTTCGGCCTGTGTCCAGCCCGTGCACGTCCTCGAAATCCGTCTGGCAGACGTCGTCGAGTCCTTCTAGACCCACTGTTCCGGTTGTTCTGTTCTCACTCAGAAAGGCGAGTCGCGTGCCGGGCGCCTCTGCACCGATGGTTTGTGTGGAGCCGGTGCTAAAGCAGATCAATGGGGCAGTCAGGTCACAATCCCACCCTCCCCCATGTGAGTCCCAGTCGTTGATGGAAGCCAGGTTACCTCGTCTCCCTTGGCTTGCTTCGGTCTTCAACCAGTCGCCACAATTCTGGGTAGTCGTGCCGGTCCAGATGTGTGTGGCGGTCACCGGGTCCCCGTTTTCATCGACGCGCGGTGGATAGAACATCGTTCCTTGGGTCGCTGCGAGCAGGTCGTTTGCGAATGGCCGTCCGTCAGCCCGATACCAACCCGTGGTGGTCCCGAAACGCTCGTAGTTGTTGGTCCCGGTGACCGATAAGAAGGCCAGATACGTTCCCTCGAGGTTCGCGTTGTCAGCTGCGGTCTGGCAAATGTCGTCCGCGCCCTCCAGCCCGCCCAAATTGCCGTCGTGGGGCTCAGCCGTGACGAACATGTAATTGGGCGGTACGTACACACAGGTAGGGGCTTCGCCGCTCCAGGTCCCATCCAGTTGACAGGTCCTCGTCGTGTCACCAGACAAGCCGTAGCTCTGGTCACAGTGGTAGTTGGCCTCGTCGGCGTAGCGGGGATCGGTTGCCACCTCGACTGAACCGTTTTCGGGAGCACTCAGTGTCGAGCATCCGACCATGCTTGGAAGATAGTAGAACGCCAATACCGTACCCTCTTGGGCTGAAGGGGTTTCATACGAGTAGAGCGTTCCGGCTTCGGAACCGCTGCCGTTGATTCCGATGGTGGCACTATTACCCCGATCCCACTCATCCGAGCCTTCGACTGTGGCGACGTAGCAGTATCGAATTGCGTGGGCATCCTCTCGGTCCGGGTTGGTCACTACGGTGGCTCGGATGTCGTAGCCAACATTCGGTCCCTCGGGTATCGAGAAGTGAGGGACTTGCCATTGAAAAGCGAGCTCTTCCGACAGCTCAGCGTAGTAGACGAAGTTACCTGTTTCCGCGTCGGGTTTCAGGTCATCCCAGTATACTGCCATCGTCAGCGATGGGACTGAAGCGACGTTGTCCGGTTCGCCAGGTACAGGAAACCCAATCAAGCCGTTACCCGAGAAGGTAACTGTACTCTGTTGCTCACCGTAGTACTCAATGCCGGCAGTCGGGGTTACTGTGGCTGTACAATCGTCGGATTCGCAAGACGACTGATTCTGCACTGTCGCGATGTCTGAACATGGCATGTTCTCGGCGGTGACCCCGGAGGTTCGACAAATCACGTAGTACTCGTTTTGCCCGACAAACACTTCGTCCTCGCCTGGGCAATCGATTGCTGTTTCGGGTGTGTCGGTGCCGCACAACCAACCACTGCCGATGTAGCCATCGCCGCAGGTGCAATCCCACGAACCACTGCCGACCGAACAGGTTGCGTTTTCGTCGCATTGGCATGACTGGCACACTCGGTCATCTGTCTCGGTGCAATCTGAGACCTGGTACTCACTTGCCAAACAGGTCGTGCACTCGTCGCAATCGCGATCGGCCAGCTCCGAGCAATCTGAGACCTGGTATTCATCTTCCGAGCAGGTACTGCACTCATCGCAAACGCGATCGGCAGTGTCTGAGCAATCTGAGACCTGATATTCTCCCTCCGAACAGGTACTGCACTCATCGCAATCACGGTCCGCAGAGGCTGAGCAGTCTGAGACTTGATACTCGTTGTCCGTACAGGTCGTGCATTCGTCGCACAGCCGATTAACTGACCCCGAGCAGTCATTGACTTGATACTCGTTGTCCGCACAGGTCGTGCACTCGTCACACTGGCGGTTGTTGAATTCCGTGCAGTCGGCCACCATGTACTCGGTTTCAGAACAGGTTGTGCACTCGACGCAGTCCGTGTCGGCGGATTCCGTGCACTCCGTCACCAGGTACTGGGTTTCAGAACAGGTCGTGCAGTCATCACAGACCCGATTGGTGGTTTCACTGCACCCGGTCGATTCATATTGCGTACTGGTACATTCGGCGCAGTCATCGCAAACCCGATTCTCGTCCACCGTGCAATCGGACCCCTCGTATTTGGTTTCGGAGCAGGTTGTGCAGTCATGACAGACCCGATTTGTGGTTTAACTG
>CAZDBH010000173.1:0-7195 GCA_964503485.1 uncultured Bradymonadales bacterium | reverse complement strand
ATTCCGTGCACTCTGTCACCTCGTATTCGGTTTCAGATCAGGTCGTGCAGTCTTCGCAGAGGCGATCATCTTCCTGCCCGCAGTCCCTGACTTGGTACTCAGTTTCAGAACAGGTGGTGCAGTCATCACAGACCCGATTTGTGGTTTCACTGCACCCAGTCGTTTCGTACTGCGTGCCGGAGCATTCTGCGCAGTCGTCGCAAACGGTGTCGGCTGTTTCGGTGCAGGCCGAGGTCTCGTATTTGTCGCCATCGCAGATAGTGCACTCGGTACACACACCGGCGTTCAGAAAGTCAGTTGAGGGGCACTCCGTACAATCTGACACGCTGGGTCCGTTGCAAAATGTGCATGCATCGTCACACCCCTGGCAGGCGGTGTTCTCTGTCGCCGTGCAGGCAGCGCTCTGGTAGGTGCCGTCTGCGCACGCATCGCATTCCAGGCAGTTGACGGAATCCCCGTCGTCGGCGTCCCAGAATCCCGTCGAGCATATGGTACAACCAGTCGGCCCTGCCGCATCACACTCGTCACAGCTCGCATCACACGGTTCGCAGGAGCCGCCCTCGTACGGGTCTCCAAAAAAACCTGCCTCACATTCGCAGGTGAAGCCGCCGGCGCTATCATTGCATCCCGCTTCGTCGGCGCAGGGGGAAGTTTCTTCGGCGCACTCGTCGATGTTCTCGCAGCTGTCCATACCATCGCCTTCGTAACCCTCGAGGCAGCGGCAGTCAGTCCCCTCTTCGCCGGTGACGCAGTATGCGTTGTCGTGACACACCTCTCCGGCCTCGTCACAGTCGCAGGCGTCTGGGATGCCGTCATCGTCCCCGTCTACCCGGTCGTCTTCGCCCGGGCACATATCGCACGCATTCGGCACGTCATCGCCGTCGTCGTCGGCCTTGTCATCGGCATCTTCACAGGTGTCGCAGGCGTCGGGAACGTCGTCGTTGTCGTCATCGAGTGTGTCGTCGCCGGCCGGGCAGATATCGTCCACGTCGCATATGCCATCGCCGTCGCCGTCGGGACATCGGGCATCGCTGTCAGTGGAATCCAGGTCAGGGTCGGCTGCCGGGTCATTGTCTGAATCTCCGCTAGCCGAATCCCCGGGTAACTCAAAACCCATCGTGTCGAGCACCGTGGTCTCGTCGGCGTCTTCGGCGACCAGAATGACTTCTCCGCACCCGGCCACCTGAAGAGAATACAACACGAGACAAAGGCAAAGGACGGACCGCCCGGACTTACGGTTCTCGACGAGTCCCCACATTACAAACCTCTCAGGTTGGTTTGAGTTCGGACTACCCTAGCATGACTGGGGAATGGACTAATAGGGATCCCGCTAATCCCCCGGGCAAGAGGCCCGAGGGATGTGCGAATTAGCGGTTGGCGAGCAAGCTACTCGTAGGCCCTGGAAGGCCTCAGTCGCAGCCCTCTTGCTCGAGAATCTGGAGCTCGACCCGCCGGTTGTTCTGACGTCCCGCTTCCGTCTCATTCGTGTCGATTGGCGTACTCTCGCCAAAACCTTCCGAAGTGAGGCGGCTAGCCGCAACGCCGTTCTCGATGAGATAGGTCACGACCGAAGCGGCGCGACGGCGCGACAAGTCGAGGTTGTGGGCGTCAGTGCCGTTGCTGTCG
Organism: uncultured Bradymonadales bacterium; assembly: GCA_964503485.1. GTDB lineage: Bacteria > Myxococcota_A > Bradymonadia > JAFGEP01 > JAFGEP01 > CAZDBH01. The sequence continues at coordinate 5,569 of CAZDBH010000173.1, read as the reverse complement.
GTGTGGCCGTCCACTCGAATCAGAGTGAGGTCTGGGTTTTCGACCAAGGTCGATGTCAATGCACCCAAGAGCGCAAACGAGCGACTCTGAATCACATCCGAATCGGTGTCGAAATAGACCCTCTCGCCCAACTCGACGGCGACGCATTGGACCAACACGATGGGTACTTCGTCGGGACAGCCGTCCTCGTCGAGGTACTCGTTGTAGGTCTCCGGCTCCATCGGGCATTCGTCGTCAACGTCGAGAATCAAGTCCTGGTCGTTGTCGGGGTCCGGGCAACCGTTTTCGTCCTCGAATGTGTCGAAGTCTTCGGGATCCATGGGACACTCGTCGTCGACATCGAGAATTGTATCTTGGTCGTTGTCCGGATCGGGACATCCGTTCTCATCCTCGAACTCGTCGTAGTCCTCCGGATCCATCGGACAGTCATCATCCACGTCGAGAATCAAGTCAGAGTCGTTGTCGGGATCGGGGCATCCGTCTGCGTCTTGGAAGTCATCGAAGTCCTCTGGTTCGTCGGGACATCCATCTTCGCTATCAACGTATCCGTCGCCGTCACGATCACTTTCTGGGTGGTTGGTGTAGGAGATGCCACCTAGAATTCGGAAGTCGGGTGACCCAAAACCGCCGACGAGACCGACACCAAAGCCGAGGTGGGCTGTGATGTTCTCGTTGATGGCATACCTTCCGGCTGCGCGGCCTTCGAGAGGTGCCTCCGAGATGTTGATGTCATCAGCCGTGACAGCGACTGCGCCGTCGACTTCGACGATTATCGTAATCTCTTCGCTCGCGCCTATCGAGGTAGCCAGGCCGTAGGTGAGCACGTCATCCTTCTCTAGGTCGTGAGTGTTGAAGCCGCTGCGGGCCATGTAGCCGGCGTTGACTCCGAATTGAAGGTTCGAATCGACCGAGTAGCTGAGCGCCAAACGGGGATAGACCCTCAAATCCTCACCTTGATAGAGAACGGGATCGCCGGTCGGTAGGAATACATCCGAGCTGAGCCCCAAGACGATGCCAGATCCATCCTCTCCCACACCGTCATACAACAGCAGTTTGGGCACGAGGCGGATATCGCCGAGGCCGGGATCTTCCTCGGCGTTCAGTGACTCAGCGAGAAAGATGTTGTCGGTTACTTGGTAAAAAATTACCGGAATCTCGAATCCGAGCTCGAGGCGATCAAAAGGCCGTATGCAAACAACAGGCTGGCCCGCCATTGCTCCGAGACGATACCTCCGATTCGCTCGCCATCATCGAGTTCGAAGACGAAGGGGTCGTCAGCAAAATCGAGAAACAGACCCACTTCCCAGGCGTTGTGCTCCAAGACCTCACCGGACGAAAGTCCGATGTAGTTGTTGGTCTGGGAAGTCGACAAGTGCATATGTTGCACGTCGAACCGCTCTTGTGCAGCCAACGGAGTCGCCGCGAAGACAAGCGCCAAGGCCGTAACGACCAATCGCACCCAATTGCTTGATTGTCTCTTCATCTGTCTCTCCTCGGTTAGAGGGCTCGGATATATGAAGACAACGCGAGTGTCTACACAATTGAACCGCGATCTACCGGATTGTTAGGCTTTCACTCCTTTTCAGGGTTCAACACGTGGCGGGAGTTCTCTGTGCGTCTCACCTTCATAATCAGCGTACAGCCACTCGAAGGCCCCGATATCAACGCCATCGCCGTAGGGTAGACCGCCGTAGCCACCCCAAACACCGCAGTTGTTCGGGTCGGCGCCAAGCGTCGCCCGATCCGCACCCGCGTCAATCGCTGGTGAATCGTCTTGGAGCATGGCAACCGAACCCTCAAAATCGAACATCGGGTCGGTGACTAGATTGCTATCGACGCTAGTGCAGCCCGCCCAAGAGCAAGCCGAGAAGGCGAGCAGACTCTCGATGTTTGGCTCGGTTTCTTCCGCGTAGTCGCGATTGTCATAAACAAACACGAAGTCATTTTCTGTCGAGAAAATGTTGTTGTGGAAGATGAAGGCCCCCTCATCTGCGTCGCCAAGGTATGCCAGTCCGCACCATTCCTCGTTGTCCGAGTCGGGTTCACTGTCGCCGATAACCGTGTTGAAGTAGGCTTGGTATACATCTCCGTAGTCGTCTAGATAAAGGCCATAGTTCTCATACTCACCGGTTCCAGCGTCGATGAGGTTGTAGAGGCCGTAGAATGAACCTGTGCCTTCAAACCAAACGGCCGTGCTGTAGTATTCATTGTCGGTTGAACCAGTGACCCAATTGTTCACCATGGTGAGGCTGCCTTCGACGACGTAGACCGCACCAGAGTCCTCGGAATACTCCTCATCAAAACCGTTGTTCCCGCCAATGATCGCGTCCACGATCATGGTTTCACCACCGTCGTCCGAGTAGATTGTGAACTGCTCGTCGTCCCACACCCAGTCACCGTCGAAGTCTCCACCGTAGATAAACAGGTCGGAGCCTTCGGAATAGACGGCGGAGTACTCAGCACTTGCGTGTTCATCCGGTTCGAAGCTCTCGGGGTGCACGACGTTTACCTCGACGTTCCTCAAGGTCGCGTCAGAGCGCTCGAAGGAGAGCCCCCAAGTATCGTGGTCGTAACTCGACGAGACGTTCACTCCCAAATCGGTGACTGACGTGGGCGGTGCGTCCTCGTCGCTTTTCTCGCCCGGGTGGCTTTCAACTCCTCTGGCGCGGTTTGCTGGACCGATGTCGTAGGTTCCGCCGCGAATTGTCAGGTGGGCTGCGTGGCCGTGCACGGCCTCCTGGAAGTCGCCGGCACCTCCGACTGAGATATCGGTGTTCTCGAGGAGAATCCTGGCGTTCTCGGCGAAAACCCCCAAGAGTTCCTCGGGGCCATCCTCGTCGCCGAATTCGATAGTGATTGAGGAGTCGACCATCACCAGGTTACCCTTGGCGTCGATACCGAGGACTTCGTAGGCGTGTCCGCCCTCACTCCTCCGCTCGGCTCGATTGATGTGGGTTCGGGCCAACCGGAGCGATCCGTCTCCTCCGACTTCGAAACCGATCGATCCCATCCCCGCTTTCGAGTCGAAGAAACTAACCGTTCCTTCAACTACGACAGCAAGCGGAGGCCCGTCAGCGTAGTCCGTGGTCAGACTGACGTTTGTGGCCGTTGTAGACCCTCCTATCACGAGGGAGGTGTTGTGAAAATCGATGTTCGCAAGTAGTACCCCGCCGTAGAACCAGAATTCATTTTCGAGCTCTATGAGGGTGTTTTCGGTCCACGTAGTGAACTCGGAGTCGAACCCGCCATACAGGTTGACCGTTTCGAGTTCGGGCTCTCCATCCTCGTAGAACTCACCAGACAAGTAGATATTGCGGGTCTCTGTCTCTGGCCATTCGTGTCTCAACGCCTGGTCGAGACTGCTGTATGGGTTCGCCATCGTGCCGTCTCCACCCTCACTCTCTCCGCCAACCGCGAAGATGCCGTCGTCGTCGGTCGGCAAGACGTACTCCCTGTCGCAGTTCTGGTCGATGCGATCGCCGGGAATCTCGATTCCATCTGGATTCACATCCGCTCGCAGGTCGTCGCAGTCGACTCGCTCGCTGGCAACCTCAGCCCAGCCCTCACCCGGCTCGCCGCCACAGATTTCGGTGCTGTCGGCGACCGTGAAGCCGTTTCGGTCTTGATCTCGGAACAGAGTGACCTCCATTGCGGCCCAAGCAGTTGCTTGTGGTCCACCGGATTGGTTTTGGGTGTGCCAACTCCGAAGTAGAGCAAGGCACGGCTGTTGTTGTCGAAGAGGTCGAGAGGGTAGCTTTTTGGTCTCGCGGTGTCGAGGCTCTTGAACAGGCTCAATCGTGAGCGAGGTTTACTGACCTTCTGATACTCAGCCTGTAGACCCAGCCTTTCACCAACAGGAGTAATCGTAGCTGGTGACCACCCGATCAGAGCGGTACTGTGTCTCGCGCCCGCAGCAGGTGCCCTCCTCGGGCACGAACGAGGTCCGGATTTCCTCGAGCAAGTTGCCCACCGAATCGTAGTGGGATGTGGTCACGTTGCGCACGCCATTCTCGAACGACTGGTTGCGCCTAGTTTCATTGCCAAACTGATCATAGGAGTAGTCGACGGTCCAACTTCGGGTGGGCTGGCCCGCCGAAATGCCCTCGGCGTGCTGTCGGCCAGCCGTGCGGGTGCGCAGGCCAGCCTCATTGTAGCTGTGGTCTTCAGAACTCGTCCTCGATCCCTCCACGTCGTAGTTCGTCGTCGTGATCAGGCGCCCGTTGCTATCGTAGCTGTACGTTGTTCCCAGCTCAGACAGGTTTTCGCCAACTTGGATCCTACTGGGTCTTCCGGCCTCGAACCGCACAACCTCGATCACAGTAGGGCCCACTGAGACCCGAGTTTCTGTTTGGAGGCCATCGGCGCCGTATGAGCGGGCTTCTGTGGCCCATTCTGAGTCGTCTGCTCTCCGCTTGTCGACCTGCGAAACGCGGCCCGCTTCGTCATAGGTGTATATCCACCGCCCGTTGGGAGAACTGACCTCGCACGGGCCGGGAAAGGGCTCGGGCGTCTGTGTCGCACCGGTGCCAACCAGGTCGGCACCGACCGGAGGCGGTTGCTCGCTCGTGCCTGATCGGTTGCAGGCTAACAGCGGACAGAGCGCGATAATGAGAAGGGCGAAACCAAGGCCCTGTCCAAGACAACTCATCGCGGCAGTTCGACCCGTGGGCCGACTCCTGTTTGGGCCTGATTCATACTCGGTGAGTATTGGAAAATGACATGGTGCGGTCAAGTCAACGCGGCGGTGCTAGCCAAAACCACCCCCTGTTGTCATCACAAGACCGAAAGCTGGTGCTTCTGCGTTCATATCGGCAGCTAATCGACGATCAGTTGATGGGGCTACTGACCGGCTTGATGCCCGAGTAAACTCAGTTCTCGGACACCCTGATCAGGGCCTAGTTACCGCCCTGAACCTCTCCATTGTCGTCTTCATTGCCTTCGTTACGCTCAGGCTGAACTTCTTCGGTCGAACTTCTCGACCCTCGTGGGTCAATCGACTCCTGGGTGGGCTGCGAGGTGGGTTCTTCTCCTTCCTCGGTCAACTCCTCTTCAGTTTCGGCCTCTTCAGTTTCGGCCTCTTCAACTCGGTCCTGGGCGATACTGCTTCCCGTAACGACGAGGCCAAGTGAAAAAACGAGGGCGAGCATGAGAAGGATGTTCAACAAGCGGTTGCGAAGCATGAATATTTCCTGTGTTTCTTGCGACGTTGCGGGGCAATCTTAACGATCCGGCTCTTTCGGGTCAACGCGAAGTCTTCGATCGGGCCCTGGACGCTTCCGGCTGATGTATCCAGCGCCCAAGCAGCATCAGTAGCAAGAGAGCGATCCAACTGGCGGGAACACGTGTTCGGGCGGCCGCGGCGCAGCCGCCTTCACCGGGGGCACCGTCAGTGCCGTCGTCGCCTACGGCTCCATTACACAGCACCTCGGTTTGAGTCACCTCAGAGTCGTCTCTCCCAGGTTACCCAGAAAACCTGTTTGGGGTCTCGCGCTAGGGTCATAACGTTATATATGTATACGCACACGCTGGTATGCATGTTTGCGTGCATGCATGTACGTGCATGCGCAGC
>CAZDBH010000172.1:0-15605 GCA_964503485.1 uncultured Bradymonadales bacterium | reverse complement strand
GCGACGACTGCGGGCCTCGCGCGGGCGGTGGCGGTCTGTGCACCAACAGTTGCAGGTTCCGCTCTGATGGTGACTGCGACGACGGCGGTCCCGGTTCGGACTACTCGCTCTGCCCCCTGGGCACGGACTGCAACGACTGCGGAGTACGATAGCGCTCGGTTTAGCTAGACCTTGAGCTTGAGCCTTTTCTCGATCAGTTCGTTTTCGTCAACCTCTTCTCGGCGCTCGGACTGGCGAAGCAGTCGCCATATATGGAGCCCGAGCACATCGATATCAGTCGAAACGTACTGTTCACCGCCGAACTCGTGAATGAGGTCAGTTTGAAGCTGCAGCACTTTGCGATCCTGATTGAAGATCTTGAGAGCGATCGGCAATAGAATTGGCTTCACCAGCCAATGGGGTATGCGAAGACGGAAACTGACCACAGCGTGCAGGTGGGTCACGAAGTCGCTCTCGGGCGTCCCGGCCGCGCACACCAGAATGTGGTTCTCGGTTCCGATGCTGTATTCGACCTGGATGATCGACGGCAGTATGAAACGGTCGAAGTGGGTCACGACACCACCTGAAGGCGACAATATTCGACCGGCCAGTCCGGTTGGTCGAGGCTCTCCGACGTATTCGGCTTCGACGCGATCCGCGCCGCGACGTACGATCACGTCGACTTCGTTGGGGGGCGCGTTTCCACGGAAGAGACCACGGTGTAGAAAAGCCGTGTGAGGGACGTCGAGCGCGTTCTCTGCGACAGCATGCAGCGACCCAGATGCGTTCACCGACCTGACCACGGTCGAGTAGCCCTCTTTGCCCATCAAGGGGAACGTGAATGGCTGGTGGTCGGGTTCACAATTCGGGATCATGAAGACCCAAATGAAGCCCTGCTGCTCGACCACAGGATAGGCAGAGGTCCTGCGCCCCTTGCTCTCATGCTCGCCCGCCAGCCCCGGAACAACGCGGCAGACCCCCCGCCATCGAATTGCCAACCGTGATAGGCACACTGCAGGTTGTCTCCAACAACTTCACCGAGACTGAGCGGGACGTTGCGGTGTGGGCACCGATCGAGGAGGGCGTGGGCTTTGCCTGCCCCATCTCGAAAGAGGACGAGAGGGACGCCGAGAATGCGAACCTTTCGCACCTTCTTTTTTAGTTTCTTGCCGCTACACGCCACATACCAATGGTGAGCCGCTTTCGCGACCGAGATGTTGCCTTTGGTCGTGGGCGGGAGCAGTCTGGTTTCAACTCTTCCCATTGACGCTTTTCCGTCCCCTCGCTGTTTCTCTGAAGACCTATTGCTGATTGCAGCTTCCGTCAAGTGCTAGAGGCTATACGGGAGTGGCGCAGTCAGTGTAAACTCCGCGCGATTCACGAAGCGTTTCGAACCCACTGGATTGTGACACCATGTCCGAAAACTACCGCGTCCAGGTATACATGGTCGGCGTTGACAAAGAGCTGGCCAAACAACTCAAACACTCCCTTTCAATGCTCATCAAGGGTGTCGGAAACGACCGCCTCAAAGCAATGTTGCGCGAAGCCTACGAAGGTGGTCGAGTGTTGATCTACGAGACCAACGACGACAAAGACGCACTGAGCGTGGCCAACGGAATTTCAAAAGTTGGCGCAAAGATCGAAATCGACGGCCTCGTCGACGACGACGAACCCTTCTAGTCTGGCTCAGCACCGACCCAGCCGGAGCATCTGTTGGACTCCTTCTTCTTCCATCCGAAGATCGTACACGTCCCAATCGCCTTGGCGCTGATCGCCCCCTTGTTCACAGGCGCCATTGCGCTAGGTTGGTGGCGCGGCTTTTTTCAGAAGAAGGTGTGGGCAATCGCCGTCGCGCTACAGGCTATTCTCGTGATGAGCGCAGTCGCCGCTCAGTTCAGCGGCGAGACCGATGCGGATCGCGTCGGGCAAGTCATTGGTCACGATCTGGTTCATGACCATGAGGAAGCCGCCGAGTCCTTCCTTTGGGCATCGATCGCAGTCTTGTTAGTCATGCTAGCGCCCGTGGTAATGAGCCGGAAGAAGACGAAACACATCGCGACCGCCGTGGCGACCGTTGGCACAATCGTCGTTCTCGCGATGGGTGTGTCGACGGGGAACAAGGGCGGGGCTCTGGTCTACGAACACGGTGCAGGCGAAGCCTACACGGATCCACCTCAGGCTGAAGAGCCGCCGACCGACGACTCTGAAGCTGGGGAGCAGTGAGTTTGTAGTTGAGAGTTCGTAGTCTCTAGTTGAGAGCAAGCCGTCCGGCTTCCAGCCCGCCCCCCCGTCGAGAGGCCGTGCGAGCGGAGCGAGCTACGGCCGAACGACCCAGTCGGGAACAACAGCCGGAACGACCCAGTCCTCCCAGTCGAGTAGTGCCGCGAAGGTGCGGATTTCGGCGATCAGTCCATCAACCTCGAAGCGACTATCTGCACGACGTGTGAATGTCTGCTTCATGAGACGTCGAAGCTCGCACCTCAGATTTGGAATGTCGGACCGCTCGAGGATGGCTACGTCGCTCGGTACCTCAATCCAGCCCAACTCAGCTAGGTCGAGTTGGGTGAACACCAGCGCCACACTGATTGGAAATCTCGCGTCCCCACAACGCAAGTTCCTTCGAAGGTTGAGCTCGATGATTCCAGCGGCCCGCCGCAGTCTGGACACGGCGGCAGCAACCTCCTGGTCGATGAGGTCGGGCCGTCCTTCGACCGCCGCCAAGATGACCAACCCCAAGCGCCGATGCCACACCACTTGGACCTTGGTTGTTTCGAAACGATCGGACTGACTTCGCAGCGGCTCGGTCAGTAGCACCGTTCCGTGGTTCATCTGAGTCCCGGCCAACTTGGCCCTGAGCACGTCGTTGATATCGAACTCGCAGAAGTCGGGACGGGCGACTGCGATTGTGCCGGGTTGGTGTGTCGGGTCGATTTGGTTGTCAGTTGCAAGCGAGGCCATTGTCATTCTCCATTCGCGTGGTTCGATGGAGTTATCGGGGAAAGGCCGGATTTGTTGCGTGATTATTTCTTAACTAGAGGATTTTACAGGAAATATTCGCCGTTGCGGAAGTGCCGGTGACACTCCCAACTCCCAACTAGCCCCCAGCCGCCTCGCTCCTTTTTAGCTTTCGCTGAATTGCGGCGAGCTGGTCCGATAGATCACCGATCTGTCTGCCGAGGTCGTGCAGGTCTTCGGCGACGGTATTGTCCCGCTCGTCGCCGTGGGAATGAACGATGTCCCAGGTTTCTTCTTTGGCCTCGTCCATTCCAGACAGAATCACACCGATGAAGAGATTGAGCACGACCATGGTGCCAAACAGAACAAACGATACGAAGTAGCTGGCACCTAGGATCGGGTTGGCTTTGGAGCTGGTACACATCGATTCGATGCCGCTATAGCCGTATTCAGCGCAGCCATACATCTGGATGTACATTACATCTGTCCAGTCCTCGAGCGTCACCACGCGAAAAAGTGACAGCAGTGACATCTGCAGGTTTCGAAAATGAACGGGGTCGTTCTCAGCGAACAGTAGCGTCCCGGCCACCGCGTAAACATAGAATAGGAGGCCGAGTAGGAGACCGACGTAAGCCATCGACGGGATGCTCTTGAGCAGGGCACCTACCAAGACCTGGAGTTTCGGTAGGGCTCTTACCAGTCGAAGCACCCGCAGCAGTCGGATTAGACGCAGGACGACAACGTACTGGGCATTGATTGGCATGAAGGCGGCGACTACGATCGTGAAATCAAAGATGTTCCACGGATCTTTGAAGTAGTTCTGCGGTTTTCTTCCTTCAGCGACGATTTTGATGACCGCCTCGGCGACAAAGATCCAGATGATGGCTACGTCGCTGATCACCAGGAACGAATGGTAACGCTCAGCCATCGACGGGTAGGTCTCAACCCCAACCAACACGGCCGCTACGATGATGACGAGGGTGATGAAACGGTTGAACCAGTCCGCTTCAGCGATTCGCTTCAGGAATTGAACCATGAGTTGGCTCCAAATGATGTTGTACTGCTGCCCGAACAGGCAATGTGAGGGTTAGAGGGCCACTTTGTCAAACGGTGTAGATGCAGGACCTTATCTGAACGGTGGCCCCGAGAGCACAGAGATCACGTGCAGGACGAGCGTTAGCGAGGGGCGCAGGTGAACTTACCACCCCTTCTACGAGGGGTTGACTGTCCCGATGTGGGGCCTGTGGGGGGCGAGCGGATCGCCCCGGCCTCGAGCTTCGAATCAGACCAACGTCGGCGCAAGCGGGTCTCTTGGGCAAAACTCCCAATGTTGTCAGTTGCTTATCGTTTTCCACGCAACAAATTCCGCCATCTGCCGACAATGCACACGGACGATTGGTCACGAGAGCCAGAGTGCGCGCATTGTTTCGGGTTGGAGACTTGCCCTCAGTCTTGGCTGCAACGGTCACGCTGGTTATAAACGAGGTAGGCTTTGCCTGCGTCAGGGAGTGTTTGAGTAATGCACAACAATCGAAGCCTCGTGTTGTGGGCTGTGTCGGTCTGGGCGATTTCGAGTAGCTGCCATTTGGGGCGCGAATACGACAACTGCGCCGAAGACAGCGACTGCCCCGACGGCGAAGTCTGCTATCTCAATGGCGAGACCAAGGTCTGTATCCCGCCCGAGTACATTCCCGGAAGCGATGCAGATGGAGTCACCGATTTCGGTGGTGACTCGACCCCTGAAGACGTTAGCGACAGAGGCGATTCACGGAATGACGCCAGCGATGTCGCGCCCGATGGCCTACCAGATATTGGCTCCCAATGCGGCGATGGTGTGGTCGATTCACCCAATGAAGAGTGTGATGACGAGCTCGATCCGCTCGACGACTCGTGTTTTGACACCTGCCACGATGGGTCCGAGGGCGATATTTGCCGGACGGCGGCCGACTGTGCCGCCGACTCAGCCATCTGCAGTGGCCACTTTGTCTGCCAGAATGGGAGCCAGGGCGACGAGTGTTCGGATGGAGATGACTGCGGCGAGAATAGCTCGATTTGTGGTCCCGACGACGTCTGCCAAGCGGGCGAAGCTGGCGATCCATGCGACAGCGCCGAGCATTGCGGTAGTGATACACCGATCTGCTCGAGTGCCAACAATCAGTGTCAGGCGGGGGAGGACGGCGGTGCCTGCAGCAGTACCGACGACTGCAGTGAGTTGGCGCCGATCTGCGGCCCGGACGGGAGCTGCCAGGACGGGAGCGAGGGCGACACGTGCTCGAGCGCGGCAGACTGCTCGTCGGGAGCCTCAATATGCCTAGACCAGTGTCAGGATGGTTCGGCGGGCGATCCGTGTGAAGACGCCGATGACTGCGAGATAGCACCAATCTGCGGACCCCAGAGTACCTGTCAGACCGGCGCCGAAGGTGATCCCTGTGGTGACGGCGGCGACTGTGGCGATGGTGCGTCCATTTGCAGCGCTGCAGAGGTGTGTCAGGACGGTGGTGAGGGCGATGCATGCGAAGACTCCGACGACTGCGCTGAGGCGGTGTCCATCTGCTCAGAAGCGGGTCAGTGCCAAGATGGATCTGTCGATGACCCCTGCGCCAGCGACGCCGATTGTGGTGCCGACGCCCCCTACTGCAATGGCGACAGCGAGTGCCAAGCAGGAGTCGAAGGTGACGCCTGTGTAAACGCTGATGACTGTTCGGCCGGTGCGCCGATTTGCAGTTCTCTGGGATGGTGCCAGAACGGCGACTCGAACGACGAATGCGGGGTTGACGATGACTGTGTTGGCGACAGCCCGCTCTGCGGCCCCGAAGCCTGCCAAGCAGGCGAAGAAGGCGATCTGTGCGATGGGCCAGAGGACTGTAGTGCATCGGCACCGGCTTGTGTAGGGGAGGAATGCACCGTGTTAGGGGTGCCCGGGTCCCTCGAAGCAAGCAGCGGTACCTACAGTGACAAAGTCGAGCTGCTGTGGGTCGCTGTCGCTGGGGCAGAAAGCTATGATATCTACCGGGATGAAGGGCTGCTTCAGGCTGGTGTTACAGCGGTTCGTTTCGACGACACCACCGCCGAGTTGAATCCGCCCAGCACCGTCGGCTTCAACTTCCAACCGAGTGAGGGCACAGATAGCGAGAAGGTGGTCATCACCTGGGATGAGCCGGAGACGACGACGTCGCACCGCTACCGAGTCGCGGCGCGGTTTGGCGACGTTACCTCAGGCCAGTCGGACGATGCGACCGGCTACCGTTCTGCGCCGACGGTCAACCACTACCGCCTCACCATCGACGGTGGCGAGCCAATCGTGCTTGCGACACGTACCTACGAGGATACCGATGCAGAGCTTGGCAGCGTCGATCCTGGATCGGCGATTGCGACCAACGATCGACTAGTGGGCGTCCTCGCGCAAGCCGTAGGAGCGACTTCGTCACCCGGCGCCGAACGGACTTATACGCTTCGCGCTATCAGCGATGCAGGGCTCGGGGAAACAGTCACCGCGACTGGCTTTGTGGGTGGCCCTGCCCTGACGTATCAATGGCAAGAAAGCGCGTCTTCGGTCGACGCGGACTACTCCAACATCGTCGGCGCCACCACGGCCGTCTATGACCACATCGACGCGCCCATCAATGGTGATGCTCGCTACTATCGTTGCAATGTGTCCGGGAGCTTGAGCAACGGCGACCGCGGGCAGAGGGCATTTATCGAGTTGGCCTCAGACACCGCGGCCATGTCCGACTCGCGTTTGGTTGTCCAGAAGGAATGGGACGACGATATCAGTGCCCGGAGCTATCAACTCGGAGCCACGCATTTGACCGAGATAGGCGGGATTCCAGGCGATATCTATGACTTGTTCTATCCCAAGTCAATCCATGGCGACTACGTGGCGGGTGAATTCGACCTGATCGCCGACTGCGAGGAGCCATGTACTCCCTATCGCGAGCTAAATGTCTGGGCTTTTGATGGCGAGGACGACAGTTGGTCGGAAGTGTTTTGGCACGGGGTGGCAGCCCGACCGACTTACATGCGGTCCGCATCGCTGGCCGGTGACTATCTATTGGTCGGTGAGCCCAATTACCCAGCCGGCACCGAGGAAGGTACTGTCTGGAGATATCGAAACGATGGCGGCTGGGCAGCCGATGGCCAGTTTCCACAACTGGAGGCCGGCAGCCACCTGGGTACTTCAGTGGCGATCGCAGGGGATCTTGCTCTTCTGGGCGCCCCCGATGCTGCCGACGTTGGCCAAGTCGTGTTTACCCGCCTCGAGGAAGACGAATGGACTGAATTTGTTAGTATCACTCCGAACGGTTTGAGTGCGGGCGACGGCTTTGGAACATCAATCGCAGTCGATAGAAGCGGGACCCAGTTCATCGCGGGTGCACCACGTTACTTCTCGAGCAGTAGAGGGGCAGCCTACATCTACAATTGGACGGGCACGGAGTGGGACTACAGCGTGAGACTGACCAGTAGTTCCGCAGGCGGAGACGAGTTGGGCACGTTTGTAGCCATCGACGGAGCACATGCGGCTGTTGGAACGAAACACTTGGGGGGAGATAGCTACGTTCGTTTGTACCGATCAGTCGAGGGCTCTTGGCGTTTCTATCAAATAGTAGCCGCCCCAAGCCAATACGGCCGCGTCGAGTTGTCCGGCCCCTGGTTGCGGGTGGGCGCCAACCTCTACTATTGGAACGAATGACAAGGCTTCGAGGTCCTCACAGGATTCCTTCCAGCCATTGCACTACATTGTCCTGCATGCAGCTTAGGTCCAATCCGCAAGTCGAAAACCGAGACAAATTGTCAATAAGACAAGGGGTGACCCCCGTCGAGAGGCGTGCAAGGGGAGTGAGCTACGGCACGGCCCTGTCGGGGACGACAGCGGAACGGCCAGTCTTCCCACAGCCTTCGTTTGCGGGGACTGGTTGAAACCCTGAGTAGTATCTGCGGTTTATCGAGTTAGTACACAACAGTCCTGACCGGTCGTCGACAACCCTGCTGTCAATTCGACGGTCTGGCCCTGAGTCTTGGCTGCAACGGGCACGCTGGTTATAAACGAGGTAGGCTATGCCTGCGTCAGGGAGTGTTTGAGTAATGCACAACAATCGAAGCCTCGTGTTGTGGGCTGTGTCGGTCTGGGCGATTTCGAGTAGCTGCCATTTGGGGCGCGAATACGACAACTGCGCCGAAGACAGCGACTGCCCCGACGGCGAAGTCTGCTATCTCAATGGCGAGACCAAGGTCTGTATCCCGCCCGAGTACATTCCCGGAAGCGATGCAGATGGAGTCACCGATTTCGGTGGTGACTCGACCCCTGAAGACGTTAGCGACAGAGGCGATTCACGGAATGACGCCAGCGATGTCGCGCCCGATGGCCTACCAGATATTGGCTCCCAATGCGGCGATGGTGTGGTCGATTCACCCAATGAAGAGTGTGATGACGAGCTCGATCCGCTCGACGACTCGTGTTTTGACACCTGCCACGATGGGTCCGAGGGCGATATTTGCCGGACGGCGGCCGACTGTGCCGCCGACTCAGCCATCTGCAGTGGCCACTTTGTCTGCCAGAATGGGAGCCAGGGCGACGAGTGTTCGGATGGAGATGACTGCGGCGAGAATAGCTCGATTTGTGGTCCCGACGACGTCTGCCAAGCGGGCGAAGCTGGCGATCCATGCGACAGCGCCGAGCATTGCGGTAGTGATACACCGATCTGCTCGAGTGCCAACAATCAGTGTCAGGCGGGGGAGGACGGCGGTGCCTGCAGCAGTACCGACGACTGCAGTGAGTTGGCGCCGATCTGCGGCCCGGACGGGAGCTGCCAGGACGGGAGCGAGGGCGACACGTGCTCGAGCGCGGCAGACTGCTCGGCGGGAGCCTCAATATGCCTAGACCAGTGTCAGGATGGCTCGGCAAGCGATCCGTGTGAAGACGCCGATGACTGCGATATTGCGCCCTTGTGCGGGCCCGACAGTATCTGTCAGACCGGCTCCGAAGGCGATCCGTGCCGCGATGGCGGCGATTGTGCCGACGGTGCGCCAATCTGTAGCGCCGAAGAGGTGTGTCAGGATGGCGGCGTGGGAGATGCCTGCGAGGGCGATGGCGACTGCAAAGCACCGGTTGTTTGTGGGCCGAGCAGCCTCTGCCAGGCCGGCGAACTCGGCGAGGACTGCGCGGACGACGACGATTGTGCAGCCCCTGGGGTGTGTAGCCCGAACAACATCTGCCAGGCGGGAAGCGCGGGACAAGACTGTGCTGGTAACGACGACTGTGCAGTCCCCACCGCGACCTGCGGGCCCGCCGGATGCCAGATTGGAGCCGACAGCGAGGCGTGCACAGAACCCAGCCACTGCCACGCGGATACGCCGATTTGCTCAACCCATGACAATAAGTGCCGCGATGGGAGTGAAGGCGCAACGTGCGGTGACGCAACCGAGTGTCGTGGTGTGAGCGACATCTGCGGGCCGAACAACACCTGTCAGGACGGCAGCGTTGGGGACGCGTGTAGCGACAGTGACCATTGCGAGGGGAAATGTAGCCCGGAGGCGACCTGTCAAGTCGGGGACGACGGGGACCCCTGCAGTAGTCCCGATCACTGTGAAGCTCTGTGGCCGATTTGCAGCAGCGCCGGCATTTGCCAGTCGGGGCTCGAAGGGGATGCCTGCGGGAGTGGGCCCGATTGCTCTCTCGTCTCGCCGATATGCTCCACACTGACCGATACCTGTCAGGACGGGTCGGAAACCGATCGCTGCGCCTCTGAGGATGAGTGCAGTGTTTCAGCACCCATCTGTTCGGCTGGCGGAGTATGCCAGGATGGTGACGAAGGCGACGCTTGTACCGTTCCGGGGGACTGCTCAGAGGCGGCCTCGATCTGCAGCGAAGCAAACATTTGCCAGGACGGGTCTGAAGGTGATGCCTGCGTGGGTGGAAGCGACGAGTGCTCAGACGACGCGCCTAACTGCGAAAACGATATCTGCCTTGGTTTTGACGTGTATGAGGCCAGCCTGCAGGTTGTCAGCGACGCGCGATGGACCAAGGTGAACTTCGAGATAGACTACACTCGTGTTGAGGCCGAATTCGTCGGTTGCTCTCTGATCAATGAATGCGGGCGTGACGGTTGCGGCGGCGGAGAAACGCCTGACCGCATGTTCGGCTCTCTATCACTTGACGAGGAGGCACGAACCGGAACGGGAAGCTGGCTGATGGCCGACGGTAGGCACGACTCATCTTGCGGTGCCCGATATGGCTATCAGAACCGAGTCATCGCCTATTGTCAGTTTCGAGTCACCAGGGGTTTTCAGGGTCCAACAGTGGCTCAGTTTCGTCAGGACGTGACAGCCGCAGAAGACTCAACCGAGGATTGCGAGGCAATGACCGACCTCCCGAATATGGTAGTGAGCGCCATCACTAAACGCTGATGTTGTGTTCCTTGTGGGTTCCACTTGATCGATACCAAACCAGCCTGCTGCAGCAGTCATAAGTTTGGTGGCTCGTTCTGCTCAGGGCAACGTTCTGGATTCCTTCTAGCCATTGCACTACATTGACCTGCATACAGTTAGGTCCAATCCGCAAGTCATAGGCGAGACAATTCGTCACGAATATATGGGGTGAAACATGTCGCCAAAGGTTCGAGATCGAGCCCGAAACATTTTTCGATTCTGTGTGGTTGCGCTGGCAACCTGCGCTTTGCTGGCAAGTCCGGTCTCTGCCGAGGGAACACGCGAGATCGTTCGCGGAGGCAGTTGGGATACGTCATTAGGCGATCGAACGTTCTGCGAAGACTGTGGCGACGAATCCTGTTTAGAGACCTGTGATCCATACGATCCAGCCGACGACCGATGTTTCACCTCGACCGGAGTGGAAGCCCCTAACGGTACCAGTATCAGCAGTTGCCCGTATCAGGGCCTTCGCAATGAGACATCGGTTTGGGCCGATGTGCTCGACGAGGACGAGTTCGCGGTTTGGTGTACGGCTCAAGACGTCGATGACATCCAGGTCTTTGCCCCAGACGGCAGTTCGATAGGTACCTTCGCCCCGGGCGATCGGATCGACTTTGACACTGCCGGTGTCTACAAGTTCGACATACCCGGGCATATCTACGACACCATACCCGGCTTCAGTACCGTTACCGCCAAATTCCCCTGGGATATTCAAGTGTTTAGCACCAGCTGCGGCCTGACCGGCACGAGCCTGTGCCCCACGGGCATGGGTGGGAACGGCGATGTCGATCGAGGTGACGCCTGCGAAGAAAACGGTCGGATCTACTCGACCCGTTGGGTATTCAACACCGGTTCATTCCTCCAGGGTGCAGCGACCGACGCCAGCTACTTTGCGCGCGTTCCCGGTGGCTCACCCGATCAGTGGGCTGTCATCGAGTTGGCGCTGGGTGGCCTATCTGGCTTCGTTTATGAGTTGATTGGCAATCGGGTGGGAGTGACAGGTCATGGCGGTCGCAGCGTATTCGGCCGCTTCAAGAACAGTGGAGGAGAATACGAAACGCGCAGCGCCCGGCCAGAGTTCAGCATGTACCTCAACCCGCCCCAGGACGCAGACTACCAGGTGACAACGCCCGAGAGGCCCGACGTGACGGTGAGCTCGGGTGCGCAGGGATGTACACAGGAGATCAGCCCCGGCCAGGATCCGCCGGTGACCTTCAGCTGGGAGAGTAACGTCGAGGGCACATACCAGTTCATCTGCGATTTGGACGACGACGAGACCTTCGACATTACCACCGACGACGATGTGTTGGTCAACGGCATTCTCAACGTCGGCGAGAATAGCTTCGAGTGGCGCGGCTTCGATAACGAAGGCGAGCCCATCCGTTCGGGAACCATTGACAACCCGGAGGTAATCAACTGTGTACTTCGTCTGACGGTGGGCGAGTTCCATTACGTCGGTGAGGATATGGAGACCAGTTTTGAGGGTCTGCGAATCTTCGAGGTCACCCGCGATCTAGACGACAGTATTATACGAAGCAGTCTGAATATGTTCTGGAACGACCAGGCGCTTCAGCCATACGCCGTCACGCTGGAAAACCCGCCACCGCGGGAGACCCTACCGTGGAGCGGCCCGTTCAGTGCCGTCACCTCGGGTCCGCTCGGCCTGGTTTCAGGCGATCCACTTGATCCCGCAGTTCCCTATGTACAGGACATCAACGGCGACATCGTGCTCTGGGAGGGTGAGACTGGCAACGCACGCGCCTGGGGTAACTTTGATCGGGGTCTCAACTGCAGCTGGTGCGAGAGCGGCTGTGAGGGCGATCCCGATCCGGGTCCGCCCGAAGGCTGCCACCCCGATACGCAACCCAAGGACCAAGGATCAGGCAATGGTAAAGGGAACGCCGCTTTTCTCGACACCTATACATGGCTCGAGGCCGCCGACAGCGACCCGATCATCCTACTTTCGATCGGGACCAGAGATCTGGATGACGATGGGCTTACCGACTGGGAGGAGGCCTGTAACACCAACACCGACTATGAAGACTGCGACACGGATGACGACAGCATCAACGACCTGGAAGAGACCGGGTCAGGTCTGAGCAGAGACACCGATGGTGACACGATCGCCGACGCCTTGGATCCCGACGACGACGGCGACTGCATCGAGACCATCGACGAGGTGCTGAACGGTGTTCCCGGCGACGGTACCGACTGTACCGATCCGACGGACATCTTCACCGACTCAAACGCGACGCCCGATCGCCTGGACGACGATGACGATGGCGATACGGTACTGACCATCGAAGAGGGTGTGTGCGAGGACGACGTCTTCACTCCCCAGAACACTGATGACGACGCGTTCCCTGACCATCTTGATCCAGACGATGACGGTGACTCGATTCCCACCGAGGATGAGGACGTCGAGATTGTGAACGACG
Organism: uncultured Bradymonadales bacterium; assembly: GCA_964503485.1. GTDB lineage: Bacteria > Myxococcota_A > Bradymonadia > JAFGEP01 > JAFGEP01 > CAZDBH01. The sequence continues at coordinate 2,808 of CAZDBH010000172.1, read as the reverse complement.
ATCCGACCGATGATGACACCGACGATGATGGCACACCCAATTACTTGGATGTGGATGACGATGGGGACTGCATCCTCACCATCGATGAAGATCTGGACGAAGATAGCGATCCGACCGACGACGACTTCGACTTCGACGATGTAGTGAATTACCTGGATCCCGATGACGACGGCGATACAGTTCCGACGCGCATCGAGGGCGACTGCGACGAGAGCGGTGACGAGCCCGAGTACACTGAGTGGGATACGGACGAAGACGAGGACCCAGACCATCTCGACGTCAATGATGACGGTGACGCGCGCGATACTATCGACGAGGACCCGAACGACAACGACGATCCGACCGATGATGACAGCGACGGCGACCGAATTCCCGACTACCTCGATGCGGACGACCAGGACGGTCCGCTAGGTGATCGCGACAATGACGGTGTTCCCAATCGCGACGACAACTGTCCCGATACACCCAACGCCGATCAGGCGAACGTTGATGGTGACGAGGACGGGGACGTGTGCGACGACGACATTGACGGCGACGAGATTCCAAACGATGACGACAACTGTCCGACCATCGCCAATGTCGAGCAAGAGGACTTTGACGAAGACGGTGACGGCGATGTGTGCGACGACGACCGCGACGGCGACGGGGAGCCCAATGAGGACGACAACTGTCCCGACACACCGAACCCAGAGCAGGAAGACGTCAACTTCGACGGAATCGGTGATACCTGCCAGGGCGATGCCGACGAAGATGGCATTCCCGATGTGGCCGACAACTGTGTCGACGATCCGAACCCCAACCAGGGCAATGTCGACGGCGACTCCAACGGTGATGTCTGCGACGAGGACATCGATGACGACGGTCTAACCAATGACGAGGAAGAGAATACCTACGGTACCGACCCCTATATGGCCGATACCGATGGTGGCGGGGTGCCCGATGGTGAAGAAGTGGAGCGGCGAACCGATCCACTCGATCGGGGAGATGATCCGGGGCCGTACGAGGTGACCGGCGGCAGTGCCTTTACGTGCAGCAGTACCAGCACAGATAGCAGCGGCTGGTTCGGTATCATGGCTGCCCTGGCTGGCCTGGTGTTCATTCGGAGGCGGAGGGAAGAGCGATGAAGGGGACAAGGCAATTGACCAAGGACGGCCGAGATTCATTGCTCGTGACGGCTAGCCCGCGACGTTTGTTCGCGATGCTGACCGCCATGGCAATCATTGCTGTAGGTGGGGCGACTCAAGCCCAGGGGCGATTCGATGTTCAACAAATGAACCCCATGCCGAGCCAGTACACTAACTACTTCAGCCTTGCCTCGGGTGCGGTTTTGGAGCGCGGTCAGTGGGAGTTGCACGTCATGGGCAACTACGCCGATGACCCGCTGATTCTGCGCAACGCAGACGGCGAGCGACTTCAGAGTATCGTGTCGGGCCAAATGGTGGTGAATCTCACCGGTGCCTTCGGCATCGCCGACATCATGGACGTCGGCTTTGACGTGCCATTGATCACACTCCAGGATGGCGAGGATATCGGACGCATTCCGGCCGACATCTCCGAGGCCGGTTTTGGACTCGGAGATATTCGTCTGGTACCGAAGTTCCAGCTCTACAACTCACACGACGCCGACGATAGTCCGGGCGGAGCGGCCATCGCCTTTCTGCTCAACACCTATCTACCGACCGGCGACTCCGACAATCTGCAAGGTGAGAACTTCCGCATCGAACCGCGCTTCGTGTTCGACGCGATCACTAGCTCTGGAACTCGTATCGGCTTCAACGTCGGCTATATGATGCGCAGCGGAGACCCACAAGCCCTGGCCAATCTCGAAGTTGATGACGTGCTGACCTACGGTGTTGGGTTCGACATCAAGACCAGCGAAGTCGTTCACTTGCTGTTCGAGTTCGCAGGCGAAGCGGGCATATTGGCTGACGAGATTGCCACCGAAGAACTGCCTCTCGAAGGCATCATGGGCTTCAAGATTTTCCCGATCGAGGAGTTCCTGATTCAGTTTGGTGCCGGAATGGGCCTGATAGACGGCTACGGTACACCCGACTGGCGTGTGTTCTTGGGCTTTGGCACCTCGATAATTCCCGATCGAGATCCAGACCATGACGGCCTCTACGGCGATGACGATGAGTGTCCCTACGATCCAGAGGACTTTGACGAGTTCGAGGACATTGACGGTTGCCCGGACGTCGACAACGACGAAGACGGCATTCTGGACGTGTACGACGACTGCATGATGGATCCAGAGGACCGCGACAGCTTCGAGGATGAAGACGGCTGTCCCGACCCAGACAACGACCAAGATACGATTCTCGACGTCGTCGACGAATGTCCGCGCGACCCAGAGGATTTCGATAACTGGGAAGACGTTGATGGCTGTCCCGACGTCGACAACGACGCCGACGGCCTCCTCGATGTCGAAGACGGCTGTCCCGACGATCCCGAAGACTTCGATACCTTCGAGGACGATGACGGCTGTCCCGATCCAGACAACGACCAGGACCGTATACTCGACGTCGACGACTCCTGTCCGCTCGATCCCGAAGTCTGGAATGGCTTTGAGGATGAGGACGGTTGCCCAGACGAAGGTCTCATTACGGTAACCTGCGAGCAGATCGAGATTTCGGACAAGGTCTACTTCGAGACCGACAGCGATGTGATTCGCGAGCGTTCCTTTACGCTCCTGAACTCGGTTGCGAGCTTGCTCAATTCTCGCTCTGCCATCACGTTGATTCGCGTCGAAGGCCCCACCGATAGCCGCGGTAGCGACGACCACAACCTCGACCTGTCAGACCGGCGAGC
>CAZDBH010000171.1:0-15611 GCA_964503485.1 uncultured Bradymonadales bacterium | reverse complement strand
AGAAGGGAAAGGAAAAAGGGACGAAGCGAAAGGGAGAAGGAAGGGACGAGGCGAAAGGGACGAGGCGAAAGGGAAAGGGCGGAGGGGAAAGGGCGGAGGAGAAAGGGCGGAGGAGAAAGGGAGAAGGGAAAGGTCCTATTCGGTTTCCTCGGCCTCGAAGGCGAGAGCCGCCGAGTTCATGCAGTAACGCTTTCCTGTGGGAGCTGGCCCGTCGGGGAAGACGTGACCGAGATGGGCTCCGCAATCAGCGCACACAATCTCCGTTCGGCGAGAAAAGAGTTTCCTATCCTCCTTCTCGAGGACCGAGTCCTGATCAGTCGTCTCATAGAAGCTCGGCCAGCCGGTGCCCGAGTTGTATTTCGCCTCTGACGTGAACAAAGCCTTGCCGCAGCAGACGCATCGATAGTTCCCGGCTTCCTTGTTATCCCAGTACTCACCCGTAAACGCGCGTTCTGTTCCCGATTTGCGGGTGACCTTGTATTGGATATCGGATAGCTGCTCACGCCACTCGGCGTCGCTCTTTTCTACTTTGTAGCTCATTTCTGCTCCCTTTGGCGCTCACAGCGAATCCCAACGTGATGCTGCAGGCTTGGGCTTCTTCTCTACGACCTGCTTTGGCGTCCGGTCTGAAGCTGCCGATTCCCTCAGAAGTACCAGCTCTCGGCTCCAACCCTGCCCGAATTTCTCGTCCCGCGTTCGCTGGCCAGCGATTGCTTCGGCGATCTGAGATGCCGCGGATTGGGTTAAACCCGACTGCACCGTGTAACCATAGTCCGTCGATAGATCGTTTTTGGGTGGAATCAACGAAGTTACGCCGAACTTCTCAGGCTGGACAAAAACCGGACTGCCCTCGAGTAGCTGAAAATGTCCCTGGGCGTACGCGCCCACGTAAGGCCGGTGTTCTTCGATGAAGTTTATCGAATCACGGGCTTCCTGCACGTTCTCTGTGGGAAATCCGGTGAAGAACATCATGATCGAGAAGATGTTGTTTCGATGCATGACCTTGAGTGCGTCACTCATCAGTTCGACTTTGACGCCCTTGAGCATGTAATCGAGCACGCGCTGGTTGGCTGATTCCATGCCGAAGATGAGAACTCGGCATCCACCGTCACTGAGCTTCTTACAGAATTCGTCGTCGGCTAGTGGCTTCTCGAAGCGCATGTCGCCGAACCAGTGAATCCCCTTCCCTGCCTCAGAGCGACCGTAGTCCCCGATTTTCTTGAGGTTGGAGGGCGGTACGGCCTCATCGACGAAATAGAAATACTTGGCGTCAAAGCGGTCTCTCAAGGATTGGATATCATTGACCAGCTTGTCTTTGTTCCGCGCCCGATAGTGCCATCCGTAACTGTGGTGATGAGTACAAAAAGCGCACTTCTTCCAGTAACACCCTCGGGTCGTCAGCATCGGGTAGATGACGTCTGGCAAGAGGTAGTCGTCCAGTGGAAAGCCTTCGAAATCAGGGGGCGGGAGCTCGTCGAACTGCTCACTCATGTTTGAAGTCGTGACCAACCCACTCCCATCGTCGGCTCGGAACATGAGGTTCGGGACATCCTCGCGCTCGATATCGCCACTCAAGTGCGAAATCAGACGAACCAGCGGAGTCTCGCCCTCGTATAAAATGGCGGTATCCAAAGGCGAGAAGAGCTGTCCCAAGCGCTTCAGCGGCTCGGACAACTTGGTCAGCAGCGTGCCGCCACCGACCACGTGAATATGGGGCGCCTGTTCCTTGATCACCTGCGCAAGTGACAGGGCGGGGACTAACTGTTCGTCAAAGGCCATCCCGACTCCGACGATGTCATATCCACCTTCGAGAATCCGAGGGACGAACTCCTCGCGGTAGAGTTCGAGGTAGGGGTTCTCGTCTTCGTCTCGAATGGCCGCCTCAACGTCGGCAAAGCGGTCCATCTGATAACGCATCTTGAGGTTGTAGCTCACCGCCGTTGGCGAGTACGCCGCGTTGATGATCGAGTACGCCGAGTCGATCGTCCCGAAACACCAGCGCAACAGTTCATCGTTGTGGAGATTCTCGCTGCGTTTGAGTTCTCGCAGTGCGGTCGGCAGCTCTTCGATGACTTTGTCGACCGTTTCGAGTACCTCGCGACTTTCGGCGACGTCAGACCTACTCCGCACACGGCGAGCGCATCGCTCCAGCCAATCGGTTGAGAGGAAGCGCTTGTTCACCATCAAGTTCAGGTCCCACTGATCGCAGTGGAGCCCCTGCTCGCGAACGAAGGCGGTGACTGTAGGAATCGCAAGAAAAGGAGCGTAGAGAGCGAACTGCGGGGGGTGGACGAGCAGTGTGCGAAGAGAACTCATTCAAACTCCGAAGGGACCAAATTGTGTTTACGCCGGTTGCGAACGGAACTTACACGGCGCGCTCGCTTAGATCGAGCATTATTCCGCCTTGGGGCGCTGCACCAGCCAGGGCAAGCGCTTCAGCGCAGCTCGAGGTCACAACTGGCGTCCTGATCTGGATCGTGGCTCGCCGTCCAGACGGTGTAGGAACCCGACGCCGGACAAGAGAAGACGGCTGCCGCGCAGCATCCATCCTCAATCGACGCCAGACTAGCTGACCACGAGCAGTGGGTTCCCTCTCCGTCACAGACCCGAAGCATCGGTTGCCCGGTACAACTTAGCCCGAAATCGCAGTCCGACACACTCCCGCATCCGACCTGAACCTCTGACCCCGCTTCGCAAACCCGTGGAGCTGTCGACTGCCACTCACAGTTTCGCGTTGGGCCGATCAGGTTGCGGGCCGAGCACGCCGCGTCCAACTCGACATTCGGAATCGTAACCCCTACTCGACTGGTGTTGTTGTGGTAGTCGAGTTCGTCGAATAGACGATTTGGGTTGCTGCGAATAACAAGCTCGTAGTCACCCGCCGGAAGGTCCGTGATGTCGACCCATTGGCAAGGCAGATCGTTGGCATAGTGGTCCATCCATCCGACCGTTATTCCCTGGTTGTAGCAGCTGAATGTCGGCAACAGCTGGACATCCGGCTCATCAATATGGCGCTCGGAATCTGCCATGCAGAACGACTCCTTGCGGCCTCGCGCAACGATGTTGTCCTCCTCATCACGCAACTCGAACTCCGTCAGGTAGTCCTCGACGATCATGTAGTTGTGGCAGGAGTTGTAGAGAAAACCCTGGTCGGCCTCGGGATCCCCCATCTGAAGCGGCCCCTCACCTAGGTTTGCAGTGCGAGTCGCGAAGCGAAGCAATCGTCGAATGCCTGGCTCAGCAATGCAGCGGTCTCGGAGAGCACAGTCACTGGAGTGAAAAAACTGCTCGTCGAAGACGATTTCGTCCGCCTCGAGCGGGACCAAGTCGGGCCTCTGGGGCGGTGCAACCAGATCGGTTTCCCCCTCTTGGTCCGAGCCGACTAAGCCATCGCCATCTTCGCTTTGGCCTCCGTCATCCGTCGTTTCGACGTCCGTTTCGAGATCTTCGGTTGGGTCGACGGGATGCCTATCCTCCACGAGATCGCCGGCTGCAGGCGGGTCGTGGCCGACCACATCGGAAGGCACCTCATCGTCCTGGGCGAGGTCGTCGCTCAGCACATCGCCCGCGAGGTCTTCCTCTGTGTCTCGACGAAGCTCACTACCGGCGTCCTTCCCGCAGGCCAGAAATTGGATGACGGCCAGCCAGAGCGCCACAGATGGTAGTTTTCGAACCCCTGAGAGGCGGTATTGCATGGTCCAGTCATCGTCCGGAGGTTTGGTTGCCGACCTCGTGTGTATGCAGTCGGCCGCCCAGTGAGGAAGATTATCATCAAAGCCGGTTTACTGCAGGGGAGTACTAGTCCATGATCTGGGCGCTCACGTAACAGTGGATCGAGAGGAAAACAGTGCAAAACGCCGAATTCCCGGGTTGGGGGACAGCCCCAGCCGTCCTATTGATCGCTTTCATCTCCCTGGCCCTCACTAACTGCTCGGACGACGCAGCTTCGGATGATGACACCAGCGACGATGTGGTAGCCGACCTGTCCGGCGACGCGACCGTCGACGAATCGGCGGACCCCGATGTAGCGGCGGACCAGGTTCAAAACGACCCGGTCGAATGGGACCAAGATCCAGACGAGAGAACCGACGACACTGTCGAAGAGACGGTTGAGGACTCAGTCGAGGATTTTGGTGACAGCGATGAATCGGATATCGCCGAGGGCGACACGGCCGACGGCGACGCGACTGACATCGCTGACAGTGATACCACCGATGGAGATTCGGCAGACAGCGATCTCGCCGATGCCGACGCGGAGCCCGAAGTCTTCGTACCACCTGTCTGGATTCTCGACCCTGAATTCCAGACCCTGGACACCTGGACGCTCTCTGGCGGCGTCGAAATCCAGAATGAAGCGGCTGCAGAACGCGACGACGGATTACTTGCTTTCGAAAGGACGGATTTGTGCGCCGGAGCGCGAGCTTCGCAGGAGTATACAATCGGCAGCTACGATGAGGTCGGGCCTATCGAGGCGTTGATCGTATTCCGGGAGCCAAACATCGGCGCCATCTGCAAAAGTGGGCCCTGTTATGCCCCGATCGCCCCAGCCTTGCTCTTCGGACACAACTTCCAGCCGTTGCCGGCGCCGGCTGAGAACGACGTCTGGTACACCAATGCCGTTTGTCTAGGACAGGGCGCCTATGGCGGGACGATCGACTTGTCGATCGGCTCGGCTGTTCCCGGCTACGATTGCGGCGATTTCGAAGCCCACACAGATATCGACGTGAGTCATCTCGATCTTCGACTCGCCGATGGGACGTGCCCTGTACCGGGTGAACTGCTGGACGGCGATTTTGAGAGCGGAACGCTCGACCACTGGTCTACCGAAGGCACCGTCACCATCGCTGTCCACGGTGATGACTCCAGTGCAGTGCTCACCTCAGGAGCAAATTGTGAGAACGCAACAATCCGCCAATCAATCTCCGTACCTCTAGGGTTGAATTCGGGTGTTCGCATCTCGACTACCGGCCTCACGACCGACAGCACCGTCTGGCTGGGCCCCGATTTCACCGGTAGCGGCAACTTTCCCCTCTCGACGCTTCAGGTACCGTCCGGAGCAGACGAATCAGAGAACCTCTATTGTCTCCCTCTGTGGGCGCGGGGCAGCGTAGTCGACTTGGTCATCGAGACGTCGAGTACCGAAGAGGGATGCGCAGATTCCCTCACGGTCGACGACATCGAGCTTGTTGAAGAACGGGCTTGTTCGGGCGCGCTGGTGCCGGGCGGCGACTTCGAGTCTGCCCAGAACGAAACCCTCTGGGTAAACACGACCTCCTCGGCTCATGTGCAGCCCGGCTCGTTCGATTTCGTCACAGAGGAGGACAACACAGCCATCGAGCTCGCGCTTCCTGGCGGCTTTTGCAGCATCGTGTCAGTCGTAAACTCTTCACTGACCATTCCCGACTCTTCGTTCGATACTGTGAATGCCCTGCTGGTTGCCTACGACTACTTCGGAACCGAGGCTGAGGACGTGAGTGCTAGCGCCGTAATCGAACTCGGCACCGGCCAAATCGAGAGACACATCACCATTCGCGACAGCGGAACCGAGCAGACGGGCATCGTCTGCCTACCGGAAGGCTACCAGGGATTTCCTGCTCAGGTCGAACTGATTGTCGAGGGAAACGGGAGTTGTGGCAGTGTGCCCCCGGTGCGTGCGGTTTTCGACAACATTCAGTTTGGCTACCACGGCTCTTGCGCTCTGTAGGGCGACGTTGAATTGCCTAGGTACAAGGGACGGGAACGAATCCGGACTATTCGTCGCTAGGCAGGAAACTACCCTCGAATAGTTCTGGCAGCAAAACCCGGATCTTGGTGCGTTTGATCTGGCTGCCGTTCGAGTAAATCACGAACATGTCGGGCGCGAACTCGGCCAGAAACTGACGGCAACCGCCGCAAGGCGGTGTCGGGTCGGATGCCTTCGCGACAATCGCGATCGCTGTGAACGCTTGATGTCCGGCAGATACTGCTGTCGAGGCGGCCGTCCGCTCAGCACAGACGCCGTGAGGATAGGCCGCACACTCGACATTACAGCCGGTGAACACGTCGCCACTTTCGGTCAAAATGGCCGCACCAACCGGAAAGCCAGAATAAGGGGCGTAGGCTTTGGCAGCTACGTCCCAGGCAGCCTGAAGAAGCGCTTCCTCTTGGTCTTTTGGCAGATTCTTCAAGAGTCAGCCTCCTCGGCTGCCAACTTCCTCAGAACACCGTCGACCAACGATTGGAACGTCTCGCGAACTCGTGTGGCTGTCTCTTTAACTTCAGCGTGGTCCAACTCGGTATCGGAGATCCCGGCGGCCAAATTCGTCACACACGAAATCCCGAGTGTGCGCACGCCGGCGTGTCGGGCAGCGATCACCTCGCATACGGTCGACATCCCCACGAGGTCGGCCCCGAGCTTTGACAACATTCGGATTTCGGCGGGAGTTTCGTAGGATGGTCCCAACAAACCCGCGTAGACGCCAGTCTTCATTTTGAAGCCGAGTTCGAGGGCAACGCTGTAGGCGGTCGCCCGAAGATCGGGGTCGTATGCCGTGGACATGTCGGGGAAACGCGGTCCGAGCGCCTCGAGGTTCTCACCTGTAAGGGGATTTTGCCCCGTCATGTTCAGGTGGTCGCTCAGCGCGATGAGGTCACCGACCTCGTAAGCTGGGTTCAAGCCACCCGCTGCATTGGTGATGATCAACTTCTTTGCGCCCAACACGATCAACGTGCGCAGCGGCAATGTTATCTCTGCGGCGCTGTGGCCTTCGTACAGGTGTACTCGTCCCTGCATCGCCACAACCGGCAGGCCAGCGACTTCGCCAAAGACGAGCTGACCGGCATGACCACTCACAGTGCTTGATGGGAAGCCGGGAATATCGCTGTACGGAACCTTGGTTTGGTTCGCAAGAGTGTCGGCGTAGTCGCCGAGACCTGAACCCAGAACCAGCGCGACTGCCGGTGAGCGGGAGTCGAAGCCTCGAATGACCTCGGCTGCTGCCTCTACTCGGCTCCAATATTCGGCTGAATCGCTCATTCCTCTCCTGTCTCCGACACCCGCGAGACCCAACGCCCCACTACTAACTCGACGCCATACGGTCGATTAGCAGGGTTTCGGTCGGAGCCGGCTCTGCCTTGATCACTACTCCACTTAACAGCTTTTGCTCTGCCCCAGCAAAAAGTTCGCCGGTCGAGGCATAGAGAGTCGCTATCGAGTCACCTCGTTCGACAGGTTGCCCAACCTTGCGGTGGAGTAAGACTCCGGCGCCGGTATCGATCTCGTCGTCCACGGTTTGGCGTCCCGCGCCCAGCATTCGGGCTGCGACGCCGACTGAGAGTGCGTCCAGTTCGTGGACCAGACCGGACTCCGTTGCGCGAATCTCATGACTGAGACGGGCGCTCGGCAACTTATCGTAGTCCTCCAGAACGCCGCGATCACCGCCCTGAGCCTCGATGATTTGGCCAAACTTCTCGAGCGCCGAGCCATCGGCGATATGACCCTGCAGAACTTGGATTGCGGTTTCGTGGTCTGGGGCCTTCTCTGCCATGACCAGCATTTCGGCGCCCAGCGTGAGCGTCACGTCGAGCAAGTCCTCCGGACCGCCGCCTTTGAGGATGTCGATCGACTCCACCACCTCAATTGCGTTGCCCACTGCGTTGCCGAGCGGTTGGTCCATCGCTGTCAGGCGCGCCACAATTGTTTTTCCCATCACCGAACCAATGTCGATCATGGTCTGAGCGAGTACTTTGGCGTCGGAAAGCTCTCGCATGAACGCACCCTTGCCGACCTTCACGTCGAGTACCAGGCCGTCAATTCCCTCGGCGAGTTTCTTCGACATGATCGAACTGGCGATGAGTGGAATGCAATCGACTGTGGCCGTAACATCACGCAGCGAATAGAGCTTCTTGTCGGCTGGGGCGATTTCCGCCGTCTGCCCGATCAACGCCACACCCAGCTGGCCGAGCTGGGCCCTGAACTCTTCGAGCGAGAGGTTGGTCCGGAAACCCGGTATCGATTCCAACTTGTCCAGCGTGCCGCCCGTATGTCCGAGACCGCGCCCCGATATCATCGGAACTGTGACCCCAGCGGCCGCCACTAAAGGAGCCAATGGCAGGCTCACCTTGTCGCCGACTCCACCAGTAGAGTGCTTGTCGACCTTGATCCCTGACAGGTCCGAGAAATCCAAAACGGCACCGCTGTGCAGCATCGCTCCCGTCCAGTAACCGAGCTCGTCTCGGGTCATCCCGCGAAAGAAGACTGCCATGCAGAACGCCGCAGCCTGGTAATCAGTAACCTCGCCAAGCGTGTATTGATCGACGAACCACTCGAGCTCGTTTTGCGAGAGCTCGACACCGTTTCTCTTCTTGAAAATGATTTCGTAGGCTTGCATTTACGCGTCCCTGAGTTCCTCGAGGAAACTCACACCGCCCACAGAAGCGTCGGGAACTCCCAGGAAATCAGCCACTGTGGCCCCCACGTCCGCAAAGGAGCTGCGGGTCCCCAGATCTGCAGCCGAAACCCAACCTCCCACAGCCAAAATCGGGACGTACTCCCGGGTGTGATCGGTCCCGCTGTAGGTCGGGTCATTGCCGTGATCGGCGGTCAAAATGAGTAGGTCGTCGGGGCCCATTGCACCAAGAATCTCGGGCAGAGCCGCGTCGAAGGCTTCCAGCGCCGCCGCATACCCCTCAGGATTTCGGCGGTGGCCGTACTTGGAGTCAAAATCGACCAGATTGGTGAAAACAAAAGGTGTCTTTCGAGCTCGCATCAACTCGAGTGTCCGCTTCACACCATCGTCGTTACCCTTCGTCTTGATCGAGTCAGCCAACCCTCGACCAGAATACAACTGGGCGATCTTGCCAACGCCGGTGATCGAAACACCCTGCCCGGCCAAGCCGTCGAGGGTCGTGCTCGAAGGCGGAGGCATCGTGAAGTCCTTTCGGTTGTGCGTTCGCTCGTAGTTTGGCCAGGTCCCCACAAAGGGCCGAGCAATAACGCGATTCAAACCGTAGGGCAGGATCAGGTCGTAGGCGATTTCGCAGACTTCATACAGGCGCTCGACGGAAATCACCTCTTCATGGGCCGCAATCTGAAAGACCGGATCGGCCGATGTATAGACGATCGGATTCCCACTCGATACGTGTTCTCGACCGAGCTCTTTGATTATCACCGTTCCTGAGGCAGCCCGGTTTCCCAGGATTCCGGACACACCCGCTTTCTCGATAAAATCAGAGACCAGGTCAGCCGGAAAGCCATCGGGAAAAGTACCGAACGGTGTCTCGGTCACGAGCCCCATCAACTCCCAGTGCCCGTTACAACTGTCCTTACCGGCCGAAGCCTCGATCATCCTGCCGAAACCAGCTGATGGCGAGCCCGAGGGCCGTATCGTTGTAAAGGGTTGGGTGCGGACCACGTTCCCTAGACCGAGTTTCTCGAGATTGGGCAGTGTCAATCCGATCTTCTGATCGATATGGCCGAGCGTATCGGCTCCTTCGTCGCCGAACTCGGCTGCATCGGGCATCTCTCCGATACCGACCGAATCAAGAACGATCACCACACATTGTTTTTCGAGACCCATAGATTAGTAGCCGCCTTGAGAGCGGCCACCAGTCACGATTGCGACGCTTGAAGAACAGCCGAGCCGACTGGCTCCGGCTTTGAGCATAGCGACGGCGTCGGCATAGTCTCGCACACCGCCCGAGGCTTTGACGCCCAGGTCTGCCCCCACCATTCGACGCATGAGGGTGATATCTGGAACCGTCGCGCCACCCGGTCCGAAACCGGTCGAAGTCTTGACGAAGGCTGCGCCTCCCGCCTTCGACAGCGCGCAGGCAACTGCCTTCTCTTCGTCTGTGAGCATGGCCGTCTCGAGGATGACCTTGACGATTTTGCCAGGCACCGCTTTGACCACCCGTTTGATGTCTTCGACGACTAGTGCGTATTCCGTACTGCGGAGCGCACCAATATTGAGAACCATATCGATCTCAGAAGCACCACAACGAACAGCCTCTCTGGCCTCGAAAGCCTTCGCGCCCGGCGTACCAGCACCCAACGGAAAACCCACGACAGCGCACACCTTGACGCTGCTACCGGCCAAACACCGACTGGCCACGTTCACGTTGCCCGAGTTGACACACACCGTATAAAAATTGTGCTCTTTCGCCTCTGCACAGAGCTTTTCGATTTGGTCGCGATCGGCCTGGGGACTCAACTGGGTATGATCGATAAAGCGAGCAATCTCACTCGCCGATGGAACCGAAACCGGGGGCTGAAATACTGGGGACAACTGACTCGTCGGACTCAGCCCGCAACTTCCACACGCAGATTCTGGGAACTGGCAGGCGCTGCACGAACCGCAGCTACCGGTACCGCTCTGAACCGCGGGAGCAGGCGGAACCGTCAGCCGGTCCTTTACCCGAGTCGCGATTACGTCAACAAGTCGATCGAGATCAGATGAATTCATAGGCGGCAATATACACTCCACACTCCACCTCTGGAAAGGGGAAGGGAAAGGGAAAGGGAGAAGGGAAAGGGAGAAGGACGAGGCGAAAGGAGAAAGGGAAAGGGAAAGGGACGAGGCGAAAGGAGAAAGGAGAAAGGAGAGGGGGGAAGGGAGAAGGGACGAGGAGAAAGGAGAGGGGGGAAGGGAGAAGGGACTCGGTGCCATTTTTGTCACTGTCGACCTGCATTTTCAGTTTCTATGCTGGAGTTGTTGATAAGACGGGAGCCGGACAAATGACGACACTGAACCCAAAAATCATTCGATTCTTCGAACGCCATATTGCCACTGTTTTGGACAAACAACTCTATCTCCAATACCTCGTCGACGGACTGCGATGGCGGTTCAAGCCGCAGCAGGGCACCGTGCGATTTGGATCGGAGCACGAGTGGAACGTTCAGATCATTGGCCTGGAAAAAGACGGAACGTGGGAATGGGGCTGGGGACCCTCATTCGCAGAGTTCCACAACTCCCCAATCACTGAAAGCGCTCACGAACTCAGAGAATTGGCAGAACTGCCCGGTCTCGCGGACCTCGACGGAACGGTCGACCTCGACAGTCACGACGGCGGGTTCTGGGCCTCAATCAGCGTCATACTCGCGGACGCCGCTGGCTACCTCTGCTGTCCCTGGAAAGGCGGACAGGTCTACCTCTTGATCAAAGATGACCGGTTCCGGCGGCGGGTTATCAATCCGCTCGGCCGGTTCCAACTGGTCCTTCCCCGAGCCCTCGACACCTATCCTGTACACAATCATCGCACGACCGTCGAACACTACGGCCTCTTCCTGGGCCTTCGCGTCGAACGTGCCGGGGATTGCATGCTTCTGCAGGACTGCTCGGGCCGGATTCTTCGGGTGGAGTTCCACGAAACTCGCGTTGACCTTATCGCCGCCCAGCCCCACCGGCCCCATCGCCGTAAGACGGCTCGCAAAGAACCAGCCCCCCACTATCGATTCGCGGCGGACAGTCGCTTCTGAACACGCCGAGAATCGTCAAAGATCGTTGTGCACGCTGTACATCCACGTCGCCAGCAACCGCTCGAGCGGTTCCGCGATAGGGGGTAGGTCGTCGAAAACATTCAAGTACTCGTTTTCGTCGAGCTCGAGGTTAAACAATTCGAAAAAGTGGCTTCGGCGGTGGTAGATCAACTTCCAAGGCCACTCCACGACCGCGAATTGCTCCATGTCGTCGTCCACAATGAACACCGGCACCGGCCGCTCGGGTAGCGGTGGGTCGGGGTACAACAAGCGCGCAAACGAACGGCCTTGTGTGTCGGCTGGTCCTTCCAGCCCCATCATGCTCGTGAGGGTCGGGGCCAGCCCCACCAGACTGACAGGGACTTCCCGCGCGGCGCCGCTATCGAGACCCGGCGCTGCGATGACGAGCCGAGTCCTCGTCTGTTCGTCATTCAGTCGCGTGCCATGGTTGTAGAGGCCGCGCTCTCCCAACGACTCCCCGTGATCGGATGCAAAAACCACCACTACGTCGTCCAACACACCGTCCTCTACCAGCCGGTCCAGTATCCGTTGCATATGGCGATCAACGTAGTCGACCTCTCCTTGGTACAGCTCTCGCTGTTCTGCATTCGTCCGGCCCGGCGGACTCACCGAGACCGTCTCACGGCCGGTCTCCGGATCCACGTGATGCTCAAAGTAATCTGCGTGCGGGTCGTAGTAGTGAAGCCAGAGCAGAAATGGCCCGTCGCGAGCCTGCAGCCTATCGAGCGCTTCGAGGCCTTGGTTTGTCACATCGTCTGCCAGCCACCCATCCTCTGTGGGCTGAGTCAAACCGACGTCAAAACCCCGGGTCACTCCGTGATTGGGTTTCAACAACTCGTAAACGAACACGCCCTCACTCCGATAGCCCAGCCGTTTCAAAATCTCGATGAGCGACTCGCTCCGGTCTGGAATCGGAAGGTCCCAGCCGTACTCGACTTCGGTTTCAGTACCAGAAGGAAACCGTCCCGTGAGCATCGAATAGAAGCTGAGAAAGGTGCTCGGAATCGTCGCGTAGGCGCGCTCGAATATAACACCGCGACTACCGAGTCTCTCAGCCGTCTCCATGGTCAAAGCGGCGTCCCAGCGCAGCGTGTCTGCAGTCAAGAAGACGATTGAGGGCGGTGTTGAGGGTGGAGTTGCGGTCGGAGCCACGTGCCCGCCCATGCTGGCGATCAGTTGCTCGACGTCGGCAGTGAGCAAATCACCACCGATACAGTCCTGGTCAATCCCATCACCTGGTATCTCTGCCGCCCCCGGTCGAATCGCAGAGTCACCGTCATCGCAGTCGGGCCCGCCCAAAACCGATGCATAGCCGTCACCGTCAAAGTCCATCGCCCGCTGAAGAGCCAAAACCAAGTGGCCACTCTCGGTGGACGAGATGTGCAGAAGCGCCTGGGCCCTCTGATCCATCAACGGGGGAAACGAAACGAATGCCATGACCCAGTAGAAGACGATTGCCATAGCAAGAGCGACCGCGGGGCGGACCAGTCGAGTCCGCGTCGGAGTGAGGACCAACACACCGGCCCAAACGGTCACGACAAGAGCTGCGTAGGTGAGGGTGGCGTGCTGGGCTTCGTACAAGCCGGGTAGAACCCATACGTTGGCCGCGAATAGTCCGCCGAACCCAGCCCAGAGGAACATGCCGAACCACCGCCATCGGCGCTGCTGCTGCTCGCTCGTCTGCCCGGCAGCGAGGCCTGCCACTACGGCAACTACTGCCGTCAGCGCTCCCATTCCCAACCAATAAGCGATCGCGGCCTTTTCCCTGATGTGGCCATTGAGCAGCCAGACTGGAACAACCGACGTGGCGGCGAGCAGCGCGGCGGCAATTCGCGGCGACTTGGTCGCTTTTGCAAGCGCCCAAAAGAGGGTGCCACCGACCACGGCGAAGATGCTGGACGCGAGTGTGAGCAAAGCCATCGAAACCATGGCGAACACAATGAATGAGAAGGCGAACTCAACCCGCGGGGCAGACAGAACGGTGGAACTCTCGACTGCACTGTGGACTAGACCCGCCCCGACTCCAGCCAAAGCGAGTTTGGCCCAGAGTGGGTTCGTCGTTGGCGTGGCGTCCTCGCCCGATTGCGTTTTGGGTGCCGACATTTTCGGCATTATTGGCCACGGTCGTGGGGATCGCAAGAGAGGTAAGCGGGACGATCCGGCGGTAGGACCGGCTCATCCCGACTTGACTCGGTTCCCATCCGGCCCCAAACTTCACCCACAACATTCTGATGCAGCCGAAACTCGGCCACACAAGTGGAAGGTCCATGTTCAAGTACTGTCTGCCCACGATTTTCGCCCTCCTCGTCGCTTCGTGCAGCGGTGGCGACACCCAAGACGACAACGACGACACGACGACTGACGCTACGGCAGAAGTAATTATCATCGCCGATGACGCCGACTCCGGTGGGGATTCCGTAGCGGAGGACGTCGTCGAAGACACTGCTGAGGACCCGATGACCGAACCCGACGTCGCCCCAGATGTTGTCGAAGACACCGCACCTGAAGCGGTGGAAGAGGTGGCAGAAGACAGCGCCGGTGAGGAAACCGACTCGGGAGAGCACCAAGACGATCCCGATGTCACCCCCGATCCTGATGTCGCCTCCGACCCCGATGTCGCAGACGAAGTCGAAGACATTGCCGACGAGCCTGACCTGCGACCTACCTTCGGGCTGGTGTCGGTTCTGGTCGAAGATGGCAGATTCCCCGCGCCCGATATCGCTGTCGTGTTTAGCGACGAGGACGGCGGTGTGCTCCTAAGTACCGTCACAAATGAGGAGGGCATCGCGTCGCATGAAATGGACGCTGGCGGATCCATCACAGTCGCGACCGTGACCGCATCGGGGCGAAGTGACAGCTACAGCCTAAGGACCCTGTTCGGGGTTCAGCCATTCGACGAATATCATCTCGTGCTACCCGCCTTCGGGGTCACCCGAGACCCGATCATCGGCAAAACCGACAATCTGGTTCACACACCGGATGCGATTTTCAACGAGGCGACCCACTACCATTTCGACAATGGTTGTCGAACCGTCTCCATCGAGTCACCTATCGCTGGTCCCGTCGATCTTGACGTTTTCGGATCCTGTGCCACCGAGGATTCGCAACGAGATGTGGCCGTGTGGGCCCTGAAAGAAGGAGCTGTAATCGGCTCTGTCGCTGTGCATGACCAGCCTGCAGGCCCCGACTCGGAGGTGGTGACAACCAACGCCGAGGCGTGGACCGTCGGCGCCCCGTCTGTTGTGATTAGCCTACTCAACTCGAGTTACGCGCTAACCATCCTCGACATACTCAACACCGCGTGGGTCGACGGAATGGACTATCTGGGAGTGGACGGCTCCATCGTGACTGCCGCAACCAACCTGGAAGTAGCTGGTAGCGTCAATCTACCCATCGTCGCTGGCTTGGGCGATTTCTACGAAAACTGGGTCACACTCGGATATGGACTGACCGACGACGACCTGGGCCTGGGCTATCTTCGGATTGATCAAATCGACCACACCCTGAATCGAGAACCAGTTTGGGACCTGAGCGGCCTGATCCCACCTCGCATGTATGACGTTGCCGTAACAACGTCCAATGATCGCGAACGCGTCGAAGTCACTTGGTCAGTCGAGGGCGCCCCCGCGAACCTGGTTGCCGAAGGTCGTCTGACCTGGTCTGACTCAGACGGCGTCAGCTACAACTGGCTCTTTTTGGGGCCCGTAGAAAGCGAGACCGTGGTTGAACTACCGACGATACCACTCAGTCTTTCTGGCTGGCTGCCGTCAGGGGAGGCGTCGATCCAGTCGACAATCCAGGCATGGATAACGCCCACGCTCACCTACAACGAGCTCCGAACATTCATCGATTTGATGCGGCTCAGCAGCTATATGCTGCACGGCCGGTCAACTCCAGGATTCGCCCGAACCCCACTCGGCGAAGAGGACCTATTCATCATTCGAAGCACCTCGGTCAACCCAATCTAGTCTAATCCAGCCTGGATTATTTCATGAAGCCGGAATTTGCGGGGATTCGGCGCTGTTAAGCGATTGTCTCTTGCTCGATGCCTTCGCCTATCGACTCCTATTCGCATTGCGGTGTGAGCTGCGGCCCATCTGTGCCGAGCTTGGACGCGCCCAGTTCGATACCCTAC
>CAZDBH010000170.1:4506-15636 GCA_964503485.1 uncultured Bradymonadales bacterium | reverse complement strand
ATGAGGAAGAGCTACTCGCGCGGGTTCGTTATCTCGCTCAGCGGCGGCGCAGATTCCTCGGCCTGTGCCACCTTGGTCTGGGTCATGGTCAAACTGGCACTCGAAGAGTTCGGCCGGGATGGGCTACTCGAGAAGCTCAGCTATTGGCCTGAATTGGCCGATTGCGAGAGCGCCGAAGACTTTGTCGGTAAGATGCTGCTCTGCGTTTACCAAGCCACACGGAACAGCGGGGACACAACCCGTAACGCGGCCCGAACCGTCGCCGAGGCGCTTGGTGCGGGCTACATGGAATTCGAGATCGACGGCCTCGTCCAACAGTACCATCAGATAATCGAGGGCGGCATCGGCCGGCCACTGACTTGGGAACAAGACGATGTACCCCTCCAGAACATCCAGGCACGGGTCCGCGGGCCCGGAGTGTGGTTCTTGGCCAACTTGAGAAGTGCCTTGCTCGTCGCCACGAGCAATCGCTCAGAGGCGGCTGTAGGCTACGCAACCATGGATGGAGACACCTGCGGTGGGATCAGTCCCATCGCCGGTATCGACAAGGCCTTTCTGCGCCAGTGGTTGAGGTGGATGCAGAACGTCGGCCCCCACGGAATCGGTCCGGTCGCCGCGCTGGATTGCGTGAACAGCCAACAACCTACCGCCGAGCTACGCCCACCCGAGGCCGAGCAAACAGACGAAGGCGACCTCATGCCTTATCCGGTTCTCGACTTCATCGAGCGTCTCGCGATTCGCGACAAAATGGTGCCACTCGAGGTTTACAAGGTGATGGCGGCCGAGTATGGCCAATACACCAGTAAGCAGCTGGTGTTCTGGATCGAACGCTTTTTCAAACTCTGGTGCCGTAACCAGTGGAAGCGCGAGCGTTACGCTCCCAGTTTTCACGTGGATGACGAGAACCTCGATCCAAAAACCTGGTGCCGATTCCCGATTCTATCGAGCGGTTTCAGACGTGAACTCGAAGAACTGCGCCTCGCAGTGGGAGACGATTGATGGGTTACAAGAACGGAAATGGCGTGAAAGAGGGTACTGGACCCATGTCCCTCGAGGAGCAAGAACGGGTTGTACTCGTTCAGCTGGCCGAAATTTTCGACCACGCCATGATGCTGAGGCAAGACGGCGACGCAAAAGCAGCCGAAAAACACCTGCGAGAGATACTCGAAACGGAACCGCGTTTGGCTGAGCCCAGGCTGGAGCTAGCCCACATCGCTCTCGAGCGGGAGGACGTCGCTGAGGCGGAGGAGCAAGCCCGCTACGCCGTGTCTCTCCTCGAGGCAGGAGGGCAGTGGACTCGGGAAATAGACCCGCCATTGTTGATGGCCTATGCATACAACCTGCTCGGCGAGATTCTGATCGCATCTCTGGAAGCAACTGAAGACAAAGTCGAGAACCGCAAAGCTTACGTCGAGACGTGGAACGAAGCGGCCGGCCTATTTCAGAAGGCCGCCGAGGAAGACGGCGACGACGACAGAATCGCCGAGAACGCCGCTCGCTACCGATTCATCAAGTGACCGATATGACGGACAAACTAACGGTTTCGAGACCTGACGACCGGGAGATCGAGCGGGCGATCAAGGGCCTCGAACCCTGGCGGATCTTGGCGGCGCCCAAGGTCTTCGGCCTCGAGAACGTCCCCGACGAACGCCCCTTGCTTTTTGTCGGCAATCACACCATCTACGGCGTGCTGGATGTGCCCATGCTCTTTCGGGAGCTCTTTCTCGAAAAGGACATCTTCCTGCGCGCACTCGGCCATCGCATTCACTTCAAGATTCCCTTTTGGCGTACTCTGCTCGATCGATACGGCGTCGTCGAAGGCAGCCGACAGAACTGCGGTGCGCTAATGGAGGCCGGGGAGTGCATTCTGGTCTTTCCCGGCGGAGGTCGAGAGGTCGCCAAACGCAAGGGTGAGAAGTACAAGCTTATCTGGAAGGAACGCATCGGCTTTGTCAGGATGGCCGTCAAATACGGCTGCACGATTGTTCCATTCTCGGCCGTGGGTGTCGAAGACGCCTTCGACATTCTGCTAGACGGGAACGACTTGATGGCTTCCCCGCTGGGACCGTTATTGCGGCGCGCCGGCGTGAAGGACGAATACCTAATGCCGATCACCAAAGGGATGGGGCCGACCCCGTTTCCACGGCCGCAGCGGCTCTATTTTCGCATCGGTACACCGATTGAAACGATTGAGTTTACCGGCGAGCAGGAAAATACTGAGCTCTGCCGAACGCTTCGCGAACGAGTGCGTTCGGAGGTGGAGTACGGCATCGAATGGCTGCGCCATACCCGAAAAGAAGATCCCAAACGTCACTTTGTGCCTCGCGTGATGAGCGAGCTTCGCAAATTGGCAGACGCCCGCGCGGCACTTACCGCGGGACCAAGCGAGGACGAGTAAGATGGCCCATTTCGAGAATCTGTTTATTGGGATCGCAGGCATGATCGGCGCCGGTAAGTCGACGCTTGCGACCGCCCTGGCAAAACACCTCGACATCGATGTGTACTACGAGCCGGTCGAGGACAATGAGTACCTCGAGGACTTCTATCGGGACACCGCCAAGTACTCCTTCGCGACCCAGATCTACTTGCTAAACCGCCGCTTTCAGCAGCACCAAGAGATAATCTGGCGCGGGCGGCCGGCCGTCCAGGACCGCACCATCTACGAGGACTCGATTTTCGCCAAGATGCTGGCCGAAACGGGCCTGATGGACGAGCGGGATTTCCGAACCTACGTCCAGCTCTTCAAGCACATGAGTCACTTCATGTGCAAACCGAATCTCATCGTATACCTCGACGTATCGCCCGAGGAGTCGCACGAGCGCATCAAGAGCCGTAGCCGCGACTGTGAGTCGGGTGTGTCGCTCGAGTATCTCACCGCTCTGTACAAAGGGTACGGCGACTTTGTGCAAGACATCTCGCGAGTCATTCCAGTCATCAAAGTCGACTACAACACGTTCAGGTCGGCGGACGAGATGGCCGAGATGATCCAAGCCGAGTATTTCGACCACAGCTTTCTTAGGGAAGTGTCACGGTTCGATCCGACCAGGTAGCGCATACCCCTTCCTTCCCTCGACGGAGCAGGTCCGATCCTGCTATCCCTAATCTCATGACAGACAGCACCAGCTTGAGAACACGTCGCGAACTGGGCCGAACGGGCCGGATGGTGGCCAGAATTGGTTTGGGTTCCAGCTTCGGTATTTCGGCTCGGGATCTGGAAGCGGCCTACCACGATTACGGCATCAACTATCTGTACTGGGGTTCAATGCCGCGCTCCGGGTTCGGCAAAGGGATTCGCAATCTGTCGAAGAACCATCGGGAAGACCTAGTTGTCGTTCTGCAGACCTACGTGCGCTCTGCAGCATTGATGAAGAGCAGTATCAAGCTCAAATCTCCGGCGCCTCAAGTTAGACTACGCCGATGTCATGTTACTCGGCCTCTTCAACAAACCGCCCGCCCAGCGCATCATAGACAATGCCCGCGAGCTCGTGGAACACGGTTTGGTAAAGCACGTGGCAATAAGTTGCCATCACCGACCCACTTTCCAGAGGTATATCGACGACGGGTTCTTCGACATTCTCCACGTGCGGTACAACGCGGCCCACAGAGGTGCTGAATCGGAGGTGTTTCCGTACCTACCCAAGCAGAAGCGTCCCGGAGTCGTGGCGTTTACTGCGACTCGTTGGGGTAAACTGCTGGACAAGAAGGCGGCTATCGAGGGTCGTTCCGCTCCCAAGGCACCCGATTGCTACCGCTTCGCCCTGTCGCAACCGGACGTCGACCTCGTCATCTGCGGCCCGCGCGGGACAGATCAACTCAAAGAGGGTCTCAGCGCCCTCGATCAAGAGCCGATGGACCAAGAAGAAGTCGCTTGGATGCAGCGCGTCGGTGACGTCGTCCACGGGTAAGCTAGAGGGTAAGATCAGAGGCAGGAAAAGGAGGCGCCGCGAAGCGGCACGCACGGTTGCGTCGGGCGGCACGGCGGGGGGCCGCGCCCCCTTCAGGCTACATTTCAGCGGGCACGTCAGGAAGTGCGCTGACGGTGAAGCTGATGATCGGGCTGCTTGTGCTGGTGCCGGTACCGATGACCTGCCAGGTTCCGTCCAGATCGTCAGCTGTAGAAACACTCACTTGTACTTCCTCAGCTCGTGCTTCGTCTTCGCCATTGTCGCCGAAGAAGCAGCCGCCACCGATCTCGATTACTTCGAGCGTGTCGCCATTCTCGATCTCTTCATCCATCTCTACGAGGATGTATCCACCCTGGCCGCCGAGGCTTGCGAAGCTGCCGTCTACGAGGCAGATACCGGTCGAAGCGGGGTAAGTGGTGTGAGCGTCGGGCTCATCGACAACCTCAAACTCGTTGCTTCGGAGGGGCTCAGTGTCGGGTGGGAAGTAGTAGGCCACCGGGCGACCGGCGTAGGACCGGACACCATCCTTGATCAAGACCACTGCGTCGATGTCGGCGCCGGGATCTTCACCGCCCGTATCTGAGAGATCCTCAATGAGCACGTACTGGTAGGGAACCAGTTCCGGCTCGGAGGTGTCGTTGTCTACCGTATCGTTCGTGGTGGCATCCGCATCGCCTGTTGCGTCGCCGTCCTCGCCGCCATCAACTTCGCAGCCTGTCACTGCGAATAGGCCTAGTGCTAGCATGATGAAAAGAAGACGCTTCATATCGCTTTCTCCTGAATTGAATTGTTCCAGGCCCACCCTGGGCCGGATTTGATTGAACTCTTGTATCGGGGCGGCATCTTGGCAGGAGCCCCTTTTGGTTGCAAGAGTGTCATGGATTCGACGGCGTGGTTTGCAGCGCTATTCAATTGCTCAAAAAACACATTCGGAAATTCTCACCCTTTCACGCAAGTTTCAGTGGACGAACCGACGCGTCGGGAGCAGAATGCGCGCCCGTTGGGTCTGGAGGTCGAGACCTCTGTCCAGCCGTTGAATTGAGTTATCGCGAAGAGGAATAACTATGCGACTTGTATCCATTGTTTCAGTCATTCTCGCCGTTCTTTCCATTGCAGCCGTTTCGTTGGCTCAGGATCCGCCGGCAAATCTGAACCCGGGCGAAGAGGCCCACTACGGTGCGGAGTTCGCTCTCGAAGTCGCGCCAGTGGCGCTCAACGAGGCCCTCACAACCTGCGCCGATTCGGGCGAAGCCTGCAAAGTAGAAGCGGCCGTCAACGCGGTTTGTACACGACGGGGCTGTTGGATGACCCTCACCGGAGAGGGCGTCAACACGACAGTCAGAGTTCGGATGAAAGACTACGGTTTCTTCGTCCCGCTCAATAGCCTAGGAGCCAACGCGGTGGTCGAAGGCGTTGTTTCCCGCGTAGTCGTCCCCGAGGCAGATGCTCAACACTACGCTGACGATCAGGCGGCCTCCACAGGATTGCCCGCTGAAGTCATCGAGGGCGACCAAGAGGGGATTGAAATCATGGCCACGGGTATTCACCTGACCATGCCCGCCGCAGAGTAGTCTGCGCTATCTGGCGCAACAAAGTGGTCGCGGGACGCTCTTGGCGTTCTGAAACACCGGTGACGACATGTTCGAACGCACGGTTCGCAACAGCATCGAAGCGGCCGCTCAGGTCCTATTCCCAGAAAACGAACTGCACGCGCCCGATTGGCGGCAGACCGAGGTCGTCAGGCGCACCCTGTCGTACTTCGACGAGCTGCCGCCGTCCAGCCGCGGCCTGCTTAGACTCATGTTCATTGCGGTCGAACTCGGTGCCCCGTTGTTGGCCCTCGGTTTGCGCCGCTTCTCGAAGCGAACTCCCGAGGTGCGCTTGGCAAACATCCGCCGCTGGCGCGCCTCGCGCTGGTATCTGTTCCGGGTCATCGGAGATTCCCTCAAAGCAGTTCTGACGATGATGTACTTGTCACATCCGCTCGTCATCGCGCACTTGGGTGCCTTCAAGCACTGCGAGAACCCACATGAGACGTCGCTCTATCCGCGGCGAACGGGTGTTCTCGAATGAGCGCGGGCCAAGTCCACCACCTAATCGACCTCGCAAAGGGTTTCGACCTCAGCGCAGAGGTCGTTGTGGTTGGGTCCGGCGCAGGCGGCGCGGTCGCAGCTGCGAACTTCGCGGCGGCCGGGATGCGAACCGTCGTAATCGAGGCCGGTCCCCAGATTGGACCGCGAGAAATGACGAGGGACGCCCCTCGTTTCATGGCCCGATACTACTGGGAAGGCGGTCTTCGCCAAATCGGAGGCACAGCTCAATTGCCGTCGTTGGCGGGACGATGCCTGGGCGGGAGCACGGTCGTCAACTCGGCGATCATGCTGAAGCTCCCCGACTGGGTGCGCGCCGAGTGGATCGAGGAAGACGGTCTCGACAACTTGAGCGACCTGTCCTTCGACCGCGCAGTGGAGCGGGTCCATCAGCGCACCCAGACGAGGCTCACACCCATGTCGGTGATGGGTAGACGCAACGAGCTGGCCCAGAAAGCACTCGAAGCCGCCGGAATCCCCGGTGGCCCGCTGCCTCGTGCGGTGTCCGACTGCAAAGGGTGCGGCGACTGCTTCACCGGTTGTGCTGAGGGTCGAAAGCAGGCACTGGACCGCAACTATATCCCCGACGCGGTGTCAGACGGCGCCGAGGTCTACACCTGCTGCCAGGTTGACCACATCATGATGGACGGTGACCGGGCGGTGGGCGTGACGGGTTGGGTCGTCGACCCAATCGGTAGGAAGAGAGTGGCGCCCTTCAAGGTGGTCGCACCCCGCGTCGTTCTCGCAGCTGGGGCACTCAACACGCCAGCAATCCTCCTGAAGAGCCGAATCCGGGCGCGGGGTCGCGTTGGCGGTTCGCTCTATTGCCACATCGGCGGCGGCGTGATGGGGGTCATGGAAGAGCGAGTTGACCCATGGGTCGGCGCCAGCCAAGGCTACGGTGCTATCCACCCCGAGATTCGAGGGATGAAGTTCGAGTGTCTCTGGGCCCCAGCGAGCGTCTTCGCAATCCGTTGGGGTGGCGTTGGTGAGCAGTTCCTGAAAAAACTCCCCGAACTCGCATACGCGACCGTAGTCGCCTCCGTGTACCGAGCAAAGGTGCACGGCCGCGTAAAAGTGCGGCGAAACGGGGAGCCAGCGGCCAAGATCTGGGTGCCGAAACGCGAAACTCAGGTCGTTCTGAAGGGAATCAAGCAAGTGGCCGATGGTCTGCTGGACATCGGTGCCATTTACACCCACGCCACAGTTGATGGCACCCCTGAGGAAATGAGGACTAAAGAGGACACAGCCCTCCTTCTGAATCCGAAGTTTGGGCCGAAAAATGTACCGATGACCGCCAACCACGTCTTTGGTTCGTGCCGAATGAGTGTCGACCCCAAGCGGGGAGCGGTTGACCCCTATGGAAATGTCTACGGCGTGAAGGGCGTGACGATCTGCGACGCGAGCGTGTTTCCCAGTCCGAGTGCCGTCAATCCGCAGAGTACAATCATGGCGCTAGCCGATCTGTTCTCGCGCAGGATGGCAGATCTCGAGGCATAGGCTTAGAGCAATGGCGTGAGGCGGCGTTAGTTTGGGTGCGTTGAGGTGTGAGATGACGGCGCCCGAGAGAGGGCGCCCTCGAGTGGTCTAGAGTCGCTCGCCCCAGAAGTAGCCTTCCAGGTCTTCGGCTTCGGTCGCGTCGGCGCTGGTCTGGACCTCACCATCCCATTCGCACATCTCGCCGGCTTCGCCGAATCCGTTCATGACGAACTCATTTGCCGTGTCGCTGAACTGGACCGCGCAAGGGGCTGCCTCGGGAGTAGCCAACCGCACGAAGTTGCCGATGTCAGCGCTTTGGCTGCGAACGAAGTCCTCGAGGGCGGCGACTGCGATGTCCTGAAAGCTATTGCAGGCGGCTGCGACGGCTGTTCCGAGGCTCAACCCGGTCTGCTCGTCGACACTTTCGCCGATCGCTGTACAGTCGATGATCGAGGCGAAGAAGTCCTCGAAGCTGTCCATCGGATTGCCTTCGGCGTCCGTGAGGAACCTCGGGAAGACCACATCTTCGATCAGCCAGATAATCAGGTCACCGTAGTGAATGTTGACCCCGAAGGCGTCGAGTTCGAGTGCGTAGCCCTGATCGTCTGTTGGATCGAAGCGGATACGGCCCGTGATGTGCTCGGCATCCTCGTCAGCTGGCAGTCCGTCGATCAGGACGCCACCTCGAATGAAGAAGTTGTAGATCTCTCCATCCCACTCCAGGTTGATTTGATTGAATCGAACGGTGACGTCCGACAGCTCGCCGTCGGCGTCGGCCTCTTCGTTGATCACGATGTCACCTACCAAACTGAAGTTCTGAGCATTCTCCAGCAAGTCGTTAATCGCATCGACGATGTTCGCGATCGTCTCGGTAAATGAGCCTGTTTCTGGGTCTTCCAGATAGCCGTCGATCATGCCGTCGACGAGGGCGGTAACCACCGTGCCAGTGCCGCTTGCGATGACTTCACCGTCATCGTTCTCAGACAGAAGCAGGTTGAACGGGGAGCGCTCCCAATACTCGTCGCAGTCATCTGTACAGTCGTCCTGCGGGTTGAGCTCGTCGTAGGCGATGGCCACTAGCTTCAGGATGCCGAGACCGGGACTGTCAAAAATGCCGATGATTGCGTCGACTGTCTCTTGCGCATCATCAGGGATTGCGTCGACAAGATTCACCTCGCTCTCAAGTGAGTAGGTGCCGGCTGCTTCGGGATACAGGTTGTCCATGCTCACTTCGATCACGGTCGGTGTACCCGGTGTTACGGCGGCAATATCCGCACTGCATCCGAACGTGACAAAATAACCTCGTCCATCCGTCGCGTCGTCGCCGCGCGGCTCGCCGCGGGCCACCGCGTAGGCAAACGTGGCCGACTCAGGCGCAGCGAAGCTGTGGTCTTGGAAGTTACCTTCCGCGTCGGGTCGAACGGTCAGGGACTGAAAGGCGCTATCTGATGACGGTGCATCAGTCGGACTGGCGGTGAGCTCGTCGCACGACCGCTCCGTTGTGTACAGAGCGACTGACGCTTCGTGTAGCCGTATCGGTCCGCCGTAGCTAACTCGAAGGATATAGTCGGAGACATCCTTGGGTTGTACCCGCACTCGCACCGTCAGGGGATCGACCGTGTCGTTGTCGAGAACGCTCACGATGACATTGAAGTCGACGACTTGCACCCCCGCATTGACAGTGATCTCCGCGGTTCCTGTATCGTCGGTTGAGGAATTCTGACCACTGAGTGTCGTGTCCGAAGCCGCTCCGTCGATGGCGAAGTTGAGGAACGCATTCGGCACGGCTGTGTCTGTTCCGTCTAGGTACTGGACCTCGATGGTTGTCTGCTCACTGAAGCTGATCACTGGATCTGCAGCCGAGACCAGGACCAGGTGGGGGGCGTTGTTGTTGTTATTGTTGTTGTTGTTCGGGTCGTTGGGGTCGTCCTCCCCATTACCTGTGTTGGTAACGGGGTCATCTCCGCAACCCATGAATACAACAAGAAACAAAACGAGCAGCGCACGCGCGGGCATACGCCACGATACCGTGGTCAGACCATTCAACATACTAATTCAGCCTCCTAGACGTGTTCGCATGGTTGTTTTCGGAAGTCGAAGACAACGCTTGCACACATTAACCTACATGGGCGCTGAACTCAACAAGAAATCTCATTGATCCGGCCTTGCCCAACCCTTCGTCTCGAACGGGCCGTGAACTGATGTGGGATCGCGCGTTTCAGAGTGGCCCGACTGCTCAATCCCATTCCGGTAATACGCCGGACAATGGTATACGAAATGACTGTTCTTGGGCATAGGTTAGGACGTTCGATGCAGGAAGAGAGACATCCACTCTTTCCATGGGAGATGCTGAACACCGTGGTGGGCGGCGTATCAGCAATAGACGTACCCCGCCTTCATCTCGTTACGCCCACAGACGCCGAGGACTTTCTGGAGTGCTACGGCTTCAAGTTCGCGAACCCAGCTGACCGAATTGAAATGGAGCGGCTTCGCCTCGAAGCCATCACATTCATCAACCAAGAACTATTGGTCGACGAACCACATTTGGTTTTTCCGCCCCAGTTGGTCGCCGAGGAGGATCTGAGGCAGATCTTGCTCTGGGCTTCAGGTGATACGACAACTCAGATTCAGCGTTGGAGCTGCTCGCTCCTACGGGTGATGCACACCCTGGTTCATTGCCACGCTCACTTCAATGAGCGCTACGGCGACGAGATTCGCACCCAGATTCTGGCGAGGTTCGAGCCCCATGTTCACGAAACCAGTGATGGCCTCGTGTTGGGGAAGGGTGTTCAAGCAGTTCCTCTTGCCAAGTTCGAGGTGAAGCACGGAAAGCCGCTGCACTCGCTCGCCATCAAGTTGATGCAGAAGGCCGAGAACGTCGCGACCGACATTTTCGACCGTCTGGGCGTCCGGTTCGTGACAAAGCGGCGGTTTGACGCGCTCTTGGTGGTGCGCTACCTCCGCGTCGCCAACTTGATCATGTTTGCGAACATCAAACCAAGCAGATCACGAAACACGCTGATTAACCTGTCTCGATTTCGAGCCGAGCTCGAAGAGCTCGACGACACTGTTCTGGCTGATCCAGTTCGGATGAAGGAACTTCGGGACCGGGTCGAACGGATGCCCTTCCCAGGCCCACCCCAACCCGGGATCAATCCTCATTCGGCCTCGGAATACCACGCGATTCAGTTCACCTGTCGACAACAAATCCGAGTCGAAGACCACTCTTTAAGAAGCGTCGAAAAGTCGCTGGTCGCACTCAGAAAGAAGCATCCTGAGAGTAAGAAGCTCATCGCCGAGCTGAAACGCAGTCTCGCGCCCCAGAAAGAGATTCACTTCTTCTTCCCATTCGAGGTCCAGATACTCGACGAGGAGACCTACGGTATGACTCGGACTGGTCGGGCATCACACAACGTGTACAAGGCCCGACAGCGACGAACCGTCAAGAAGAGAGTGTTGCGCTCACTGTGGAACGAAGGGGCGACTTCAGGTTTCAAACCCGTCGTTTAGGTCAAAAACCCAAAAAAACTCACGAGCGGTTCAAGAACGTCCGTTATTGATTACGAGTAGCTCTTGAACCCCGGACGCAACAACAACGTCCAACGGCATTTCTACACATGGTTCGAGGCTTGTGAGAACACTTGGGGTGGGCGGCA
>CAZDBH010000170.1:0-4496 GCA_964503485.1 uncultured Bradymonadales bacterium | reverse complement strand
GCGGGGGGGCCCACCCCCGGGGGGGGGGGCCCCCCGGGGGCGCCCCCCCGCCCCCCCCCCCCGATTCCGTTTCGGAGCTAGAAGTCGCCAAGCAGTTCGTTCTTCTTCCGCTCGAACTCTTCTTTGGTCAGCAATCCCGCTTCGTGGGCTTCCTTGAGAAGCTGAAGCTTGTGCTTGAGGGCGTCGTCGCCTTTGTAAGCCGCCTCTTTTTCGGCGCGCTTCTCTTTGTAGATCTTCTTGAAGAGAGTGCGAAGATCGTCGGGCGCCACGCCGCGTCCGTTTTTGAAGTAGTGATCACTCACGTCGCCGATTGCGTAGGTTAGGGCGTACGCAACCGTGATCCCGACCAACCAGCCGAGGAAGGGGACGAGCTTGAAGGCCGCGATGATAGCGTTCTGAGCCAACAGACTGGCGCCGATGGTGCTGAAAATCTCCATGATCGACTTCTTGTCGAGATCGTAACCATAGATCCGGCCAATCGCCTGCACCATCGCGATCTGAATTGGGGTAATCAGCGCGGCGTCCAGTAGTGGAATTGGCTGGAAGGTGACGGCTCCAGCGGCGACCGAGCACACCTGGATGACGTTGCGCACCGCCTCCTCGCGCTCCTCGTCGGTCGCGTTGTCGTAGTCGCCATCGAGAATGCGCTTCAGGGTTGTCTGATAGTCAGCCATGAGTGTCTCTGAACAATCGTGGAAATGTCCCTTGTACTGCCTCGGCCCTAGACGAAGCAAGCCCTGACAGCGGCGGGCAGTGCGAGAACGGAACGTCTAGCGGATGCCACAAGCCCTGATATTATAGGTGTGCAAGACGAGTTGCGGGGCCGTCGGGAGGTGATCGTGGTCTCCCAACCGAATCGCAGAGTCCACACCCACGTACACGCCCAGACCATTCGCCTCCGTCCCCAGCAGATTCTCCAACGGGTATTCGTCCAGGTCGATATCCTCGCAGACGCGGGCGTCACTGCCCGCATTGAAGGTGTAAACCGCCAGCGGGGATAACTTGACATCGCAGTCGACGAACCCGGGTCCGTGCGAAACGAGCTCCCCCCAGTATCCACTTTCGCCGCATTCGATCGGAGCCAGAGCGACCCGAACCGCCGACGAGTTCGTGTTTTTGTAAGGTGTGAGACAAATCTCAGCTCGCGCTACGACGGTTCCGATAGTGAACCTAATGCTTGGGAACCGAAAGACACCGACAACGGCGTTCGAGCCACTCTTATAGACTGGGAGGGCCTGTTCGTTGTTGTAGGCCGCGGTCAAGCTGAACGACCCTGGACGGGTGGCATTGTCGAAGGTGCCCACCAAGTACATGTCTTCAGAGGCGTCCGTGGGATTGCTGGCGCTCAGTTCACAACACCTCTGATTGAAGCAGGCGCCGGTGTCCCCCCGGCACAACTCGCCGTCTGGATCGTTCACGGTACCGTTGAGCGAACAATCTGAGGTTCCGTCGTCGTACCAGCCCCTCGCCAAATCGCCCGTGGGACTGTAGCAACGATCGACCTGCCGTGTTTGGGCTCCCGCGTAGCTACACTCTGTCTCAGTCGATGGTTCGCACTCACCAACCACTCGAGAATCGAGGTCCTCACTCTCTACTACATCGTCGCACGGTGTTTGGCCGCTGCTTTCGGCGGTCCCGCCTGCGGCCGTGCAAATATCCTGAGTCGTCGTGACCGCGCCGAGGTTGCACGGGTCGGACTCATCCGAATCGACGCAACCGCTGACGTCGGGCTCCCCAACAGGGTCGCCCGCGACCTCGCTACCGAGTCGGCTCGAGCAACCCTCAGTTGTCGGGTCGAGTTCGACCTGGTTTCCGTTGCACTGAATCTGGAGAACACTAGCATACTGCTGAAGCGTGCACTCGCTTGGTGCGGGATACTCGCACTCGCCGTATTCGGTGCTCGAGATGTCGGTGGGCTGCGGGTCAAGGTCACAGTCGACGTCGGCCGACAGTGTGTAAACACCCCCGTCACCGTTGCAGTAGGTGCTGACGTCTTCGCGACTCCCCTCCTCGGCGCAGGGCTCGCCGATGCAATCACCTTGCACGGTCCCACGCAGAGCATCCTCCTCTGGAACCCGGTCGCACTCGCTGCTGTCGACTTCTACTTCCCCCTCGGTGGGCTCCGTCGTCGCACACGATGGCCGTTGAGATCGAAACGCCCGTGTCGGCACAGATGTCGTCGTTCAGGCAGTCGCCCTCGGTCACATCGGACACCACGTCATCATCAGTCTCTCTGGTGCAGGCTCCACGAACCTGGCGCTCTTCGGTGGCAGCGCAGCTCTCATCATCTCGGCAGGTGTAGTTTGAGCAACTTCGGACTTCGATACCATCGTACGAGCACAGCTCGGCTTGAGTGCACTCGTCCTCTGAACAATCGGGAAGACAGAGCCACCTCGAGCAGAAGGTCTGGTTACCACAGAGTTCGTCGTCGCAAACCGCTTCACAGGTGCCATCGTTGCACGCCGGTGCCGAGGAGTCGCATGGCCCGCACTCCTCGCCGCAAATCGGATCAGGCCCGCATTCGAGTTCACTGCAATCCGGAACGCATTCGCCAACGTCACTGTCATTGCCCGTGTCCTCCGAGATATCAGACTCATCCGAGCCACCGAGATCCTCCGCACCGTCGTCGATGGAATCGGGGACTACCACATCGGGTTCGGTCGAATCACCTCCATCCGAGACCGTGGAATCGTCTGAAGGGTCCTGCGAGAAAGACAGGTCGATTGTTGTCACGTCTCCCTCATCGTCGCTGCCCGAAGAGCTTCCTGAGCAAGCGAAGACAAAAACAGCGAAGAGAGCGACGGGGATCGTCAGAGTTTGAATACGCATGTGTTTTTCCCAGCAGACCGACAGTAAGCTGCATCTCAGATCATCGGAGCAAGAATGGCAAGAGTTCCGGATGGTTGCAAATTGCGCGCGAGTCTAGTCACGACTCCGAATGAGGTCCGAACAGACGATGACCCACCCAACAAAGACCAATTGGAATGGTAGGCGAAGCCACAGCGCCCATTCTGGGGCAGGTTCTTCTGTCACTTGGATGCCCTCGATTGCCATATAGATGTTGGCTGGAAACACGGCGATGAGCAGGACAACCAGTCCGAGTCCCACCCAGCGTCGCCATCGCTGCACCAAGAGTCCGAGTCCGCCAACAATCTCTAGGGCGCCGCTGATGAAGATGAGAGCACGGGGCGCTGGCAAGACCGGCGGCATCATGGGCTCGTAGAACTCGGGATCAATGAAGTGGTTCAGGCCCGCGAGTACGAAGAAGACAACCAACAGCCAGAGGCCAACTTTCTTGATTCGTTGTTTCCAACTCATTCAGCGCAGCTCACCTGGTAGATGGTGGGTTCATTCCCTTCAGATACGTGCCAGTAGCCGCCTTCTGGTGCATAGGCGATCGCTTCACCCTGAATCTCGAAGGCCGTTGGCACAACCGACGGTTCGATCTCGCTCAGCCTCTCTTCCACAGGGCCGTCCAGTCGGTACTCGAAGGCGTCGGTGTAGGTTCGCACTAATAGGCGGGAGCCATCAGCGCTGAGGTCGGCCGCAGTGACAATTCGAATCGCACCCGAAGGCACTTCGACCGTGGCGAAGTACTCCAGAACTCGCACACCTTCTGAAAAGTCAGTGGCATATAGCCGGAACTGGTTCGCTTCCTTGGTCAACAAATAAACCCGGGAATCAGAGCCTACGAACAGGGCTTCGCTGTTATGGGCGCCGTCGGGATAGGTCAGCTCCATCGCGAGAACGTCGTCAATCTCGACGTCGCCCTCACGCGGGTCGGGCTCCGGAAAAGCGTAGACGCTCAAGCTCTGCCGGGCGCCCAAGTTGTCGCCGATATCCCCGATATAAAGGCAGTGGACGCTGGCATCCTGGGGGCACGGCCCACCGGCCATGTCTTCCCAGTCGATGAAATCGACACCATCCAAATCGATACCGGCGACCATCCCGCCCTCGCCATTGACTGCAAACACGTCAAAATCGCCGCCTGAGTCGTCATTGTGGGACCACAATATGCCGGGATCGAAACTACTCACCGCCAACCCTGATGCCTCGTCGACTTCGGCGGGGAGCCTTCCCCGAGCCACTGGTTCCCCATAGTCAGAACAGGCATCAACGCTGCCGTCGACGAGGCTGGCGTCCTCGTCCAGCACATCATCAGGCACTTGGTCGGTTTCACCGCCAGCGTCCAGATCGAGCTCGACCTCGTCCGGGCTCCGGTCCACCGTTTCGCGCAGATCACTCTCTGTCACCTGCTGACTATTCTGTCCGCAGGCGAAGAGGGTCACGACGACTAGAATGAGTGCGTGCTGCTTCACAGGCTTCCAGCTTAGTCGATCCCCGCCCCAGACGGTAGGAACTAGCTAGAGCTCATCCGAAGACGGATAACATCCTGATCTAACAACAAAAAGGCGACTCAATGCTGGCTTTTTTGGTATGATTGTTTTGCTACAAACACTTACCAACCGCAAGGAGGCGCCGGTGAGAACCGTACC
>CAZDBH010000169.1:0-15651 GCA_964503485.1 uncultured Bradymonadales bacterium | reverse complement strand
CCAGCTGACTTCGCCGATGGCGTAGACAACAACGATGACACCATCGTGACCTGGGGTACACTTGCCGGTATCCCAGCCGATATCGCTGACGGCGACCAGAACACGCAGGCTACGTGGTCCACTCTCGAAGGTATCCCAGCTGACTTCGCCGATGGCGTAGACAACAACGATGACACCATCGTGACCTGGGCCACGCTTGCTGGTATCCCAGCGGACATCGCTGACGGCGACCAGAACACTCAAGCCACCTGGGCTACACTCCAGGGCATCCCGTCTGACATCGCCGATGGCGATGCCGACAGCTTCGTTGACTCGCTCGCATCCACGATCAAATCGACCCACCTTACCAACTGGAACAATGCTTTCAGCTGGGGCGACCACGGGGACGCCGGTTACGTCAATTCATCCTACGTAACCAACGCGCTGAAACCCTACGTAACGGCGACGGCGCTAGCAGCCGAGCTCGCAAACTATGTCGATTGGGAGAATCTGGGCGATGTTGTATACGCCGCTGACTTGGAGACGCATCTTGCGAGTAGCAAGACCATCCTCGATATCAACGCCATCCTCGGCACCCCACCCACCGATGCATCCGACTACTGGACTATCATCCTCGCCATCAATGACTCGCTGACGGACCATGACACCAGAATCTCTAACAACGCGGCTTGGGTGAACTACCTCTACAGCCTCCACAATCCCGACGGTTGATACTACATCTCCTTTCCCCCGAGGCGGCGGTCGGAGTGAGCGCCAGGCAGCGGATTCGACGAAACTCGGATCCGCTGCTCGCGCGCCACGGCCCCACACCTGAAGCCTACACCTCAACTCCCAGAATCTAAGCCACACAGCTCAGCGCTAAGACCTAAGCCTAGCGCCTAAGCCTAGCGCATAGAAATCTGACTTGACACTCGTCGCCTCGATGGCCACCCTTTCAGAGGGCAGGCAGCGAAAACCAATACCAAGTTTGAATGTAGGAGTGTGAATCATGGGATTCGCTATTCTGGTTATGTTGGTTGCCGTTGTGGGTGGTACAGTTTGGTATTTGGTGTCGGTTACGAGTGGCGCCAAGAAGAAGTGGAATGAGTCCGTGGCTAGCCAAGCCGAGCGAATCGGTGCGGAGGCTGCGGCCGGTCAGTTCGGATTCGCGGCCCTGCGCTTCCAACACGACACTGGACCCGCCGCGGCATTTGTCCTCAATGGCCTCGCCGTCGAACCGCCCATCAAGCAGCTGACTCGGCCGTACAATACGAACGCCTGGGTGACGACGTTCACGAAGGACCGACCCGTAAAAGGCGGACCAGCCTACAGGGTCACAGCGGGTAAACCCAACAAGAGTCAGCTACCGACTGGCGACCCCGACTTCGACACAACTCACGCAGTCGAGCCTCTGCTCGGAACCGCACCCGACGCCATTGTCAGTGCTTGGACTGAACAGGCTCGCACGCTGATGAAGCGGTCTGGCGCTCGATTCGAAGTCATGACTGGTGGTGACATCATCACCATCGTGACCCAGGGCGTCGTCACGGAACCCGATGCAATCAAAGATATGGCCGACCTGGCGCACGAACTCTCGCGCTAACCAAGACTACACTTATCCCTGATTTCTAGAAGTGGATATTGCTCTCGTACACCGGGTCGATGTCCTGGCCGATGTAGAGCGAATACTCGCTCATATAGATCATGCGGTAGAGGGCGAGATGGCGATAGACCTTCTTGCTGTACTCACGAGCTTCCCTAAAGGGGATTAGCTCGACAAAGAGGTCGAGGGGGAGGTCGCCGTTGGCTTCGACCCAGCGCGCTACGTTGTGGGGTCCACCGTTGTACCCTGCAAAGGCCAGAAGCTCTTGGCCGTGGAACTTTTCGAGAAGCTCGCCGATGTAGTAGCAGCCGAACTCGATCGAGAGTTCGGGGTTCATCAGATTGTGGGGACCAAAGTCCCACAGCCCCAATCGCTGTGAAATCAGCTCACCCGTCTTCGGTATGACCTGCAACAGGCCACGGGCGTTGGCTCGAGAGATGCTGTCTGGGTTGTACGACGACTCGACCGTCATCAGCGACCAAATCACGTAGGGATTCACGCCGTGGCGGGCGGCCGCGTCCGTGACCATCTCGGGATAGGCGCGGGCGTAGGCCTGCGACCAATCATCCTGTCGTTCTCCGTCCGGCGCCGAGCCGCGATACCCACCGCGCTCTCGGGCGAACCGGCGTACGAAATGGGCGTCGCCGAGTGCCATCAGTCCGTCGGTGAATGCTTCGCGCAGCTCATCACGGCGTTCCCAGATCTGGACTTGGCGGGCGCCATATTCGGCGGCCAGGTCGTTGTCGTCTGGGATGTTCCACCGGTCGGGGCCGAGCCGGATTCCCCAGTGCCCGGTATCGATTGAACGATTATCGATGTAATGGGCCCACAGATCACGACTCAGGGTCAGCGGGCGCTGCACCGTGGGGCGGCGCCGGTTGAATCGCGAACGCAGCGAGCGATACTCGAGCGATGCCTCTCTCGACTCTTCCCACGAGTCGCGCCACTGGCCAACGTCAAGCAGGAATGCCGAACGCTCTAGGGCCGGAAACAGGTCGCCGTGATTGTCAGCCAGGGAGTGGAAAGCCACCACGTCGGGCGTCGACACATAGGCTCCGTCGATGATGTGATCGCTCGTCGCAAATGACAGATGGGTATCGGCAACTCCCTCGGGTCCATCCCAATGCACTCGAGCCGGTGCGGAGAACACCTCTGGTTGGCGGTCCGGAATCTCCATATCGGGTAGCTGCTGAGCGACCAACTGGGTGAGGCCGAAGTCCAGCTCCCGCATCAACCCGTCAGCCAAGTCCTGAATCGTGTGACCCTCTTCAGCCCCTTCTTCGACCGGTACTGGAGTCTCCTCAGACTCAGCGGCCGCAACCATCTCGATGTCGAGGTTTCGCTCGATCTCGTACAAACGATTCTCAGCTTGAAGACCGTAGTAGGTCCGCGGCCAGTCTTCGTGAACTGCCGTGAACCACTCGATGGCTTCGTCCATGTCGCCGGCTTCCTGCAATGCCCTGGCCTGCCAGTAGCGGAACTTGCGTCTATCTCGGCCGTGATTGTGCTCGGCGAGGTCTTCGAATTGGACAGCCGCACGGTCGTATTGGCCGGCAGCAAATACGAGTAATGTGTGTTCCCAATCGTCCTGACGGCGAAGGGGACGCACTTCCTCGAAATGCTGAATCGCTTCCTCGTGGAAGCCGTTTTCGTAATAGTACTCACCCAACTCGAGGTGTTGCCTGACCGTGCTGCGACCGCGGTCCCGTCTACGAATTGCCTCGGCGCCTTCTTCGTACCGTCGCAGTCGCTCGTAGACATCTGCGTACCAGGTCATCAGCGTATGGTGCCTGATGCCCTGGGAGTCATGCTCAGAGATTTCGTCGAGGTGCGTCAGTGCCGCCTGGAAGTCGCCGCGACCGTATGCGTTGCGGGCTCTGTCCAGCCTGATTTCGTTGCAGAAGGACCCCTGGCCGCGGACCTGCGAAGCGTCCTCCAGTAGGTCCTCCAACGCCAAGTCGACATAGCTCCAGTGCTTGTTCCTGCGAAGCAGGCGGAGGCGCTCGAAACGCTCGTCGAAGGAGTGATGTGGAGGCTCGATACCCACTGCGATCAGCGCTTGCAATGATACCCAGGCCGGGTGAGAGGCCTGGCGGTATGGAAACTCCCAGTGAACCTGATCAAAACGCCGTGCGGCGGCTTCTGCGTTGCCGAGTGCGAGCTCCGCTTGGCCCAGCCACAAGATCAGCTGATCGCGCCGTGTGTATTCGGGATATCGGTTCGAGAATCGTTCTCCCACTCGGATGAACTCTTCCCACTGGTCAGTTTCATATAGCGACCGGATCAACATCTCTCTGGCGCCGTGAATGACCCAACTGTTGGTTCCAACGGTTGCATCCACTAGCGCTTCGGCCCGAGGAACAACCTCATCTGCCCTACCCTCTTCGAGCATCAACTCGAGTCTTCGCAGCTCCAGGTGGTCGTCGACGGGCGTGCCATCGATTCGCTCGAAGGTCTCGAGGGCATCATCCAGATCGCCGCGCTCCCTGTGCGCCTCGGCGATCAGCCATAACGCCCGCTGCTCGACGGGTGTCTCCTGAGGAACCTCGAGAACCCGTTCTGCCAAGGCGATAGTTTGGCGCGGGCGAAAACGCAGTGCTTCCGATGCATCCTGCAATGTCCGGCTCGACCGATCGAGCCGAGAATACTGGGTCGAATCCAACAGAGCGGTCTTAACCGTCTGGCGGGCGTGGTCGATCGTCTCGGGGGTTCGATTGACCTCGATTTCAGGCTCGACTTCGATGAGAGGAGGCTCCTCCTCGGCGTCGGCTTCCCCGAAGCCCGGTAGAAAGAGAATCGAACCGAATGGTTCAGATGACGGCGCCGGCGGGACGGGCTGAGCCCGGGCCACCTGGTACCCAAAGGCGGTCAGGCAGATAGCTGCCCAACCGAGTGGAGAACTGAGAATCTTCTTCATCGACCGACCACTTGTAGACCGCTTTACCCAACGGTCCGCAACAGCGACGGCACCCAGCAAATCCATCTGCGGGGGTGCTTCGAGAACACCGGCAACGTCTGCACGAAAAGGCAAACAGGTGACAGGAGTCCTTTGTTCCCAAGAGAAGAGCGTCCGTGCCTTCATACTGCTCCAGCGCGACGTCTACCACGCCATGATCAACTTAATGATCAAGTGTAGCAGAGGATCCGACCCTGCCGAAAAAACGGGGGAATACCTACAATGTAGGTGGAACACCTAGGAGCGGGGAGCGGGGAACTGGGATCAGGAACCGCGGGGGCCGAAAAGTCGTTTACCGTCTACCGTCTTAGCGCGCTGCGGCCCGGAAAAATCGCCAGGTCGCCCAGCTCTTCTTCGATGCGAAGTAGCTGATTGTACTTGGCTACCCGGTCGCTTCGAGACAGGCTTCCCGTCTTGATCTGGCCAGCACCGGTGGCGACGGCCAAGTCGGCGATTGTGGTGTCAGCGGTCTCACCACTTCGGTGCGAAATGACCGTGGTGTAGCTGTGCCGATGGGCGAGCTCGACCGCTTCGAGTGTCTCGGTCAGGGAGCCGATCTGGTTGAGTTTAACCAGGACGGAGTTGCCAACTTTTTCTTGGATGCCACGACTAATGCGGCGCGAGTTGGTTACGAAGAGGTCGTCGCCCACGAGCTGTAGTTTGTCTCCGAGTCGTGCGGTCAGCTTCGCCCAGCCATCCCAGTCGTCTTCGAAAAGGCCGTCTTCGATGCTGGCGATGGGATATCGCTCCGACAGGTCCGCATAGAAATCGATCAGTTCGTCCGCCGAGAGGGTGCGACCCTCGCCCGCTAGCTCATAGTTGCCGGTTGCGTCGTCGTAGAATTCGCTCGCGGCACAGTCGAGGGCGAAGAGAACGTCTTCACCGGGTTTGTATCCAGCCTTTTCGACCGCTTCAGAGATGACTGCCAGGGCTGCTTCGTTCGACTCGAGATTGGGGGCGTATCCTCCCTCATCGCCGACGGCGGTCGACAGTCCCCTACCCTTCAACACTTTGCCGAGACTGTGAAAAATCTCGGCGCCACATCTGAGGGCTTCAGAGAAGCGCTCTGCGCCCACCGGCATGACCATGAATTCCTGGATGTCCACCGAATTGTCTGCGTGGGCCCCGCCGTTGATGATGTTCATCATTGGTAGCGGCAACACCCTGGCGTTGATACCGCCGATGTAGCGGTACAGCCCCCAACCGAGCACGGTCGCAGCGGCCCGGGCCGTAGCGAGTGAGACGGCCAGAATCGCGTTGGCTCCCAGTCGGCCTTTGTTCTCGGTGTCGTCGAGCTGGACCAACATCTCGTCGATGGCCGTTTGTTTAAAGACATTTGCCCCGCGCAGTGCGGGCCAGATGGTGTCATTGACGTTAGAGACGGCGTCGAGAACGCCCTTTCCGCGGTAGCGCTCGGGGTTTCCGTCTCTGAGTTCGATGGCCTCATGTTGCCCGGTTGATGCGCCAGAAGGAACCGCGGCGCGGGCCCGGACCCCATTCTCTAGCCAGACTTCGGCTTCGACCGTTGGATTGCCTCTCGAATCGAGGATTTCACGTGCTTTCAGGCCGATGATTTCCATCGTTTGATCGCTCCTGTTCGACCGCCTCGATCATATTGAACCCGATGTTCACCAAGCGGTCCGATTCATCCAATATGTAGAGTCCCACTTTCTGCTCGAGGGGATCGAGCATGAGCAGAACCTGATAACGCAAACTGAAATATGACAAATGAAGAATGAGTTCAAATGGTCCGATCTCGCCGTGACAGCCAGGTCTCGAGATAAACCAGCCGATCGGTCGCAGGCCCTTCTCTGTCAGCGAGGAATCGGCAACGACGTGTTTCCAGTCCCGTTTGAGGTGCTCGGCAAACTCCGAGGTCTCTTCCAGCATCTGCACGTCTCGAAAACCGCGCACCTCCACGTACTCACCAGCCGGCCCCAGATAGTAGCCGCCGGTCAAGATGCCGGCTGTGGTCTGAACGCGACGGAACTCCGAAGAGAAAATGAGCTCCTCGGTGACGTCGTGGAAACAGTAGACAGTCATCGCATCGGGATTCAGTTCACCGAGTCGGCGGACCGTGAGCCCTTCTCCTGGCAGAATCAACCGTTTGCGAACGGGATTGGTCGCCAGGCGGGAGTAGGGATGTTCCCTTGGCTCACTCATCAGCAGGTGGCGCCTCGACGTCCTGGGCGGTCGTCGGAACCGCTCCGTAGTTGAGGGCGAGGTGAGCAAACTCCGTGATCTGCGAACCCGGCGCGACATCGTCGCCCGTCACATCCCATGACAGGCTGACACGCTCCGAATTCTCGAGATAATCGAAGCTCACCCGATAGCTGCCAGACTGGCCTTCAATCGGTGCAGCACCCCACGTGAGTCGCGCCTCGCCGTTGTCACGGGCAATCCGATACTCGATGCTCTTCCCGTTTGCGTTTTCGAACCACAGTACCGACGATATCGCCTCAATCAGCCGCTCGTTTCCGGCGATCGCCCTGAGGGCCCGAAAGGCGTTTTGCTGCCTTCGGTTGGGCCGGGTTCGGTCGAGACTCTCGGGCCGCAAATTCTCGAGCGCTTCAGCGTGGATGCTATCGCCGGCTGCCATTACGTCAGATGCCACCAGGTTCAGTCCACGGAACGCTCGGTTGTCGAGATTCACTTCCCACTGGGCGCTCAATAGGCGCTCGCCCTCCCTCCATTGGAAGAAAGCGCGGTATAGATTGACCTCGCCGGGCACGATGCGTTCTGGAACCACCGTCCAGCCGCCGACCGAAGTGATGTCCTCAGTTTGAGCCCTCGATTTCAAGTGGAGCAGAAGGGCGGATGCTAGGCGGGCTCCCCCCTCGAATGCGTGATTGGTCAGTGCTTCCACTACCTCCGCTTCGCGGTTGATGTACCTGTCCAGTTCGCCTGTGACGCCTCGCTCCAACACCTCGGCAAACAGATTGGCCGCGACAACTCCACCAGAGTTGGGCGGCTGCAAACCATCGCGATCGAGTTGAACGATCCAAGCGGGTCCGAACTCGATATCGACATCGCGAAGAACAAAGCGCACCTCGTAGACCGAGCCGTCCAATTGAAATGCCTGCCAACCGATTCGCTCGATGGCCGCCCAGCGAAGGTTGCTGAAAGTCTCCTGGAAAAAGCCCGTCTCTACGATTTGGCGCAACGTCGCCCGTTGTGCGTCGGGTGCCGAATAGGCAGGTCGCAACCACACCCGCTGCTGCGCTTCCTGCTCGAGGTTAATCCACGGGTCTGTCGGACGTTCCCTTTCTTCGGGAGCCCACACTGCTTGCGTGTTGAGTGGCTCGCCCGACTCCCCGTTTTGATTGATGATCGCGATCAGCAGGATCACCAACAACACACTCACTACGCCGAGAGCGGTTAGCGCGAGGATGAGTTGGAGACGCTTGTTCACGGAGTCGGTACCTCAGAGCTTGTGGTGTCGAATGCGCCGCATTACCAAGAAAATCATCGTTACGGCGAACACTGAAACAGCGGCTGTCAGGCCACTGACGGTCGACACCCAAACTTCCTTATCTCTGTCTGCCAGAAAAAGAAAGGCCCAGGTCACACCTCCCGCCACGATCGCGACCAAAGCCGCAATCAGCATATCGCCGAGAGCGATCAACTGGCGCATCCCGTCGATCACAGTCGCCTGGGATTGGTCCAGTGGCGGCTGCGATTCGTCCGGTGGACGAGTTGTCGGGCGAGCTGGCGGGCGTGCCTCCGCCACTTCCTCGGGTGACGGCTGCACCTGTGGTGCGGCCGGAAGGTCACGAGAGTGCATGACGACGTCTTTCAGTGGGTCCGGTTCGGGTGCGTCGTCGGCCTCGGTCGGCAGGGCAACCGTTCCAACCGGCGGAGGGGCGCCAATCGAAGGACGAGTCTCCCCCGTCGCGCGGAACGGTGGTGCGTCCCCAGAGTGGCGGACCGTTCGAGACGATAGAATGTCAGCCGCCGATGCCTGCCCGTCGGGCGGCTCCAGCGTGAGCTCAGTCGGAAGTGGTCCCTGGTGGGCCGGGGCCGCCTGTTCCGCTCTGGCAGGAGCCGGGACCACGGCCTGCTGGGCGGCAGCAGCCTGCTGCGCAGCAGCGGCTTGCGGAGAGGGTCCGGCCCGTTGAGGCACTTCGGTCTCGGAGACGAGCGCTTCCGGAGGTACCGGCAGAGGAACCACCGGGGTCACGCCCAGTTCCCTTCGATTTCCGAACTCTCGGGTTTCGAGCCCCGTCGTACTCGCAATAGACGGCTTCGGCTCTGATGCAACCGGCTGCAGAACCATCGGCGTTGGTTGAGCGCTGCGCGTCTCCCCGGTGATCGCATGAGTTGGTTTTGCGTCCATCGGCACCAGGTCGAGCAACTCCTCGCCGTCGTCCTCTTCGATTTCATCCATCGCGCGATAGACCGTAAGTCCTTTCGGCCACTGCTCGGCGGGAGGTGGAGCGCACGACTCGGCTAGGGAAAGAAAGGTCAGCGACGCCGAAGTTGCTACAACCAGATTGTCGCCCTGCGGGGAGATTTCGATAGCGTATAGTGGCGTCTCGAGCTTGTTCCAGCCCACCAGGCCGCCATCTTTCAGTGACCAAAGCGCCAGATAACCATCGAAGGACGCGGTGACCATCGAGTTCCGAGATGGAAGCAGTCGAAAGTCCGTGACATTCAGACCGTGCTGAAACGAGTCGAAAACGATGCCGAGATTGTCTCGCGACCACACCGTGACGGCCCGGTCATCCCCTTGGGTGATAATCTGACTGTCGCGAACCACGATCGCCCGCACACTGCCATCGTGTGCGTCCAACGAAAAGCGCGGTTTGGAGCGGTCCAGGCTCCAACCTTGAATTCGGCCGTCTGCCAAACCAAGAACCAGTTCGTCGCTCTTGAGGCAACCCGAACTGAGAGCCGGACTCAGTAGTTGAGTTTCGTGTAGCCGCTCACCACTCTCGAGCGACCAAGAAAAGAGCCCGCCTGAGGATGTGGTGGCGATTACCTGGCTTGAGTCCGAGTCGAGCGTCACCGATAGAATGAGACTGCCATCACCGGAAAAACGACGCCCCTCGTAGAACTCATCTTCTTCGGCCGAAAGGGTAAAGACCCTTATCTCAGCACCCACAGCCGCCACGAAAAAAGAGCCATCCGAGGAAACACTCACCCCTGTGACAGGTAGCAGTTGTGCCGGCCACTGCTCCCGGGGAGAGTATCCGGCGAAGGGAGGCAAGAATTTCGCGTTCACTTCAGGTCGCCTGCCACCGGCATCGACCGGGAATCCAAACCCCTGTAGATGACTGTTGTCGCGGAGCGACCACGCGTCCAGTCGTCCGCACCACGCCGAAACCAGATATCGCCCCTGTGGATCCCAACACAAACCGGTGTTGGCCCCGACCTCTTTACTGAGGGTCGTTGCAGGACCGAAAGGTGTGTTGTTTGGGGCCGTACTCATCTCGCCCCAGGGGGGTTCATTGCCGCAGCGGCCAATCTAGCACGTCCGTAGTGGCGAGTGAAGCAGCCGGCTCGCCCGGAAGACCAAAGACGGTCGTTCCGTCGGGGAGCTCGTTGGGGTCTATGACTTGTACTCTCTGAGGAGCTGGCCCAGCATA
The DNA here is from genome assembly GCA_964503485.1 of uncultured Bradymonadales bacterium. Classification (GTDB taxonomy): domain Bacteria; phylum Myxococcota_A; class Bradymonadia; order JAFGEP01; family JAFGEP01; genus CAZDBH01. The sequence goes on along the minus strand of CAZDBH010000169.1, from coordinate 5,525 downwards.
TCTTTCTTGAAGAGCTTGAGCTTCTGTATGCGTTTGCGTTCGAACTGTTCGTCCGCGGTCAGATAGACAAATCCGTCCAACTCGACCAGGCGGGCCTCTAAGCGTTGGTGTTCGTCTTTCAATCGGGCGATGCGGGTCTCGGGGCTCTCGGAATGGGTTACTACACGCAACTCACGTCCCATCCAATCCTCCATCTTACAGTGACGGCGCCGTGCCTATGGACGATCAGGTTACGGGGATGAACCCGTCTCGTCAACTCAGAACCCAGAAATTAATCCCCTTACGTAGCAGGCAGTTAGGACAGAACTCGAGCCGTTCAGGATTTTTCGGCTAGGGCCGAAAGCTCACCCAATAGATCATTCACAGCGCCTTCGAGGACAAGATCGCCGGCCTTAGCAGAGATCTTCCGTACGTGGATGAGACCGAGGCGCGCGAGCTCCAAGAGGGCGAGAAAAGTGCCGACGACGCTCTCGATGAGTGGTTCACCCCCGTCGGTGTGTTCGACTAATTCCCAAAACACGACGCCACCACCAGCTTTGCTGACGGAGCGGGCGACCCGCACCATTTCCTGGTGGACAGTGCGTCGCTTGACGAGGATTTCATATCCTTTTCGGAAACCAACCCGGCGCCTGACTTGCTCGAAAGCGTCCAGCAGGTCGAGGAGATCGAGCGCGTCGCCGCTGTTATGGGTTCGTACCGATTCCGTATGACGCTCGCCCGGTCGTGCAAAGACATCTCGGCCCAAAACGTCCCGCTGATCGAGGCTCTCAGCCAGCGTCTTGTAGCGCTGGTATTCGACCAGCTGCCTGACCAGCTCTTCCCGCGGATCTGCACCCTCGTCTTCCTCTTCGTCCTCGCGCGGCGCCCGCGGCAACAGCAGTCGAGACTTGATATGGGCGAGCGTGGCAGCCATCACCAGGAACTCGCCGCCAACCTGCAGGTCCAGGCGCTCCATCTCGGCCAACGCCTCGAGAAACCGTTCCGTAATGAATGCGATCGGTATGTCGAAGATCGACAGCTCGTGCTTCTTGATCAGGTGAAGAAGCAGGTCCAGCGGACCCTCAAATGCCGCGAGCTTGACCTCGAACATGGCTCAAACAGAACCGGGGAGCTGAAACAGTTTGAATAGGCCACCGACGATAGCCCCAACAGGTGCCCCCAAGAAGCGGGCCCCGACTGCGAAAATCGCAATCATGAAGAACAAGCTGTTCTGCTGAATAAACTCGAGGTGCCTGTGGTAGCGGCGCGGCAGAATGCCCTCCAGAATCTTCGAGCCGTCGAGCGGATATATGGGCAGCAGATTGAAAATAGCCAGTACGGCGTTGAGCCAGACAGCCACACTGAGCAAGCTCCACATCATATGGCCGAAGTCGCTCTCGTAGACCAGCGTGGGCCCACCCAACACCAACATCAACTTGAGCAACCCAGCGCAAACAAACGCGAGAATGAGATTCGAGACCGGGCCAGCCGCCGCCACGAGCAGTGTGCCGGTCTTCATCGTGAAACGCCGGGTGAATCGCACAGGATTGAAGGGAACGGGCTTCATGTAGCCAAAGATGAATCCAACGTAGGCTCCAAAGGCCGGCATGAGGAGCGTCCCGATAGGATCGATGTGGGAGGTCGGGTTGAGCGTCAGCCTACCGTGTCGGGCGGCCGTATCGTCACCAAGTTTGTATGCCACAAACGCGTGGGCCCACTCGTGCACGGTTCCGCTGAAAACCATCGCGGTGACGACGAGAAGGATTGTTTGCAGTGTCTGTGGATCCATTAGCCGTTCTTTACACGCTTACTACGTGGCAGTCACCACCTCTTCGTCGATCGCCCGCCCCTGTGTACCCACCAAGACGGCGTCCGGCCAAATGGACCCCCCCAAAGAACATGTTCGGCTCCTCGAAGTGGACGACTTCGTCGTAGAGTGCGTGAAGCGCCTGTTTTTCTGCCGCGCTCCGCCCTGCGAGTTCAACATTCAGCACGCCCGATTCGACGTGAGTTCTAGGTGAAACCACGGCGGCTTCTGGACCCATTCCCCAAGCGAGCAGATTGGTGACCACTTGCAGTACGCTGGAGCGAATCCGATTCGATCCGCCCGACCCCAAGACCCACAGCGCATCGCCCTTCTCGCTCGGCGCCCTCACAATCGTGGGGCACATCATCGTGAGCATGGCTTCTCCGGCCGCTTGCTTGTGGAAGCCGTTGGGATTGATGTCTTCTTCGCCCAAGAAGTTGTTCATGAAGATCCCAGTGCCGGGCACGACATAGCCGCACCCCTCACCATTGGAGTGGGTGATCGAAACGGCCATCCCCGCGCTGTCGACCACACTGATATGGGTGGTCGATCCGGTGGGTGTCGCCCCGCTCTGGGCTGCCTGGGCCGCCGCGAGCAGCGTTCTGACCCGCTCACGCCCCAAGAACACCTCTGGCAGATCGCGTCTCGAGTTACTCATTGCCGCCTGAACAGCAGCGATCGCGATCGCTCCTGCCTCCGAGTGAGGCTTGCCGAGCTCCATCTCGGATACGAGTTCCAGCCCCAGAGCGACCAATGACCCGCCCAGCAAGGGCGGAGGTGGCAGTAGCACTGACGCGCCGAAAAAGTCGACTGACAGCGGGTCGCGTCGAATCGGTGTCGCCGTGCGAAGGTCCTCTTCGGTAATCAGTCCGGCGTCACCGCCAAATGTATCGATGACGGCGGTGTTGATCTCACGGTGGGTGTTTCCCCCCAACCCCTCGGCTGCCAGGGCTTCGAGTACGTCGGCCAGAGTTGGATTGAGGAATCGATCCCCCGTTGTGAGAAGCTCGCCCTCTCGGGTGAACAACCCGCGTGCCTCTTCGGTGAAAACCAAAATGGGTCGCAAGAGTTCGACGATGAAAGCCATCTGAGGCGTGAGTGGTACGCCTTCCCTCGCTAATGCGCATGCAGGCCGTACCAAGTCAGGCATTGGCAGGGTTCCCCACAGCCGATGCGCCTCCCACAATCCGGTCATTGTCCCGGGGACTGCGGCCGAACCTGTCCCGATGTGGAACTCCTGGCGGGTCGGCCCAAAATCGATCTCGACCGCCCTGAAATCCAGTTCACCGGCGGTCGACGGTCTAGACAGTCCGGGGACCCGCGCAAAGAAGTCGAGCACCGAGTGCTCCCCGGATGGGGTCGCCATATTGAGAATGCCGCCCCCAAACAGACCTGTAAGGACCGGTTCTGCGATCAACGAGGCGAAGACACCCGCGATCGCGGCGTCGACCGCGTTGCCGCCCATCCTGAGAGTCTGAGCAGCCGCCTCAACCGTCGCGGAGTGACCCGCTGCAACGACTCCCTTTAGCTTTGATTCTCCCAATCTCCGTCCCCTAATTCACCGAGACACCCAGTGAGGACTGTGCTACACAAGTCCTGTAACCGATCGGACCGTTTTGGGCTAGCCCCCGGCCGATCGATGGAGGACCGGTAGATGTTGTATCGTAGGATGTTCCGATTGTTGGCCGTTGCGGCTTTCTCTATTTGCCTGGCATTTGCCTTGGGTGCCTGTGACAGCGCAAACGCCGATGTTTCAGAACAAAACCGGGAAGAGGCACTTCCCTGTGATTGCCCAGAGACGGCTTCCGCTCCCGCGGCTGAAGGCGAAGGAGCAACGACTCAACCCTCAGACGACGAGGAGCCGACCAGCCAGCCCTCAGATGAGACGCCCGAATCCCTACCGAGTGAGTAGCCAGCCGAGCCCGGCTGTTCTCAATGCCTGATCTCGCTAGCCCCAACCAGTCGATTCAACGCGAAGAAACACCGGGGAACGCTTCCCCTTTGCGGTTCGATCGGCTCTCCCGCTGGGTTATCCTGGTGGTACTTGGGACCGTCTTCGCAGCCAGTTTCTTCCTTCCCGCTACGCCGCTCTACGAGATCCGGGTGTGCCTGTTCTACCACCTCACTGGTGTATCGTGCCCGGCATGCGGACTGGGACGGAGTTTCTGTGCCCTATCCGACGGCGACGTGGGGCTCGCCATGGGCCACAATCCCGCCGGTCCGTTCGTCTATCTCGGCCTGTTGGTTTGGTTTGGCAAGAGTGCGGCGGAGCTTCGCCTGGGGCGAGAACTTTCATTTGGCATCGGCAAACCCGTGCGACGGTTCGCCTGGGCGATGGCAGGAATAGTCTTCCTGGTTCTGTGGATTATTCGATTCTAGAACGGCAGGGGGACTGACCGGCAGTGTTGGGCCGGCCCACTTGCCGAGGATTCCAGAAACCCTCTACAGTAGGGCGGCCGCAAGCCCGGCGGATTGGGAGTTCAATGGACTGTAAAAACCACTCAGGGATCAGCGCTGTCGGCCAATGTGGAGGCTGCGCCGAGTCCTTTTGCCAATCGTGCCTCGTTCCGGTCGGGCTAGCAGCCTACTGCACCACCTGCCGCGCGATGGCGGCCGGCCCTCAATCGTTTGGCTATGTGGGTGATGTCGTTGAAGCGGAGCAAGCCCTGAAGCTCGCTCTCGTCGGCATTTTCTGTATCGGGCCGATCCTTCAGCCGGTTGCATTGGTCAAAGCGCTGCAGGCTAGGCAGGCCATCCGAAGCAATCCGGGCCTCGGTGGCTCCGGCAAGGCGCTTGCCGCCCTGGTTCTGTCCAGTGTCTACCTACTCATTATGGGGCTATTGATCGTCACTTCGGTGTTTTAGCGGAACGGCTTCGCAACGTCCTAGGCCTGAGCATACTCGGACATCGCCACCAACAGATTCCAAGAAAACCCAACTGCCTCCCAGGCCACGTCGAAATCGAGCCTGTCTGAGGTATCGGTCAACTGGTGATAGTTGGGGGTGTGACCGTTGTCCAAGAAGGTCAAGACGCTCATGCCCTCGCAGCCGCGCAGCAGAAAAGGAATAGCGTCGGTGGCAACAGGCAGCTGATGCGGTCCGGCGTTGTTCAGCTTCATGTGCTTGGCGACGCGCTCTGACAGGGCTACCATATCGGCTGGATATCGAACCGGAGTCCCTGCGAGCGAGTACTCCATCTCGACAAAACGGGTGCCGCCGTAACCGAGACTGTCGATGTTGAGAAAGGACGTCGGTACGTCCTTGAATGGCAGGTTTGCCTTGGCGTACGCGTTGGCCCCGATGAGCCCTGTCTCTTCGCATCCGGTTAGCAGCACCACGAGCTCTGTACCGGGGACGGGGTTTTGCAACCACTGTTCGGCAAGCGAAATCACGGCGCAACTTCCTGTGGCGTTATCGTTGGCACCAGGAACGTAGGGGCCGATCGACCACTCTCCAAGCACAAAGGCGGCGACGGCGTAGATCGCTAGAGACACGCCCATCAAGACTTGCCAGATGATCGTGGCGGGCGCGATGAGGGCGATGATCGTCGCGATTGTCTGAAGGCCTATGGCAACCATCACACCAAAAAGCGGTGACTTTGTGACCCCCGGGCTCTTTGCCAGCCTGGGTGCGAGCCTTTTCACGAGCTCCTCGCGCCACATCAGCCCGGTTCGCTGGGTATCGTAGTGGCCTAGGAGCCCGTCGCGTATAACGCCCCGGACTCCAGCCGTTAGCTTTTA
>CAZDBH010000168.1:0-15660 GCA_964503485.1 uncultured Bradymonadales bacterium | reverse complement strand
CGCTAAAAGCCAATGGCGGAGCCTGGAGCGCTATGCGCGACAGGCTCCTAGCGCGCCGGCACCTCACCCGAATCTCCCACCGCTATCCTCGACTCGACGCCCCGTTGCGCTTGGCTCCACAGCGTGCGCGGGGGTATCGTCGGCGCCATGACGAATCAACAGAGATGGATCGGGTTCGATCAATGCAACACTTCGGCTGATGCCGACCGAATCGCCGGCCTGGGTCGCACCTTCGGCACGTATCGGATGTACGTGGAGCAGCCCATTCAAGAGGGGATCGGTCGCGGCCTAGTCCGCCGCCACGACGCCATCCTCAACCGGTTCAAGCAAGGCATGCGCAGGGGAACCCATGAGCCCCTGGACATCATGGCTGCCCGCACCAACCTGTTCCGAGGCATCTACGCAGAGTTGGGCGAGATACGAGTTCCGGGAATCGAGCCCCTCTATCGTCATGAGGGCTACATCGATGCGGCTAAGAAACTGACCGGGAAACCCGTGGTCCGACCGACGATGCTCTACGCCAATCTCCTGGTGCCGGGCCAAGAGCTGGCCGTCCACACCGATACACCCGAGTTTCGCGGGCTCGATAAGACCCGCTGTCCCGAGTGGCTGTTGGTAGCCATGCATCATTCTGGCCTATTCGAGCGTTGGCGGACGCACATCGTTGCGGCAGTAAGTTTCGTAGGGAACTGTGAGGGCGGTGCGTTTGCTTTCTATCCAAGGGGACCTGAGGGTCCAGTCGAGCGTATCCCGGTAAAACACAACACAGCCGTGGCCCTCGAAGTCGATGACCTATTCCACGGTGTAGAACGGGTCGGTGGCCCTGCCTTACCCGCCCCGCCGATCACTATCGGCATGACGATCAAAGCCGGCGACGAATCGGGTTGGACTGTTCGCGAGGGCCAACAGGACGTTGTTCGCTACACCGATGACGAGGTGCGATTTTCTTTCCAGTGGAAGTGCCAGTGCTTCGCCGATGATGATGAGATGGCTCTTGTTGACGACTCCAGCGATGATCTGACTCTCACCCAGGTGATTGCGAGTCTGACCGAAGACCTGCGTCGGCGTGATCGGATCGAGGATACCGTGCCCGACGACACAGCCTTGGCGATGATGATTATAGAAGAGTACATCCGGTTTCCTGAGGAGTCGTAGTCTGTCGGCCCAAATTTAGGCCGAGTTGGCCGACCGCTTCCGAATTCGTGACTCCTTCGAGCTGCCCTCTTTTCCATCCCGCTTCGAGCGTTTACCCTCCGGGTCGCAACAACAAACACCGAGAACGGAGACCACATCATGAGACTCACAATCGCTTCCGCACTCCTGTGCGGAGTCTTCCTCTTCCCGTCTATCGTCGTGGCTCAGGACACCCAGCCTACCGCGACGATGTCGATGACGACTGCAGCCGACGTACCATGGATGCCCTTCAATCCAGAGGACCCCGAAGGCGTTCAGATTGCGGTCATTTCAGGGAATCCTGCGACCGGTGCCTTTCAAGCTTTGGCGAAGTTCCCGGCCGGTGCAGAATCTGGCCTTCATAGCCATACCGCCAATTACCTAGCCGTGGGAATCTCTGGCGACCGGCAACGTGGTGCCGCTCGGGACGCTCCCATCGACCTGCCTGCAGGCTCCTATTGGAACCAACCAGGCGGTGAGGTCCACTGGGACAACTGCGGTCCCGACGCAGAGTGCATCATCTATATCGCGATGGACGCCGCTGCCGATTTCATTCCCGCCGAGGCACCTGGCGAAGGCGAGCCGGGCATGACGCATGTAGCGGCTGCAGACATCGCGTGGATGCCGATGGACCCGGAACATCCGGAAGGCCCGCAGATGGCCCTGATCGCCGGTGGGATGGAGGGTCCGATGACTGCACTTCTGCGCTTCGAGCCGGGGCACGACTCCGGTCTTCACACTCATACCAGTCACTACACTGGCGTGGTCCTCACTGGCACCTCGCAGCACGGTCCGAGCGCGGACAACTACACAAATCTGTCAGCTGGGTCCTTCTGGACACAGCCGGGTGGCGAAGCTCACCAGGACGCCTGTACCGGTGAAGAAACCTGTACACTCTTCATTCAGATGGACGGCCCGTTCGACATGACGGCGGTCGAGTAGTAGGCCCTGGCTCGTTCGAGCCCGCCTGCCCTTCGCTTGGCATATCTCTGCCAAGCCCTTCAGACTTCCTGCTTCTCAGCCGGAATTGCTTCGGACACCAATCGGTAGTGGCAAACACACCCAACCGCGTGCTAGGGTGGGCCCTGTCGACGAGCAAGGGCGCCCGGTCGCGTCTGAGACTTGCTTCACGCCAACCGAAGGACAATCCCGATGGTCGACAGCCAACTCCCTGACATCCCCTACGAACATCGCAACGTAACCACGAACGATGGCGTCTCGCTGGCCGTTCAGGAGGTCGGAACCGGTCCGCCAGTAATCATCGCGAACGGCATAGGGGTCACCCAACCGGGGTTAGATATGCTGGTCGATGCCCTGAGACCTGATCATCGGGTCATCACATGGGACTACCGGGGTATCTACAGGAGTCCGATCGTCGGTCCGCTTCCCGACATGTCCATGGAGCGGCATGCGGCCGACGGGCTTCACATTCTCGACGCACTAGACGAGCCGCGAGCCGCCGTTCTAGGCTGGTCCATGGGTGTGCCGGTGGGTCTAAACATGATCGATCAGGCCCCCGACAGAATTGCCGGGTACGGTGCCCTCTTCGGGGCCGCGGGACCGCCGTTTCGGGCCGCGTTTCCGCTTCCTATCGCCGTGGCTGTCGAGAGTATGTTCAAACTGAGCTATTACGGTCCTCAGATCGCTCAGGCGCTCATGAGCTCCGGCGCTGCCCTTCCGGCAATGTGTTGGCAGGTGTGCAACGCCATCCAGTTTGTGGGTCCCCTCGCAAATCGAGCATTGTTTGCGGCTGATGTCACACGAGCGGCAGCCAACGACAAGAAGGCCTACTTTCGAACCATGGCCCATCTCCTGGACCACGACGCCAGGCCCATTTTGCCTCACGTCCACTGCCCGACTCTGGTGGTCGCCGGAACGCGTGATCGAGTGACGCCACCGAGCGCAGCCGAAGAGATGGTCGACCGGGTACCTCAAGCAAAACTGGTTGTTCTTCCAGGTACGAGTCACTTTGGAGTGATCGAGCATGGCCCCGAGCTATGGGAACCCATCAAGGTGTTGTTGGCCCTCGCATTTCAAGAAAAAGGCGACACCCAATCCGCGGCCTGAGGCGCTGCTCACTCTTCCCGATTGAGCTCCGCTGGGCACCGTGTCAGGGACAAGTCTCGAGCGACTCGATCCACTGCCTCAGTAACTCACTGCCCTCTTCGTCAACCACATCGCTGGCCAACGGTGGCATTTGGTTATCGTCGCGTCGCGCCAATCGCAGCCACACCAAGGACCGTTCGGGATCGCCCGGCCGAATCAGCTGCGCTCCTTCTATACCGAGGTCCGTTCCGAGCGGAGGTTGAGCGCATGCCCCCAGTTCGGGCGCTGTATACCGAAAATCGAGGTCGCCTCGACCTGGGCCGCCTGGTCGGTGGCAGTTCGAACAATTGGCGTGGAGATAGGAGCGCGCCTGCTCATCGAGGCTTCCCTCCCCGATCGGAACCAGTGCTGGCGCGTCGGGCGCCGGTTCCTCGTCCGCGATGCCAATCCGAGCCAGGGTCACCAGCTGGTTCGCCGTGCGACCTGTTCTTGAGTACGTGAAGTCCCTGTTCAATTGCAGAACCTCCGGCCCCAGCGTTCGGCCAGCAGCCGTGGTGTGGCAGGTCAAACACTGCCGAGAATTGGGCACGGCCCATTCTGCGTCGCCGACCGCCACCAGGGCGCCATCAAGGGCTAGCTCGGCATCACTCTGTTCGGCGTTCCAAACGTAGGGGTATCCAGCCCAACCGCCATCGTCATGCCTGACCAGCAGCCGAGTCTCGATTCGGCGCCCGTCCAGCCAGAACGTCTTCATGAGTACGCTTCCGATTGGAAAGTGGATTTCGAGGCCGTCAACCTCGAGCTCAGTTCCATCGGGCAGCGCAAGCCACCGTGCCTTGTCAGCTCCGTCAGACCAGAAGGGAACGTTTAGTTCGTATGGAATCAAGCCGGCGGCCGGTTCCGTGGGGTCGTCTCCTAGGACGCATCCGGTTTCTGATAACCACTGGAATGGCCCCGAGGCCTCCTCGGGCTCTTCTGGTGGGACAAGCTGGTAGATACGACCCGAATAGAGGTCAACGGCAAACAGCTCGCCGTCTCGTCGCTGCCCAAAGGTCGAGAGACCGAGGGATTCGTCAGCCAGTTCAGAGAAGAAGGACTCGCCGGTAACCTCATCGATCCCATAAGCGAAAATCCGGCCGCGGCTGAAGTCCCCAAATACATAGTCCCCGACGAGGTGAGGGAGCACCGTGCCCCGGTAGACGTAGCCGCCTGTGACGCTATCGCCCTCGAGTGTGTCGAAACCGTGCGGGTAGTCGAGTACTGGCGGTAGCAGGTCTTCGTTATCACACTCGGCCTCGCTTCCCAGATAACAGGAGTTGCCTTCGAAGATGGGCCACCCGTAATTGCCTCCGTTTACGACCACGTCGATCTCCTCGAACTTGTTCTGGCCAACGTCGGCAACCCACAAGTCCCCAGTCTCGCTATCAAATGAAAACTGCCAGGGATTTCTGAGGCCCCAAGCGAAAATCTCAGGGCGTCCACCGCCATCGACAAACGGGTTGTCCGGCGGAATCAGATACGGTTCATCACCTGTGTCGTCGACATCCAGTCTCAGTATGGTGGCGTGGAGAGTGTTCGGATCCTGCCCGTTCCGGTAGTAGTCATTCGAGCGACCTTCGTCCCCCAAGCCCATATAGAGATACCCGTCAGGGCCAAAGTGGATGGCACCGCCGTTGTGATTGCCCCAGCGTTGCAAAACCCGGAGCAACTCCCTCGGCTCAGTACTGGTCACAACCGTTCTGGCTTCGTTCGTATCGACTTCGCCGAGCACCGAGTAGCGCACGTCGTCCTCGTCGATCACGTTGTACGAGAGGAAAATGCGGCCGTCGCTTTCGTAGTCAGGGTGGAAGGCCATGCCGAGTAGCCCCATCTCCCCAGCTCCGTCGTACACCAGTTCCTCGAAATCGATGAAAACAGACGGGGTGCCGCCACCCTCCTCATCCTGGAAGCGGATCACCGTGCCCCTCTTTTCGACGGCATACCAGTCGGTGTCTCCACTGGGGGCCTGAAGCAAGGCGATCGGAAGGGTTAGGTCAACGAGTGAAAACACGCGCTCCAACCGGATTGCGCCCGTCTGAGGAACCCGTCCCGCCGGATGGCAAGTCAGATTTGCGGGACGTTCGTCCAAACCGACAACGATCGGAGGCAAGTCGACTTCCTCGACAAGATCAGCGTCCGCGATAAGATCGACGTCCTCCCTGAGTTCGTCGTCGACCATGAGGTCGGCGTCTTCTGTGAGATCGGCGTCCGGCGTGGTGGTTTCATCGAGATCCGCGTCAGTCGGGACCATCTCGTCGGGTTCGATGTCGCTGACCTCGCTCAGCTCTGCGTCGTCGAGGCCGGTTTCGTCTTCGCGTGTGTCACTCGCGTCGGGTTCCACCACGTCTATCGCGTCGTCTCTGCCGCTGTCACCTACGTCGACTTCGGCCCGCCGGTCCCCTTCGGCGCGGTCCTCCTGGGCATCCGTTTCGACGCGCTCGTCCGGTGTCTGTTCGTGGATTGGATCGTCGGGATGGGTATCAGACGCCCTATCGGCGTCGGCATCGAGCGTTCCAACATCGCTACTCAGATCACCCGCGTCGCCGGGGTCTTGATCTCCCGGTGCCTGATCGCCTGCCGTATCGACCGTAAACGAGTCGGCCGGACCAGGCGCCTCGGCGGGTGTGGAGCTGCAAGCCGACAGAACGGCTGCCACCAGGAGGAGGCGAGTTTTCTTCATTCACTTTGCTCGCAGATTCCGAGGTCGCCCGAGTCTAACAGAGGGGTGCGATCGAATCGAACCAAGAAGCGCTGTTTAACGCAAGGATGCCATCGAACGCCAGGGTCCTCCTCTTCCGCCTAGCTAACTCGTTTTCAAATGGCTCGCGTTCTGCGATAAAAAGCCAGACTCAACACGCATGGATGCTGGTCGATCATGCCTATTATTGTCCAAAAATACGGTGGCTCTTCAGTCGCCGACATCGAAAAAATCCGCACCGTCGCAGAGAAGGTGGTCGAGACCAAGCGGCGTGGTTATGACGTGGTCGTCGTTGTATCGGCGATGGGAAACACCACCGATGAACTGTTGGAACTCGCCGGCCAGATCGTGGCTGATCCCAACACCCGCGAGCTCGACATGTTGGTCACTGTCGGTGAGCGCATCACCATGGCTTTGCTGTCGATGGCGATCCACGCCTTGGGGCACTCGTCTATCAGCCTCACAGGCAGCCAGTGCGGGATCATCACAAACGACTCGTCGGGCGGTGCCCGCATCATCGATGTGCGCCCGTTCCGTGTGCAGGACGAACTAGCTCACGGGCACATCGTCATCGCAGCCGGCTACCAGGGCATGAGTTACAAGCGTGAGGTGACGACCCTGGGCCGTGGGGGATCCGACACGACGGCAGTTGCTTTGGCTGCGGCCCTCGATGCGGAAGCCTGCGAGATCTACAGCGATGTGGCGGGGGTCTTCAGCGCAGATCCCCGTGTCGTCGTCGACGCACAAAAGCTGGCCCACATCACCTACGAAGAAATGGAGGACTTGGCCAAGTTCGGCGCCAAAGTCCTCAATCAGCAGGCCGTCGAGTTCGCGCGCAAAGCGAGTATCGCGATTTATGCGCGGTCCACTACCGGCGACGGCGACGGAACGGTTGTCACACGGCGCGATGGTTTCCCAGATTACTTGCTGGCAGAGCACCGGGCCAACTTTGTCACGGGTGTAGCAGGCCGCAAGGACGTGATGCTCATCGAGTACACCTGCCCGCCATCGGGAACCGATCGCTCGCGCGATGTCCTCGCCTTGTTGAAAGACGCCCAACTTCTCTATGCCGGAACCCGTTCGGGTCGAGACGCCCTCGTGGTTTTGATTTCGACCGAGAATATGGCAGACCGCGACGGCTTCGCTGCGGCGCTCCGAGGTCGGTATTCGGAACACATCGGAGTCCGTACCGATATGGGACTTGTGAGCGCGGTCGGCTCCGAGGTCGGCAACTCAACTCAGGCCCTCGAGCGCGTACTGGATGTGTTCGAGAGGGAGGAGATCCCATCGAAGTTCGCATTCACCAGTCGAACATCAATCTCGGTCTTGGTGTACGAGGACGATGTCGAGCAAGGGGTCAAGACAGTGCACACCGAGTTCCTGGGTGCACAACCCAGCGGTGAGTAACGGGTCGTTTCGCGGCCTCCCTGAAAACGGATAACTGTCCACCGTTCACTGTTCACTGCCCTGCTCCCTCATCACGGCTCGCGACTCAATGACCTTGCCCCGAGACCTAGTGTAGTTGTAATGTCCCGCCGCTAGCCGACAGTACGGCCGAGTCCTGTGAAATCCGTAGGGCTCTTGGTCAAACAAACAGTGGCACACAGCGGAATTGACTCGATGGCAAAGAACTTCTACGCCAGGATCGCACTGACTCTAACCCTCATTGGGTTGATGGTGGTGGTCTTCTTCCAGAGCTGTCAGCTCGATCATCTCGAATCGATCATCGTCGATAGCAAGACACAGACCCGAGAGCTCTCGGATGATGTGAAACGGCTGACGAATCTGATTGAGAGCGGTGGTATCCAAGCACAAGTTGGGAACAACCCGAGCGGTACCCAACACCGGTTGCAGCGCTACTTCAGCGCGACCGAGTGGGAGCAGTTGAACGCTCCTGGCAACGCGCTCGGCTTGCGGACCCATCCGTGGAACGTGGAAGAAACTGAGGTGGGAGGCCACTTCGTACGGGCCATGATCACGGACTTCCCGAGTTTGCACCCGGTCGTCGACAACGCAAACAATATCACCGAAGTCTATCGCTATGTGAACCGCGCGTTTGCGATGCGTCGGCGAAACGATCCGGACGTCTTTCAGTCTGAGCTCGCTCACCGAATCGAAATCAATGAGGACCGCACGCAATATCACATTTGGCTTCGGGAAGGGGTCAAGTGGCACCCGGCGGCCGTGGACTACGATGATCCGCGATATGCGTGGCTCAACGTCGACCATTACCTGACGGCCGACGACTTCGTCTTCTACTTCGAGACGATCAGGAATCCTGAGGTCAACGCGCCGCACGCTCGAAACTACTATGAGGACTTCGATCGCATCGAGGTCATCAACGACCATGAGTTGATCATTCACTGGTCGAAGTCCTACTTCAACTCGATCGACGCCACGCTCACGATCGAACCGCTTCCCCGATGGCTCTATGGCTATGACGAGGACGGAACGCCCTATTCTGAGGAAGAGTTTGCGGCGGCCTTCAACCAACACTGGTACTCGGACCGCATGGTCGGCGTTGGGCCCTATCGATTCGTGCGATACGAACCCAATGTGGCCCTAGAACTCGAGCGGTGGGAAGACTACTACGACGAAAAGCCCCCCCTGCAGCGCATCACGTTCCGGATCATCGGCGATCCCAACACTCGGATAAACAACCTGTTGAGTGGGGATATCGAGTACACCGACTTCCTGCCCTTACAGTATGAGCAGTTCCTGCTGAATGAGGACACCGGCCCGTTCCATGACGGAACGATTGACGTCCAAAACTATCAGGGAACCGTCTACAGGTATCTGGGTTGGAACGGTGATGGACCACTCTTTTCGGACCGACGAGTGCGGAGGGCGATGACCCACGCGTTCAATCGCGAACAGGTCATCAGGGATATCTTTCACGGATTGGGCCGCATCCAGACCGGCAGTTTGTTCATGGACGGGCCGTACCACAACCCGAACGTGGAGCCCTGGCCGTTCGACCTCGATCGCGCGGCCGAATTGCTCGACCAAGCGGGATGGACCGATTCAGATGGCGACGGCGTGAGAGACAAAGTTGTCGACGGCAATCGAATGGACTTCGAGTTTACGATGACCTGTTATGGCTACCGACAAGAGTTCATGGCCGCGATGGAGATCTACAAGTCAGACCTCGAGCGAATCGGCGTACGGATGACAATCGATGGCGTCGAATGGCCAATCATGGTCGAGCGGATGCAAAACAAAGACTACGACGCCTACACGGGCGGCTGGGTCTTGAGTTGGGAGACGGACCCCTATCAGATCTGGCACTCCAGCCAGGCTGACGTGCCTCAGGGTTCCAACCGAGTCGGCTTCCGCAATACCCGAGCCGACGAAATCATCGAAGAAGCCCGAACCACTTTTGACTTGGACGACCGCCGAGAGCTCTTTTGGGAGTTCCACGAAATCCTCCACGAAGAACAGCCCTACACATTCTTCTTCTCTGCAGAGAACCAGTCGGCCTGGCGCTCGAATATCCAAAACGTTGGATTCTCCCCGCTGCGGCCGTTTGACTACAGCGCATCTTGGTACGAGACGGCCAACTAAGTGACCGCCATGCGCACCCAGTCTCGGTTGATGAACGAGGAGGACTAGATGGGTACCTACGTCCTCAAACGTCTGATCATCATGGGCTTCACCATGATCCTGATCTCGTTCGTGATCTTCGTGGTCATCAACGCTGCACCAGGGCGAGCAGGACAGGGACAACTCAGCGCAGGAGAAGGCGAGAGTGTTCGGGACCAGGCAGGAGCGCGAGAGGGCTACCTGCTTTTCAAACTCCAATACGGTCTCAACCATCCTCTACTGTTCAACACCCGTTTTGGCCTCGAGCCCGAGGTCATTCGGGAGGCCGTAGAGACGGTCGCCCAAAACCTGTCACCAGCCCTCCCGGGGGAGGTCGAAGCGATTGCGGTTTGCGACACCGCCAGCGACGTCTTCAACCGGATGAAGTACCCCGAGTACTTCGAGCTGACGGCACAACTCAATTCGAACGAGCTGAGCCTCACCGAGCGAGAAGCCCTAGAGGAAGAGCGGCTCGACTTGGAGTACCTGCCCTTCGAGTTCGGTCCCGAACGTCCAGAACCGGAAGATTTGGTAAACGCCCAGGAGGACATCGAAAACTGGGGTATGTGGGCCGTTCCGGCGCTGATTGACGTCGCTACCTCGCACGACAGGCTCAAGGTTCGTTGGCAAGCGGTCGAGTACCTCACGCTGAATGCCCAAGACCGAAACATCGACCCCGAAAGTGGGGCCATTAGAGCCAATATCCCTGAGCGGCGCATAACGCGTGCGGCCTCGCGGTTGTTTCCCCTCGGGAGCGCCCTGGCTGGAGCAACCGCTGGCGGTCCAGGTGCGGCCTTTACCCCTATGGCCGCAGGACTTATGCGGGCATTCAAAGCGGAGTTCCGGCGGCTGCTGCCTCGCAGCGATCTAGAGCGTTGGACTTACGAGCTGGGTGCATCCCCTGAGGAACGTGCCGAAATTGAAGCGCTATGGCTTGCCTGGCTAGAACGCAACGATGGACGGTTCGAGCTTGGATTCTGGGACAAGACCGGGGTGTTCTTCACCGAGACCAGACTATTCACCTATTGGTCGCGTCTGCTGCACGGCGACTTGGGAGTTAGCTCTCAGTACCATACGCCAGTGCTCGGTCTCATTCTCAGCAAGTGGAAGTACTCCATTTACCTCTCGCTTCTGGCGGTATTTTTCTCGTACTTCCTGGCTGTCCCGCTGGGTCTCTTCGCGGCCGTCAAACGTGGACGACTTTTTGACCGCGTCTCGAGCGTGATGCTCTTCTTGTTGTATAGCTTACCCTCGTTTTTCGCTGCGACGCTGTTACAGGATTATCTCACTCGAGCGAAAGAGACCTCGCAGGTCTACGGGACCCTCAAGGGCATTCTGCTGCTGGTTTGCTGTGTGTTCGGACCATTGATGTTTGGTGTCGCAGCGCGCGACCAGGCAAAGCGCGGCCTCCAGAGCAGCCGGATGCAGAACATCTTCTCGAGGCTTCATGACGCGCTGCCCGGCGTCTTTGATAACCGGCTGGTCGTTCTTATCGTGACGCTTGCTTGCGGGTGGATCGCATGGCTTCTGTGGGCGCCCCTCTTTGGTACATGGGGGCTCATTCTTGCCGTGCTGGTCACGCTGCCGCTCGTTTCGGGGGCGGTTAGATCGGGCCAGAGTCGGTTTGCCGCGCTGAGTGCGATGTGCATGGCCGTGGCGATTCTGCCGGGATTCCTTTTTGCCTACGGCATCTTCACCTACGGTGGCTATTTCGTGGCCGGGGTTTTCATTATCGCCTGGCCCCTGTGGTCCACTCTGCGAGCCTGGCGACGGGCAGTGAAGGAGGCGGCAGCGTCGGGAGGCCGAACTAAAGCCGGATTCCCGATTGGCCGTTGGGTCGGTCTCGGCATTGCCGGAGCGGCTGTAACTGCGCTTTTTGCGCTGCTGAATGGGCTCTTTCCGGCGCCGGTTTCGGGCTTCGCCACCGATGGCTTGCGACTGAACGCAACCACCTTCGATTACTTCGTCGACGTACTGAAGCACCTCGTCCTGCCAGTCTCGTGTCTGACCTACGCGTCACTTGCTTATCTCAGTCGCTACGCCAGAGCGGGACTGTTGGACGTAATCAATAGCGACTACATCCGAACTGCGCGAGCAAAGGGACTCAGCGAGTCGGTTGTCATTCTCAAACACGCTGTTCGCAACGGTATGATTCCGATTCTGACCCTGCTGGCCAGTGCACTACCGGCCTTGGTCGGCGTCAGCGTCATCATCGAATACATCTTCGACATTCCCGGAATGGGCAACCTCGTCCTCGACGCGGTGCTTCAGCAGGACACCAATATTGTTATGGGTGTTCTGCAGATCTCCGCGCTGATGACCCTCATTGGTGTTCTGATTAGCGATATTTCGTACGCAATCGTCGACCCACGAATCAAGTTCGACTGAACCATGGCAAACGAGCAAAAGAATAAATCAAAGCGCTCCGAGCCGACTTACGGTGAAATCGTCTGGGGTCAGTTCAAGAAGAACACGGTCGGATACGTCTCTCTGTATCTTCTGGGTCTACTTGCGATCATCGCGATATGCGCACCCCTCATCAGTCTGGATCAGCCTTTCTGGATCACCATCGACGGTGAAACCCACTACCCCTGGTTCGAGGGACTTCTCTTCAACGAGAATGTCTTCTCCAAGGGCATCGACATCTTCTTCAACCTGTTATTGGTCAGCCTGCCACTCTTCATACCGATCTATTTGATCTATAGGACGTGGGGACTTCGCGGTGTGACCGGCCAGGTTAGGGCGCGACGCCGGCTCGAGTTTATGGGGATCGGCGCCGGACTCTTGATGACGTCCTTCGTACTCCTGCTCGTCTTCCAACCTCAGACTGCTGTCGACGACTGGAAAGCGATTATCGCGGACGCCTGTCCCCCGGCCGAAGAAGGGCAACTCGTCGAGGCATGTCCGGTTTCTGCGCAGTTCCCGATTCTGGACTTCGCTTACGACGAAGTGAGCTTCCACGTAAACCGACCACCCAACAACGAGCACTACCTCGGCACCGATTCGGCTGGTCGCGATCAGTTCGTGAGGATGCTCTACGGGACGCGAATCAGCCTGACTATCGGCGTCATCGCCGTCAGTATCTTTGTCCTGATCGGCACCTTCCTAGGCGCCCTGGCGGGTTACTTCGGTGGGCGAGTCGATATCGCGATTCAGCGACTAATCGAAGTCTTCATGAGCTTGCCGAGTTTCATTCTCATCCTGTCTTTCATCAGCTTGCTGCCGAACAAGAGCATCTTCTGGATTATGTTTTTTATCGGCATAACCAGATGGACCACCGTGGCCCGCCTCGTACGCGGGGAGTTCTTGAAACTCAAAAGTTCGGACTTCGTTCAAGCGGCGATCGCATCGGGCCTGAAGACTCGGCGCGTTATCTTCCGTCACATCCTGCCCAACGCGATGGGACCCGTTCTGGTCGCTGCCGCCTTCGGGGTCGGCAATGCGATCTTGATTGAAGCGAGCCTGAGTTTTCTCGGTGTCAGTGATTTGGAAGCGCCGTCCTGGGGTCGCATCCTCAAGGATGGGCGGGACTTCCACAACTTGCGCACCATGCTGATGCCGGGCATAGCAATCTTCTTCACTGTTTCGGTCATGAACCTGATCGGTGAGGCGTTGCGCGATGCGCTCGATCCCAAGTTGAGGAAGTAGGCCAATGTCGACGACTGGCAACGAAAACGAAGTCCTACTCAAAATCGATGGCTTGAAGACCCACTTCTTCACCGACGAAGGTACCGTCCCCGCGGTCGATGGGGTCTCATATCAGGTGAACCGGGGCGAGACGCTGTGTGTCGTCGGCGAATCGGGTTGCGGCAAGAGCGTGACCGCGCTGTCAATCATGAATCTCATTCCGAGACCGCCTGGGGACATTGTTGCCGGATCGATTGAGTTCGAGGGCCGCGACCTGACTAGAATCACCGAGAACGAGATGCGGCAGCTGCGCGGCAATCGCATCGCCATGATTTTTCAGGAGCCGATGACCAGTCTGAATCCCGTATACACAGTGGGAAATCAGATCATGGAGTCGATTCAGCTCCACCTCAAGCTAGACGGCAAACCGGCTCGGCAGCTCGCCATCGATATGCTGCGGAAGGTCGGCATGCCCTCGCCTGAGAAACGCATCGATGAGTACCCTCACCAGATGTCGGGGGGGATGAAGCAACGTGTCATGATCGCAATGGCGCTCGTGTGCAAACCGGCCCTGCTGATTGCAGATGAGCCAACTACCGCGCTGGACGTCACCATCCAGGCTCAGATTCTAGAGCTCTTGGCTCAGCTGAAAGAAGAGTACGGGATGAGCATCTTGCTCATCACTCACGATATCGGGGTGGTTGCCGAAGTAGCAGATCATGTTGTGGTCATGTATGCGGGGAAAATTGTCGAACGGGCGGACGTCTACACCTTGTTCGAACAGAAGTCTCACCCATACACCATCGGTCTCTTCCAGAGCCTTCCCTCGTTGGAGGAACGTGGCGAGAAGCTGGACACGATCGAGGGCATCGTGCCCAGTCCACTCGACTTTCCAACCGGATGTCGGTTCAGAACCCGATGCAAGTACGCCACAGCGAAATGCGCCGAAGAAGAGCCGCAGCTCGAGAGATGCGGTGAAGGTCACTTCGTTGCTTGCCACTACTGGCCGCAAGTAATCGACGGTTCAAAGGACCAGACCGGACCCTACACGGAGGACATCGACGAATGAGCGCCGAGACAACTCCAAAGTCGGGAACCAACGAGACGCTGATCGAGGTCAAAAGCCTGGTCAAATACTTCCCGATTCACAAAGGCTTGCTCGGTCGCAAGGTCGGTGACGTCAAAGCGGTCGACAACATCTCGTTCGACATCAAACGCAACGAGACACTGGGCCTGGTGGGCGAATCGGGATGTGGCAAGACAACCGCTGGGCGCACCCTGCTTCGGTTGCTCGATCCGACCTCTGGCATGGCCATGTACAAAGGCCATGACCTGTTTCAGCTGAGTCAGTCGCAGCTCAGGCCGCTGCGCCGCAATCTGCAGATTATCTTCCAGGACCCGTACTCTAGCCTCAACCCTCGCATGACGGTCGAGAACATCATCGGCGACGCGATGGAGATCCACGGTATCGCCAAGGGTCCGAAGAAAAGAGAGTTGGTCAAAGGATTACTCGAAAAAGTGGGCTTGCAGCCGCGTTATGTGAGCCGGTACCCACATGAGTTCTCAGGCGGCCAGAGGCAACGAATTGGTATCGCCAGAGCCCTCGCTCTCAACCCCGAGTTTATCGTGTGCGACGAGGCCGTCAGCGCCCTCGACGTCTCGATTCAGGCCCAGGTAATCAACCTCTTGGAAGAACTCCAGGAGGAATACCATCTCTCGTACCTCTTCATCGCTCATGACTTGGCTGTGGTTCGCCACTTGGCCGACCGTGTCGCGGTCATGTACCTAGGACAATTGGTCGAGGTGGCCGATTGTGATGACCTCTTCGCCGCCCCGGCACATCCCTACACTCGGGCACTGCTCTCGGCGATTCCGGTCCCGAACCCGCGGCGAAAGTCGAAGCGCATCATCCTCGAAGGTGATGTCCCGACACCGATCAACCCGCCGAAGGGGTGTCGCTTCCACACCAGATGTCCTGCGGTCTTCAAGCTGTGCCGCACGGAAGTGCCCGAGCTGGCCGAGGTAGAAGACGGCCATTTCGTCGCATGTCACCTGTTTACCGAAGGCGACCTCAAACAACTCCCGCTTCCCCAACAAATCGCCAAGGTTGGGGAGCTCATGGGATTGGAAACCGAGGACGTGCCCACACAGGTGGAAGCCATCGCGGACAGCGAGCCAGTCGATGCGGCAGATGTCGACGGGACGGACCAGAACGACGCCAACGTCGACGAGAGCGAAGCCGAGTCCATCGACGAGACGGACCAGGACGACGAGACGGGCCAGGACGACGAGACAGGCCAGGACGACGAGAACCTGGACGATGAAGAACGCGACGACGAGGCTGTCGTTGAGGAGCCGGACGCAGAGGGAGTCGATCACGTCGAAGCGCAGGCAGCGGAAGACGAGGAGCACCTCGAGCCGTCGTTCGCCGAATCGGATGTTCGATGAGATTTTCAGAGCGATCAGCAGTGACTGGCCTTCTCTGACCGGAGAGA
>CAZDBH010000167.1:0-15696 GCA_964503485.1 uncultured Bradymonadales bacterium | reverse complement strand
GGACTTTCGCGAAACCCGGGCGCCTACGACAAAGTGTTCACGCCCTTCGTCTTGGGGATGGTGCTCATCGAGTCGCTCGCCATCTATTCGCTCGTAATCAGCCTGATCCTAATCGGCTATCTGTGAGGAGGAACCCATGTTGCCAAAGTCCCAACTGAAGCAGATCCGGAGCCTCATCCTGCTCACAGACGGTGTGACCGTGGGTCTCGTTCTGGTCTGGTGGTACTTCGCTCACTAGTGGTAGATTGAGCGGAAGACTCCCTTCCGCTACAGGCTTGCGATGCGTTTTTCGCTCAATTCAGCTTTCGCCGCACTCCTCCTGGTTTCGTCGGTAGGGTGCCCAGGCCCAGGCCGTGAAATCCGAGAAACTGACGCCACCTCGTCGACCGACCCCGCTCCAGAGGTGTCCCCGTCGTGCGAGGCAACCGTCGACCTAGAGGGGGCGATCAGTGTCAACGGGCACAATACCGGCCTCATCGTCGAAGAGGACTACCTGGACCCTCGAGCCCGCGGCTGGCCGTTCGACGAGAACCATGTGCTTGTCGGGAGCCACCCCAGCTGGGACCAACAGGGCGGGGGGCATCCGGGTGAAGTGTTGTGGAAAGTCGCTTGTGCCAATGGGCATCCAACCCAGTTCTTGCATGAAGAATGGGCCGATTTTGGCAACGCCGCCGTGACACCAGACGGTCGCTATCTCTACTACACAGCACGAACGGGAGTTGCTCGCTTGGACCTTACGACCACCGAATCGGTCCCAATCACAGTCGCACCTGACAACACCGGTCTGGATTGCTGGGTAGAAGAGGTTCCCACACGCGATGTGGTCGACCGTTGGGATGGCGATCAGCTCGTTATCCGCCGAGGCGGCCCGTGCGGGTTTGAGGCCGACTGGGAGGCCTGGGAACTACGGGTCGATGTCCACCCCGATGACGAACCTTCAGTTCGCCGCTCCTATCCGGTCGCTAGTGTGGCAGTTGATATGGAGGGACAGATCTGGCTGGGCAACGGTGGTCGCTGCGACTCACCTGGTGTCCGAGATCTGGCCTCCGATGGCGCCGTGCTCAGATCGCGCGATCGGGGGGCCTCGTGGGAGGAGGTCGCTTTGTTGGACGGGTCTGGTTACGAGGTTATCGAGGGCGTGCAGACGGTGGTTGCAGACTCTAGCCGCTCGGGTCACCTCGTCGTCTTGACGTCGCCCTGTATTGGATCCGCCGCCGTGTACGGTGGCTCCGTGCTCACGACTCGCGACGGTGGCGTCAGCTGGACCACATTGCCGCTTCCGGAGTCATCGACCCTCGAAATCGACATGGGGCAGGGTATCGGTGCAATCGAGGTACTCGAAGAAAACATCGACCACCTCCGTATTTGGTTGCCCACCGAGTATCCCCTCGAGCACCACGAGGTATGGGAAACCGAAGACAGTGGCGAATCCTGGCGGCAGGTCGAATGGGTCAAGCTCCCGACTTTGGCTGAGGTCGAGATGACGATTGGAGGGGACCGTCTCTCGACCGACGCGTTTGGTCTCGTCAGGACTCGCGATGGCCAGCGCCGATATGTCTATCCGGGTGATGTGTTCGACCGCCAGGTCGCCGAAGCGTTTCGAGTCGCGGTGCAAGAGGCACCAGACCGTGGAGACGAGTACTTCGTCGCAAGATTGCTAGTGGCGCCAGTATCGGTCACGACTCACACCCTCGATGCGTTTGATAGGCAGGCCTTCACGACGGGTCTCGAGGCAGCGGAGTTCCTAGTCCTTCGCGGCGAATCGCTCGCCCCCTCGATTGGGCAAATCGAATCTTGCGAGGCAGGTTGTTGCCGATTTGCGATGACAGAAGAGTCTGGGCTGTGGATCACATCAGTCTGTCTCGATGATGTGAGTCGCCCTGAGCCCAGGGTGGACAGGATCGAGTTGCTTGCTCAGGACTAACCCTGAGGCACAACCATGATCGGCCGGTCGGTCGAAAAGAAGACCTTGTGGCTGGTTGTGCCGATATACATCTTGCCGTCCTCTTGAATCGCATGTGACCCGACGACAATCAGGTCGGCGTTCTCCTGAGCAGCAACGTCTACAACGGCCTTCCAACGCGGTTTCACTTGGATCACGACGTCACAATCGACGTCGCGGTCTCTGAAGCGATTGACGACCTCAACAGCTCGGGTTTCAGCCTTCGAACGGAGGTTGTCTAGGAACTTGGTTAGATGATCGTCGGCACCTTCCTCCATTCCGGCAATCGGTTCGATGGCATGAAGGATGACGACGCGGGCGTTGCAGCCCGCCGCGAATTGGCATGCGTAGCTCTCTGCGCGATCACTGATTGGGGAAAAGTCCGTGGCGAATAGGATTCGGTCAACTTTCATGCTTCCGAGTCTCCTTCTGCTGCAGCGGTAGCAGGATGGGAAACCAGCTCGCCGTCCGAGTCGACGAACTGTTTCACGATTTCAAATGATGTTCGGATATCTTCGATGATCATGTAGATAGCAGGCACGACCAGCAGAGTAATTGCCGTCGCAAACAATACGCCGAAACCGAGTGATATTGCCATTGGCACCAGAAACCTCGCTTGCACCGAAGTCTCGATAATCATAGGCGCGAGGCCGAAGAATGTCGTCAGGGACGTGAGTACAATCGGCCGGAAGCGCCGAGCTCCACCAGCAGCCACCGCCTCGAAACGCGACATCCCATTCTCGCGAAACTTGTTGGTCGCCGCGATCAGGATCAGCGAATCGTTGACGACAATTCCAGACAAGGCAACCATCCCCAGTACGCTCATCAGACTCAGATCGTAACCCATGACAATGTGGCCGATCGTCGCCCCCACTATACCAAATGGAATCGTGGTCATGATAATGGCGGGTTGTAGGTAGCTCCTGAAGGCAATAGCCATGAGCGCAAACATCCCCAACAGCGCCAGTAGGCCACCGCGCCTGAGACTCCCCATGGTCTCACGCTGCTCCTGTTGCCTGCCAACGAAGTCGTAGCTCAGGCCAGGGGTGTTGGCGATGAGCTCCGGCAGTACGTCCCTTTCAACGCTGGCGATGACTTTGGTCGCATTCGTGACCTCGTCATCAAGGCCGACTGCGATGGTCAGGATTCGACGGCCTTGTCGCCGGTTGATCGACGTAAAAGCCCGCCCCCGAGTGACCTCGGCAGCTGCGCGCAGGGGTATCTCACCACCTTGACTGGTGCGCACCATCAACGACTCGAGGTCGTACTCCGATCGACGCTCATCGTCCGGTAGTCGGACGTAGACTCGCAGCTCATCTCTGCCCCGTTGCAGGCGAACCGCTTCGGATCCAAAGAACGAGGAGCGAAGTTGCCGAGCGAGTTCGACTTCGGACAACCCCAGCGCCCGCGCATGAGGGCGCAACCTGATATCGAGCTGCTCCTTGCCGAGACTGAATCCGTCGTCGGCATACATCACACCTTCGAATTCGTTGATCTGGTCGGTCATGGACTCGGCAGCCTGCTCGAGCGTGCCCATATCGTTGTGACTGAGTTGCAGTTGAATCGAGTCCCGAGAACCGGGCCCGGTGGTGTACCGGTAGCGAATCGACTCGACGCCGGGGACTTCGCCCACACGCTCTCGCCATACCTGCACGAACTCCGCCGCGGTGAAGTCCCGCTCTTCGGCGGGCACGAGGAAAACCGAGACTTGGGCCAAGTGGCTGGCGCTCTGTCCGAAGCCTCTCCCCACCCCGAAGGCAAACTCGCCAGATGAACCAACCTGGGCCAGAATGCCTCGGCTATGATCGATTTGACTCCCCAGCTCCCCGAAGGTCTCGACCGCTGTCTCGACAAGTCGATCGTGCATCTCGCGTGTTTCCTCGACCGGCGTACCGAAAGGCATAGCGAGGGGGACTAGTATGACATCCGACTCAATCTTTGGCATGAAGGACCAATCGAGGCGCCCCTTGATTACAC
Source organism: uncultured Bradymonadales bacterium (assembly GCA_964503485.1). Taxonomy (GTDB): domain Bacteria; phylum Myxococcota_A; class Bradymonadia; order JAFGEP01; family JAFGEP01; genus CAZDBH01. Next base: position 11,777 of record CAZDBH010000167.1, on the reverse strand, counting down.
CGAATGTGACGAACAGCGACGCGAAGGCAATCGCGAGGGTCAAGTAGCGATAGGCTACGGCTTTCTTGACGATGGGAAGGTAGAATTTGTCTACGTGGCGTTCCACCGCTCGACTGAACCCCTGTTGCATCTTGTGTATGAAGCCCAGGAAACCGGTGGAACGGGCGCCCTTGGAGTGGGCCAGGTGGGCGGGCAGGATGAAGAGGGATTCGACCAAGGAGATCAGGAGCACCGCAATCGTAATCAGCGGGATGACCCTGAAGAACTTACCCATGAAGCCAGGCACGAACAGCATCGGCATAAAGGCGACGATGGTCGTCAGAATGGAAAAGACGACGGGCATCGCGACTTCGCGGACTCCATCGATGGCGGCGTGTACCGGCTTCTTGCCGTCCTGCCGGTGCTTGTAGACCGCCTCGCCCACAACGATGGCGTCATCGACCACTATTCCCAGCGTGAGGATGAACGCGAACAGCGAGATCATGTTGAGCGACACACCCATCGACGGCATCAAGAGCATCGCCCCAAGAAACGAGATGGGTATGCCGAGGGTGACCCAGAAAGCGAGTCGAATCTCCAAGAAGAGGCCTAGAATCAGAAGGACGAGCGTCAGCCCGAGGTAGCCGTTCTTGAGGAGTAGACCAATTCGACCCCGATACATCTCACTCGTATCAGCCCAGATGGCCATTGAGACGCCGGGAGCCAGGTTTTCGGCCCGGTCAGCCATATAGTCGTGGACAGCCTCCGAGACCTCAATTGGAGTTTGGTTGCCAACCCTGAACACATTGACGCGCACGGCGCGTTCGCCGTTGAAGTAGGTTTCCTGATCGTTTTCGCGGAAACCGTCGTCGACGATTGCGATATCTGCCAGTGAAACGGCAGTGCCATCGGGTCGCGACAAGACGATAATCTCCTCGAACTCCGAACCGATTTCTCTGCGCTCGCTGAGGCGAAGCAGGACTTCACCGCCATCGGTCCGGATCCCGCCACTCGGAAGATCGATTGAGCTGCGCCGCACGGCCTGAGCGACTTGCTCTAGCGTGACGCCGTATCGCCGAAGGTTGGATTGCGAAATCTCGATACTGATTTCCAGGGGCCGAACGCCGTCGATTTCGACGAGTGTGATGTTGTGGTTCTGCAGAAGATCGGCTCTCGCCTCTTCGGCGAGTTCTCGCAGCGTGAGCTCTTCGAGGTTGCCGTGGATAACGAGCGCGATGGCCCGTGAGCGGTTGCTCATGATGGCGATGTCAGGACGCTCCACCTCTTCCGGGAACGACGTAATCCGGTCGACGGCCGTCCTGACGTCGGCCAGTGCGTCGTCGTGGTCGTGGCCGGTCAACAGCTCGACCACCACAGAGCCCACGCCCTCCGAGGCAGTGGATGTGACTTCTTTGACACCATCGAGGCCCTGTACCGCCTCCTCAATAGCCATCACGATGCCTTCCTCGACCTCCTCGGGGCTCGCGCCAGGGTAGGCCATGCTGATCGTGATGATGTCGGCGTTTGCTTCTGGAAACACCTCCTGCTTGATACGCGGCATCATCAGCAATCCGCCGGCGATCAACATCACCATGAGCAGGTTGGCGGCGACCGCGTTCGAGGTCATCCATGCCAGAGGCCCGGCTTTTACCCCTTTGGGATACTTCAACGCTCTTCTCCAGCCTGGCTGGCCTCTTGGGAAGCTACGCCATCGCCCTCAGCCGAGCTGTCTCGGGTGCGGACGGCCATTCCGGGAACGGCGATCCCGACGTGACTGGTGATGATCTGACTAGTCGAGTCCAATCCAGAGGAAATGAGGACTGTCTCGGGGCGCCTCCAGGCGATCGTAACCTCGCGTATCTCGAGCGACCCGTCCGGGGACATGAGATATACGCGGTTTCCCTCGTGAAGGTATTGCCGAGGCAGCTCGACCATGTTCCGGACCGTTCGTCCGTGGATCGAGACTTCGACAAAGGAACCCAACAGCAACGGGAAGGAGCTTTCGCTTCGGCCTTCCTGAAGGAGATGAAGCGGGTCATCGACTGCCAGTAGAACCCGGGCCATTCGACCGACCGGATCGACATCTCCGAGCAGTCTCACAACGCGCCCCTCCCATTCGACCGTACGGTCGCCGAGGTCCTGGCGGACCGTCGCTGAGGAAGCAGTCACTCCATTCACCCCGGGGATGTCGATGCGACTGACATCATCGACCGGGATCGAGACTTGGATCCAGTACTCGTCCGAGCCCACCAGTGTCGCCAAGCGCGACTGAGGGCCGACGAGTTGGCCCAGATCGACCGATTCACTCATGACCACGGCGTTGAACGGGGCTGAGACAGTGGTTCGGTTATAGCTCAGTCGCGCCAAGGCCACCCGTGCCTCTGCTCCCTCAACCCGCGCTTCGGCCTCCTGACGCTGGGGCTCGCGAAGCGCAAGCGATCGTTCAGAGCCGTCATTGGGTATCTCCTCGCTGAATAGCTCGAATTCTCGCTCGGCGATGTTCCGTCGGCCCCCTTCGAGCTCTACAAGTGACCGGGCCTGCTCGAGTTCTGCTCGAGCCTGGTTTAATCGCAGTCGATACTCCCGTTGCTCGAGTCGGACCAGCTCATCGCCTTCACTCACGGTGGCGCCGGTGGTGAGATTCGGGCTTTGCCATTCCACCAGACCTGAGGCCTGAGGCTGCAGGACGACCTCGCGAGCCGGCACTACGGTCCCGTGGGCCAAAACATCGATTCGTTGCGGGTCTGTTGGAAGCGTCACAACTTCGACGAGTGTGCCGGTGTCGGGTCGGTCCCGCTTCTCGGGTTCCTCTGCCGAGTCGATCAATCCCTTTGCCGTGACCAGCCCGCCGGCGATCACGAACAAGGGTAGGATGTACTTCAGCCACGACTGAACGATTACTCTCGCGGTGTTGGCGGTGCTCATGAGTCGTCGTCCTCGATTTGGGGAGCCTCGAGCTCGTTGGTCCAGTCACCGCCCACGGCTCGGCAGAGTTGGACGCGGTAGGTCAGGAGTTGGCGTCGAGCATTCAACACGGTTTGCTCGACTTGTTGGGTTGCCTGAAGTGCGGACAAGACGCGAAGGTAATCGGCTGCACCGTTTAGATAACGGTCACGCTCAATCGCCAGTGATTCTGTGGCAGTAGTAGCCTGCTGTTGCAGTTCGACCAGGTAGGCCTCCTGCTGACGTTCCAACACCAGCGCGCTCTCGACCTCGTTCATCGCCGTCAACAGGCTCTGTCCGTATTGATACAGCCGTTCGTCGACCGTTGCATCGTTGCGGTCCACTTCGGCCTGGAGTCTACCGCCGTCGAGCAGGTTCCCGCTAATGCTCCCAAGTATGCTCCAAAACAGCTCCTCGAGTAGGTCGGCCGGGGCAGTCGCCGACAGGCTGAGGGAGCCGGTCAATCGGATACCAGGCAATCGAGCGGCAATCGAAGCCGCCAGGCGCTGATTGGCGGCCGCTAGACGGAACCCCGCAGACCGGACATCAGGCCGCTGATTCAGTAAATTGAGGGGGACACCCGTGGCGGGTCTCGGTGGCAAGCCCGGCAACTCGCGCTGTGAGCCGACCAGAGCGCGGGTCTGTGGAGGTTGGCCGAGCAGCACTGCGAGTTGCTGTTCTGAGGTCTGAAGACGGCCTTCTACGAGCGTTCGCTGGGCCGCCAGTCCGTCGATCCGCTGTTGCTGCTGCAGAATATCGGGTGCCGAAGCGTAACCTTGGCCCAGGCGCAGCACGATCAACTCTCGGAAAAGCTCGTTGGTGTGAAGTTGCTGGTCGATCAGGTCGAGCGCTGCGCGCTGGTGGATGATGTCGAGCCAGGTCTCGGTCACCTGAGCGGCGAGCGTCGTGGCCAACGACTCGACTTCCATTCGAGCAGCAGCACGATCGAGCTGAGCAGCCGTCGATGTGGCGGCGATGCGACCCCAAACATCGATTTCGTACGCGGCTGGTAGACTCAGGCTATACGAATCAGCCTCGCTTACTCCAAAGGCGCCACCGCGACGAGCCCTCCCAACCGAGCCGTCAATCGACAGGCTGGGCCATTGCGCCGAGCCGGACAGAGCGACGACAGAGTCAGCTTGTCTGAGTCGGGCCCAAGCAGCCGCCATGTTGAGGTTCTGGCCAATCGCATTGTCGACTAGTTGGCTCAACTCGTCCTGACCGAGGCCGTCGCAGAACCCCTGTTGCCAGTCGCCTTCGGCCAAGACGGAGTAACCAGCAGGCAGGTCAACGACTTCCTCCACGTCCGGAACCGGCGATTGGCCGACAGCACAGCTCGCTAAAAGCACCGCTAGCGGCGCTAAGGGGAGCGGAACAAAACTGAACGAGACTAGTCGAATGACGTCCTCACGCGTTACCGGCCGGGCTGGGCCCATTTACCCCCCCAAAACAGGGCAGGCTCGGATAATAAGTCCGCCTCGGTTTATTGCAAGGTGTGCTTCGGTGCGGACGACTCAGTGGCTCCGGAGAGATGCTCCATGGGCGACGAGTGCGTCCTTTACACGGATCGCGGCGCGGGTTCGGTGAAGGTCCCCTCTGTAGATCAACCTGATACTGTCAGCGATGAACGGGCAATCTGGATGAAGCCGGCTCAGGCGCCCGGGCTGGGCGTACGCCGCGACCCTACGCGGGAGGATTGCCACCCCGACGTCACCTAAGATGAGGCTCTTGACCATCTCGAGGTCGCCGCACGACAGACGTCGAGCGGGCAGAAGATCTCGCGCTCCCAACTCCTCGAGAAGCGACTGAGACTGGGGAAGATTAGCGGCGTAGGACAACGGTCCCGCCCTCAGCGTCGCCTCCGCCTCTTCCCAATTGTCAGCCACCCGTTCGCTCGGGACCATCACATCAGTTGCATCGTCGAACAGGTCGAGCATGACGAGGTCTGGATGAGAGAGCGGGTTCACCGCGATCCCGAACTCGACCTCGCGAGTTAACACGGCCCGATGAACTGCCGGCGATGGGCCATTCCAGAAGGTGAGTTCGATTCCCGGCCGGTCAGCGATGAACTGCCTCAGAAATGCCGGCAGGAAATAGGCGCCAAGCACATCGGGACAACCGATTCGGAGTTGGCCGACGTCGTCGGCCTCGAGTCCCCTTACCGATTGTTCAGCCTCGCGCACCAAGTCCAAAATGCGACGCGCGTACTCGAGCAACTCCAATCCGGTAGCCGTGGGTACAACGCCCTTGCGGTCGCGGTGAAAGAGACGGGTCGATAGTTCGTCCTCGAGCTTTTTGATGGCGATGCTCAGCGACGGTTGGCTGATGCCCAGATCGCGTCCCGCACGCGTCACGTTTCCGACCTCGGCGACTCGTTTGAAGTACTTGAGTTGCGTAATATCCATAGGTGTAAACTATCACATATATATGGAAGATATATTATTCTTATTATCGCTAAACTCCTATGTTGGTGAGGTCTTGGAATAGGAGGACATTGGCGATGAAGACGTACAGCAATTTATTACTCACATTCTCACTCGTAGCGGGGGCCCTACTTGTCGCATCCTGCACCATCGAGGCACCTGTTCGCTCAGCTTCGACTGATGCGCCAGTCATCGACAACAGTAACGGCTTCGGCATCCCAGGACTCGACGTTCCCGACTTTCAACCGGTTGATGGATCGGGCCGACCGGCCCTTCCGTCCGCCTCGGCCCCGAATCAGACTGGGGAGCCAGATGTCGCCCAAGTTGGCTGCGGTATTGATGCCCGAGGGGATGACCAGGCGCTCATGTTGGAGCTCCGCGGTTCACTGGTCACTCTGGTGCGAGGCGATGGCACCCGCACGGAGATAATCGATACTGAGTTCGAAACGAGCGAAGGTCTCACCTGGGCTGGCGCGGGCGAGACGCTGCTGCGAGGCGATCGAATCCTCGTAAGTGCGCGATATCAAGATACGGAGGTTCCATACGGCGGTGCCAGCGAGTCGGCCTTCTGGCTTTTCAGCCTAGACGGCGAGGAGTTGTGGCATGGACGCTACCACTACGCTTATCCCCAAATGAGCCCGGCGGGAGCGCTATCGATATCCGGCCAGGACAACAACCTGGTCGTGACGCGTGACGGCCACGAGTGGTCGTTGGGCGACGATCGGGCGACGTCAGCTCCCCGAACAGATGGTAGTGTGTTGGTGACCCGAACGATTGCTGACGATGACTATCCCTACGGCCGAACCGACTACCTGTGGCGCTACTCCGACGGCACCGAACTCGCCACCAGCATGACTACAGCAGCCAGAGGCAGGCTCCAGATTCTCGACGAGTGGTTGATCTGGACGGTCGAAACGGAAGAAGGACACGTACTGCAAGCGGAAAGTGTGGACGGAGTCGTCGAGATCCCGTTGTCGATCAACCCCACCGAAGACACCTACTACGGCTATCCGATGATGCTCGACATCAGCGACCAGGGTCGACTCTTGGTGTCGTCGGCATACTCGGATCAGAGCTGGGTGGTCGACCCAGTTGCTGGTACCGCAGAGGCGCTCACCATTGTTCCGCCCGAAGGGATGCGCTCCTTCGACCTGAGCGGTAACTACTACGTCTCCCCAGCCCATCCCGAGCTTCGATTCGGACGAGATGAGTCAATCCTGCTCGGCTTTCGCAACGATACGTTCGCGCAGTTGTTTCGTTCGGATGACCTAGGGGCTACTTGGGAGCCGGTGGGCGTGCCCTTGAGAGAAGTGAACTACGTCAGCGGACACACCTTCGGCGACACGCTGGGTATCGTCGCTCCCGCCCAGAACTACTACTACAGTCCCGATTCTGAGTGGGACGACGCCCCCGATGGGTCGGAATACGTGACTGGATCCATGCTCCACCTACTGGACGGTCGGGGTGAGGTGGAGCGCATGTTCCAGTTCGAGCAGGCGGGCGATTTTTATCAACTCGGCTTCACGGTCAGTGAAGACGGAAGATGTTTCTCCTATCGCGTCCCCACTGAGGACGGTGCGATTGTACAGATTGTAGACATGTCCACCGGTGCCGAAGGGACGCAAGCCGTCCTCAGCCAGGACGAGGTGGCTTCGTATCACACCATTTGGGTATCGGAATCGAGTTTCAGGTCTGAAATGCCCAACCTTTGGGGCCTGTAGGCACTACTCTCCGCGTGAGTGGGGGCATCCCGACTCGGCGGCCTCTTCCGCTTCCTCTCTCGCATGTGCGCAGCCCTCACAGGTTGCGTGATCACACGACTCACCTTCAGCGTGTTCGCAAGTCTCAGCGTCAGCGTGTCCGCAGCCCTCGCCATCAGCGTGTCCGCAGCCTTCGCCGTTGGCGTGTCCGCAGCCCTCGCCATCAGCGTGTCCGCAACCTTCGCCGTCGCTGTGCCCGCAACCTTCGCCGTTGCCGTGCCCGCAACCCTCACCGTCGCTATTGCAGCCGTGGTGTCCACCGTGAGGGGCGCCATCTGCATGGTACTCTTGGATTCGAGCGATGGTCTCGGCGTCGCCGCCGGTCACCGTAACGACCACACCATCGTCCGGGTACTCAACGCTGAAATCGATCCCCTCGTGATGAGCTGCGTTCTCGGGGTCCTCGAAGCGCGCTCGAGCCGCGTCCTGGAGGTGCTGAACGGCTTCGCCGTCATCCGACGTTTTTGTTACGCGAACGCCGTCATCCAAGTTTTCAACAGTTACGACAACGGATTCCCAATCGGCTGCCGCGAAGGGGCACTCTGAGTTACCGCAGGCAAAAGCACTAGCCGACGCAACCAAGATACTCGTTGCGGCGACAAGACCAATCATAAGACGTGTGGTTGTTTTCATTCGTTTCCTCGTTTCTTCTCAATGACGAACCGGGCTGGTTCGAAAACCGAATGACAGGGCAATAACAGATTCTTGTGTTGAGAAAAAGCGGGAGCGGCAACCGAAATTGAGCCACGGGGAACTCAGGTGGCCGTAGTTGGAAAGCGATTGACCGGTCTGAGCCGCGCGCGAAGGGCGCTTGGCGGGTATGGACGATTCTAGTAGGCCTCTTCCAATTCGACGTCGAATGAGCCTTCGACAGTTGTGATCGAGCTAGTCGACGAGGCGTAGTCCGGCAGATAGTCGTAGTCGGCACGGTAAGTATAGCGGAGAACTCGAGGGTTCTCGTAGCGTCGCTCTACCCAGACAACCACATTGTCAGCGTACGTATCGTACTCCCAGTAGCCGACTTCAGAACCGGCGCAACCCAGAACGTCGATACCCACTCCGTTGCGGGCGTAGGATGTTCTCGAGTCGTAGATAGTGACTCGCTCTCCCACTCGCACATCGGGATGGTCCAATGGACCGTCGATTTCGACTACGGTCATCGCGGCGCTGTTGCCGGTGTCGACAGTGGTCGAGACCTGACTGCTGTCCGAATAGGACCACGCGTCGACCTCCGTCGCGCTGTGATTCAAATTCGTGGTGGGGCCCAAATCTCCCGAGAGACCCGCTTGCTGCACCTGAAGGTTGCCTGAAGTCGATTCCGGCTCGTACTCATCGTTGTATCCGCCCCAGTCCCACGAGTCGAAGTTCATATCGAAACAGGCGGTGAGGCCCCCGAACAGGAGCGTGGCGAAGAACAAAGACAGCACTCGTCGGCAGGAAACTTGTGTCATGGTCATCTCTCTCTCTGCTGTGAGCAGGCTTAGGCCGTCTGATCGGCCTCAATTCCTGTGCATCTCTCGAGTTTGCCGGCGAACCCAACGGTAGGCGCTCCCCGGCAACACCTCAGACGGCTGCCAGACGGGTTTATTCAAGGGATTTTTCGAAAAGCCGGCTTGGTTAAAAGGCTAGTTAAACAAGCTGGTTAGGTCGGATGGCCTAGAACTCGAATCGCAGATAGAGGTTCACGTCGTAGTTGATACCGCTGAGATTCTCTTGGTCTACTGCTTGGGCCCCGACTGCGTCTCTCAATGGCTGGGCAAGGTCTGTCGGAATGTTGTTCTCGGCCATAAACGCGTCGAGCGCTTCGTTTTTTGCACCCGCAGCGACTTCTTCACCACTGATGATCAGGTGGTAGCCTACTTGACCGGCGATCCCGAGGTAGAGTGGACCGAAAAGGCCGACATCGGCTCCCACCCGCGCCCGAATCAGATTCCATCCGAATGCGAGGCGACCAAGCTCCTCCTCCTCTGCCCCAAAAATGTCGATGGCGGATTCGGCCTCATCTAAGCTCGCGAACCCGCCCGCCGTCAGCAGTGCCTCCTGTTCTGTCGAAGACAGGCCCGACAGGTCGGTTCCTTCAGGTGGATCTGCATTCGGAAAGAGAAAGAACATCGGCCCCGTGTAACCGCCGAGGTGTAATCGGACTGTCTCGCCAAACGAGAAGTCCATTCCGATATTGAGGGTGAAGAGCATTTGTTCGTCTTCGAGCCACAGGATCTCACCGAAGGCCGTGATTCCCAAGAGTTCGATCCCGATGTCGGCGCCAAACGAGAAGTCGTTCTCCCGGTTGTTGAACAGGTCGCCGCTCACGTCCAGGTAGTCGCCTCGACCGGCGATCCACGCCTTGAACATCGACGCCGACGCGGTGCTTGGAGCAAAGGTAAATAGGACAAGAAATAGGGCAATTGTACGCTTCATGCGTCCTCTCAATCTGGGTTAGCCTGCCAGCGCTTCTGCCACCAGACGACTCGCTCGTTCGCCCAACGCGAGGGTCAACGCAGCCTCCCTGCCGCGTTCAGACATCTTAGCCCAAGTCTTGCCAATAATCGCAATTAGGGCCTCATCGCTGTGCTTTTCCGAGAAATCCTCGAAATAGTGCTCCAAAAATACGAGACACGCCACATCTTCGAGAGTTTGAACTTCGGGATCGACTTTCAACTTCTTCTTTCGGAGCAGGGCACGCACACGCTCGATGTCTTCCGTCTCATAGCCGTGCTCCGCCATCACATTGCCCGCCACCTGGGCATGCATCTTGGCGCACTCGGTACGCCAGGTCTTGTATCCGGCCCGGCCCTCGGGGAAGTCGCTTCGGCGCATTGACCACCGCTGAATGTGTTGGGCTCTGACAGCCAACTGGAGTAGCGCACTCGGCGAGGGCTCGAGTCGGTGCAGCCACTCCGACATTCTCTCGCTGTACACCAGTTCCTTGGGGCGGTCCGTTCCGGCTACGCGAACCAGATTGGGGTCAGCGCTGTTGAGCTGGTCGAATCCAGCCATGACATTGCTCAGCCGAGTGGCATCATTCTTCATCGGGTTGTGCCAGTTTTGTTTGAACGCTTTCGATCTTGTTGGCCATGGTCTGGGGTTTATCTGTGCGGGTGCCAACTTTGATTGTCGTCCCCACCCGTGGAGCACCCATTTCGTGAACGACCTCGTGGCATTGTCTAATCGCGGCGAACACCCGGTCCCAGTCGCCTTCGACGTTGGTGCCGTAGGCGTGAATCTGATGGCTCAGCCCGGCCTCCTCGAGAACTCTTTGGCAGGCCACCACGTACTTTGAGACCGACACGCCCACCCCGATGGGCACGACACACAGATCGACGATAACGTTCATTTGACCTCTCATCAGCTGTGAAGGCGGCGTAGCTCATCTCCTTGTTCGATGATCGCTGCCTCTTCTTCCAACAGTTCTTCCAACCGCTCTTTCACGACCGACTCGTCAACCGCGGTACGTGCCAGTCGCACATAGATGCCGTAGTGGCGAGCCTCCGACTCAAACAGCGTACCGAGAAACTCGGCCACTTCTCGGTCCTCGAGATGGTCGCGCAGTAGAGCGAATCGCTCACAGGAGCGGGCCTCAATGATTGCGCCGATCAGCAGCCGATCGACGAACCGTTCGGGTTCACTCTGGCGCACCAACTTCTTGAGACGCCCCCCGTATCGACTGGGAGGTATACGCCTAAACTCGATGTTCCGTGCTGAGAGCAACGCCAGCACTTGCTTTAGATGGTCGAGCTCTTCTGCGACAATTTCGGACAACGCCTCGACCAAGTCCGCTCGCTCGACGTAAGCGAAAATCAGATTCATGGCCGTTCCGGCCGCCTTCTTTTCACAGTGAGCGTGGTCGATTAGGACCTCGTCGAGGTGACCCTCGAGCTGTTTCACCCAGTCGGGTGGTGTTTCGTATTTCAGACCAAGCATAGCAGTCCTCAAGTCCGTATCGGGGCGCAGCCTATCAGGAAGTCCTGCGGCTGAGAATCGGGTGAGGAAGGGGGGAGGGCACCAGCGACACCGTCTCGAACCGAGGGTGCGACTACAGCAACTTGGTTTCTTCGGCCCGCATCACAATGCCGTACACACGATCGCCGATCTCTTCCAGATTGTGCAGCGCATCGAGAAAGTGAAGGCCGGGAACAATCTGCTCCTGTTCGTTCTGGATGCGTTTGATATGACGATCGCGGAGGTCGTCCCGCTTTTTATCGATTGCGTTTTCGAGCTCTCGGGCCTTGTCGATGTCAGCGTCTCCGGTGAGGTAGGCTCCCAAGTTGTCCAACGCCTCGTCAACCAGATCGCTCAATTCGACCAGGTCATCAATGGCCTTCTGGTCCATTCGGTTGTCTAAAGACTCGTGGTTCCGGACCGCCAAGAAGATGAGCTTCTCGCAGTGGTCGCCGATTCGCTCGAGGCGATGGGTATTGAGCGCCATTTCACCGATGTGGCGGGCAGCACTCGCGGAGGTCGCTGCGCGAGCTACCAAGTTGAGGATCTCGGTGATCTCCTTCTCCAACGTATCGACAACGTCCTCGCGCCGCAGAGTCTCTTCTACCAACGCACCTAGATCCTGATCGGGGTTGGTCAGAATCCTGGTAGCGTTCAAGTACATCTCTCGAACGACCTCAGACATGTGTCGCATTTCCTGACGAACTTGACTCAGGAGAAGCTCCGGCGTCTG
>CAZDBH010000166.1:0-15752 GCA_964503485.1 uncultured Bradymonadales bacterium | reverse complement strand
TAAAAGCTAACGGCTGGAGTCCGGGGCGTTATACGCGACGGGCTCCTAGCCTGGATTATTCACGATCCCCGAGTTTGCAGGGATTCGGCGCTGTTAAGCGGTTGTACTCGTTAACGAAAGATAAATTCGGAGTAACAGCGCCCTGACAGAGTGAATCCTGCGTAGTGGTCTCGTAGAATCGACTCTGGGCTAGCAGCCCGCTCCCAGGATCACGGACCGCAGAGTCCGCCCACTCCATTGCCGAGTCCAGCTCCCACGAGGCCACTGTCGCCCATTTCTGGACCATCGCATCTCCAACCAGAAAGAAAGGTTCAAGTCTGACGGGAAACCTGCCGAATCAACCTGTGGCACCAACAAATACAACGTGGGATCTGGTCATGCAGAAGCGTGTGAGTGACGTCATGTGGGATGGAGGACGACTGATGAACAGGACGAGGGTAAGCGGACGACTTCTCAAGAAGGTGAAACTGCTCCTGGCCGTAGGCCTGCTCATGGGGCTTTGGGCTGGCGAAGCATCCGCTCAGGGCGGCTTCATCCTCGACTGGGAGGACGCAAGCGGTACGGCAAACGGTAGCGAGTTCACGACCAATGACGGACACCGATTCATTACGTGGCCGAATCCTCGCGGGGTCGAGGGCGACGAATACCAATGGGATCTGGCGACCACCGGTCCGACGGAAGACCCCATCATCAACTGGGTCGCCGCTCAGGACGGACTCGTTTTCGATGCCACCGGTTTTGACTGGTACTACTGGAACACGATTATACCCACAAACACCGTCACGCTGACGATACGGGGTTGGAACGGCGAGACCCAGCCCTATGAGGAAGTGAGTGGGCCGAACTCGCCGGGGTCGAACTTTCACTCGTTCGCAGAGACCTGGTCGAACATCGACCGCATCACGATCGAGGCCCGGATCACCGGGAATTACATCGAGACTTTTGATGTCGTCGCCTTTGACAACTTGAACTACAGTCTCCCCGACACCGGCCCCACAATCACGATTGGCGAACTCGATGAAGGGGTCACGCTCACGGTAAACGGCGCCGACGCGGTCAAAGACGATACCTTCGCGTTTGACGTAGGCGACACGGTTACGTTCATGTCGACGTTTCGGGGCGAATCGTACGAAGACGTGATCGAAGCCCACTACGACATCAACGTGGGCGTTCATGCTCGACATTATTACGTGAATCCCGAATTCATCTACATGGACACCGATCTAGGCTACACGCCGTACGACATCTACATCTTTGAGAGTACCGATACCAAAGAGCCGGAACTCACCTTTACGACCCCTCCTACCGACGATGCGGTCCGCGTCATCGGCATCCATGCCATGATGCCGAATTTCGAGATCGAAGATCTCGGGACGATTCATACAGGTTCACCGGCCAACCTGGCCGAGATTTTCTATGGAACAGTGGAATCTAGCGGCAATCTGGACATCGATTCCAAATGCGACTCGACCCAAGGGAGTTCCTACAATCGAATCGTGGCCGAAACGGTGTTGTTCGATGACGACTGTAGCGACGACGTCGACGTCATGGTGCAGGAGATCTACGCGGACGAGGTTGAGACGGACGATACCGAGATTACTTGGTGGCGCATGGAGCTGAGCAACCGGTTCTATTGTGACGACTACGACGGCTATTCCCTCAACAGCGAGTTACCCCACGAGAACATGCTCGAAGCGGACGCAATGCTCTGGTTCAAAGCCAGAAACCCATCTAAATGGGACCTGTATCCGGTCATTTCCCTCGGAGGGGAGTGGAACTTCGACAACTACGACTACGAGGACTATGTCTTCTGGGAGATGCAAATCGGTGACTCGTTCACCTGGTACAACGACGATGACTACAACGAGTACGCCCACTTCTTGGGGCCGGTGACCATATTCGACGACTTCGATTGGGAAGCCTACGACGATTACCTCTACATCAATTTCTTCATCGATACCGATAACAACTTTTATGAGACCCCATTGGATGGGGATACCGGCGATGGCGGAACCCAGTTTTGGAGCCCACTGCTGAACTCCGCAACACCAGACGGTTACGGCTACTCCGACGCGCTTAGTAGCGGCGGCGGTGGCAGCGCTTCGCCAGTGTCGGTACTCAAGCTTCGAACCGGCAATTTCGAAGCCTATGCCCAAGGTTATGAAATCTACATGAGCTTGGCCGACAACCAAGACCTGCTCATCCTGTCTGGGTCCAGCGAACTCGATATCGACACGGACAACGACGGCGAATACAGCCAAGGTTCAAACTCGCACTGGGTGTTCGAAGACGGACTTACGTATCTCAACGATGCAGCGACCCTTGCTCCGGACTTCAGCATCACCCTCCTTGAAGAGACCTTCACAGGCAGTGAGATCACGATTGTCGCAACAAACGACTATGGAAGCGGGGATGATGAAGATACGACGATGTACTTTGTCTATCGCGAGCAAGACGACTACGGCGCACAGCTCACCTACGAGGAGATGGATTTCGACGCCCACGGCGATCAGTGGTCGACTACTGTCGCAGTAGACGAGAACAAGGACTACTTTGCGTACACGGTCGCGGTTCAGAATTTCGACAACTACGGAAAGGTCGTGGAGCATCTCTTCTGGCCCGTTTGCGGAGACGGCGAGCTCGCTCTCGACGAGGAATGCGACGATGGCAATTTGTCCGATATGGACTACTGTTTTTCGGACTGTACCCTCAACGACGCTTACACCTGTGACGAGTTCGGCTGCGTACGGACGTGTGGCCCGGCTGAACTCTGGAATACCTGTTGGGAGTATACCGATCAGACGGCATGCGAAGGCGCGAGTTGCACATGGGATGGGACTCGGTGCTCCAGTGATACGCCTGACTACGGAACGCGGATTGAAACGTGGGCTAACGATGAGCTGGACGATGGCTATTCTGCCCCGCTGGATCTGACGACCGCGTTCCCATCTGGCATCAACTTTTTTGGTACCACCTACACTGAGTTCTTCGCGGCCGTGAACGGCAACATTACTTTCAACGAAGGTGTGGACGCATACACCCCGGAGCCATTCCCCATCGCATCCCAACCCATGATCACACCATATTGGGGGGATGCAGACTTGAGCGGTGGTCAGGATACCATCGACAACTCGGTCTACGTCCACCAAGAGGCGGACATGCTTGTCGTGACCTGGAACGAAGTGGGTTACTACGACGCGAATACCGACCTCGAGTCCAGTTTTCAGATGATTCTGTCGGCCACAGACGGCGTCGACACTGACTTCGATGTCGAGTTTCGCTATGCCTGTCTCGAGTGGACGACTGGCGACGACAGCGGTGGAGTCAACGGGTTGGGCGGTACGGAAGCCCAGGCCGGTTTTGATGCCGGAGACGAAGAGAACTATGTCGAGGTGCCCGGTTCTCGGACTGAGACCATTCAGATGGTCGATCGTACATCAAACATCACCGTTCCGAACGAGTCCTGCATCGGTGGGGATTGTTCGGGTGTCTGGCAGTACTTCGTGCGAGGCGGTGTTCTGCCCGATATCTGTGGAAACGGAGCTGTAGAAGGCGACGAGACATGTGACGACAACAATCCCAGTGATGGCGATGGCTGCTCAGCCCTCTGCGCAATCGAAGACGGCTGGGAATGCCCACCCGAAGGGGGCGCGTGCACCATGCTCGGCGTCAATAACCCGCCAACCGACATCCACTTGTCGAACGCAGTTCTCTTACCCACGGCAGGCCCGGAGACGGCCGTTGGCATCTTAAGCGCGT
Source organism: uncultured Bradymonadales bacterium (assembly GCA_964503485.1). Classification (GTDB taxonomy): domain Bacteria; phylum Myxococcota_A; class Bradymonadia; order JAFGEP01; family JAFGEP01; genus CAZDBH01. The sequence continues at coordinate 11,993 of CAZDBH010000166.1, read as the reverse complement.
CGGATGAGGACACCGAAGACACATTCCACTACTCCTTGCTCACAACTGACGATTGCTCCGGCCCCGATATCGACCAATTCCGACTGGAGGGCGACGAAAATGCTGATCTGGTTGCACTTGGCGCACTGGACCCAGGCACCGAACTGACCATCTGCGTTCGAGTGAACGACTCGGAGGACGCTTACATCGACAAGCAATTCACTATCTCGGTGGTGAAAGCGATCACATTCGCTGGTTGGACGGGAACGGAAAGTCCGTACTTCGGTACGGAGCACGGCGATGACTTCCAAGGCAACGGGACGGTTGGCGTGTTCTCTGGCTCAGAAGCAATCGGGCCAATCACGGAAGGCGGAAGCGTCGTCATTCAAGATGCGCGGATGAACGTGTCGAGGCTCGACTACTACGCAACTGACGGGACAACATCATTCACCATAAGTGGGTGGGTAACGGAGCCTACGACCCAGGTGGGGACGGTGACCGTGGACGGTGGGACGATCGTCACCAACGCCTGGACTAGCCTCGAGCTGTCTGGGTTCGGGAATATCGACTTGTTGTCAGCCAGCGCGGCGGATGGCTCGGTGTATCTCGACAACATCGTGTATGAGTCCTTCCCGGTCCCGGACTACGAGATTTCGGACACCTGGTCTACCGACGTCGATACAGCGCGCGACGTTGTCTTCGTGGGCGACGTCGTGATCGACGGTGATGTGACCATCACGACGACGGGTACTGTAACAATCCCCTCAGACGCGACGGTCTCAGGGGGCACGCTGACGATCAACGGCGAGACGATTATCGTCGATGGTCCGATCGGTACGACTGAGTCGCCGATGACACAGGTGACGTTGACCGGCGCCGTGACCCTGGGCGCCGACATCACGGTCTCAGGCTCAGACCCGTGTGGCATCTTCATCACGAACCCGATGGTCGTCTCCGGTCAGCGCCACCTCAACGCCAACTCCTGTGACATCGAAGTCGATGCAATGAGTGGTGCGGACGACAGCGACCAGATCACACTGACCACCACCGGAAAGACCAGTCTGTTCGACGACATCACAACGCTAACCGGCCTTTTCCTACGCGGCAATGGTCCGAAGCATTCCTGGGCGGCCAACATCACGTTGGCAGGACTGACGATCGATACATTCGAGTCTGAAGGGCCCTATGTCCTCGAGGAGGACACGGTCATCACCGAACCCGGTTCGGGCGTTTTCTTTCGCGATACTGTCAACGGTGCCTTCTCTCTGACAATCGATGCGACTCGCGAAGACGGCCAAGTTGTGTTCGACGGGGAAGTCGGTGGTATCGAGGGTAGTGAACTGGCTTCGCTCACCGTAGAAAACGGGGCGACTACGATCAGCGCCGACATGACTACGACCGGCGAACTCTACATCCTGCCTAAAATCACGCTGGGATCAGCCCAATCCGCCAGCGCGCCAATCACGCTGACATCCGAAAGTGGATCAGTGACCATAGGTAATGGCGTTCTCGGCGGAGCACACCCATTCAGCGTCAGCGGTGCGAGCGCCGACCTGGGCGGTCAATATACGTTCACCGGCTCGGGTAGTCTGACATCGAACACCGCGAATCAGACCACCTTGTTCATGGGGAGTGTCACGACCGAAAGCGGTGCTGTGAGCCTTTCCGCGAACACCACCGGTGAGATGACTGGCACAAGTTATGGGATCTCGATGTCGTTCTATGACATCGAGGCCGGCGCAGCGACAGTAACGCTCGACGGGACCGGCGGCCAAGGCGGCGGCGCCGGCATTCTGATCGCTGACAACAGCACGGTCAATTCGGGTGGCGACGTTTCCGTCACTGGTACTGGGAACAGCGCTGGTGCAACCGGGGTCTCGGTGTCGAGCGGGACCTCGATCAGCTCCGGCGGTGAGTTGACGGTCACTGGAAACTGCACCGACGACGACTCCTCCTCCGGTTACCTGATCGCGGGTCTGCTCTCACCATTTGGAGCCGGGGACGACGTCATAACCGGCACCCAGAACAACCAGCTCAGTCTCGATTCGGCAAAAACGACGGGCAGCATCACGATCAATGGCGATTTCCAGATGGACTACTGGAAGGTCATGAATTTCCAACCGGTCGCCGTAACGATTTCGAATGACATGACGTGGTCGCCGACCAACACCTCCTCGTTGGGCACTGGTGGGGTTGTGACGATCACCGGCGATGTGACCATCACCAAGAACTTCACCCCGACTGAGGCCAGCCAGATCAATTTGGGTGGCGACATTACCGCGTCCGGCGGTGCGTGGATGATCCAAATGGCCAAAACGGTGACGACCGCGGATGTCACACTCAACTCGGGCACGACCGACGAGGGTACAGCCGAGATGATTCTCTTCGAGGAGACGCTGAGCGGTACAGGATCGGTCGACGCGATTGGCGAGCTCGCTCTGCAAGGCAACGTCACGCTGACTGACGCATACCTCAACGTGGTCGGGTCGACCGACGTGCGCGAATCGATCACAATCAGCACCGGTACGGGTTCGATCACGCTCCAACAGGTATCTGGGCAGTTTGACCGGGGCGAGGAACCCCCGTATCCGGCCCTAACTCTATCGGCCAGCGGCACGACGAGCCTCGACGGTGCAATCTCAGACCTGAGTGCGCTAACGACCGACGGTGACGGAGAGACCTGGATAAACACGGACTCCATCGTCATAGAAGGCTCGGGGCCAGTTACGGTTATCTTCCACGACGCGGTGAAGCTGGAACAAGATACGTCCATCACTGACGCCGGAAGTGGCATCTTCTTCAATAGCACAGTGGACGGCGCCTTCAATCTCAACGTGAATTCTACTGGCGAGTCCGGGATCGTGTGGTTCGCCGGAACTGTCGGTGGCGACACTCGCCTCCACGATCTGACAGTCGAAAACGGAATCACCCAGCTCAATGGCATCATCAACACAACTGGTGACCAAAGCTATCAAGGCAGCTCGTTGCAGCTCATCTCGCCAACGACGATGGACGCGACTTCCGACACGGAAACGCCGGCATCGGTCTCGATCGCGGCCGGTGTCAACCTGGATGAGGACTTGACGGTTCTGGCCGATGCACTCGGCACAGTGCCGGGGCTGACCTTTATCGAGGACGCGAGCCTCTCGCTGACCATCGACAGCACGATCAACCTGAGCGGTGACACCTTCAGTTCCGTTAGCGGTGGCATCACAATGATCAACACCTCTGCATCTGATCGCGGAATCTACCTGGAGGGGACAACGATCACCACAACAAGCGGAGCCATTACGCTCACCGGAACGGGCGGGACCAACGAGTCTACCGCGTCCGCATCCCAGGGCATTTACCTCGACGAGGGCGCCTCCGTGGCATCGACGGGAACCGCAGACAACGCTGGCGCAATCACGCTCACAGGTATCGCCGGTGCGGGCCAGGGTTCCTACGGCGTCCATGTCGGCCCCTCGAGTAGCGTCGTGTCCAAAACAGGTGCGATAATCATCGAAAGAACAGGCGGAGCGAACGGCGACACGGCACCCCCCCGTGTCTACGTCGGCGGCTCGGTGACCTCCCTGGCGGGTGAAGGCAACACCGCATCGATCTCCATCACCGGCACGGGCTCGCTCGGCGACGGCACGACTGGCGTCGAAGTGGCCGGATCGGTTAGCTCCGAGGATGGCAACATCACCATAATCGGCACTGCCACTGGATCGAGTCCCTTCGCCGGAGTCCTTATGAACAGCGGCGAGGTGGTACGAATTCGAACCACCGGTGACGGCGACCTGGCCATCACGGGCAACTGCGAAGGTGGCAAGGGCTACGGGTTCTATTCGTACGGCCGCCTGCCCCTGGGCACCGGAGACAGCGACGTCACCGTGACCGGAGCGACGAACTGTGATGAGGGCATCCGGTGGGTCAGCGACGTATCCATCGTTAAGGCCGGCGGCAACTACTCACTCATCGGCCAACTCGAGGGACTGGCCAGTTTTACGGCTCAAGACGGCCCCTACAACGTCGTTTTCCGCGGAGGCGACGACATTACAGATGCGGTCACCTTTAACAACACGGGTGAGGTGACACTCGAGGCCACCGGTGTGAACAACGGCGAGTTTGACTTCTACGGTGACTGGACTGTGACAGGTCCCTCGAAACTGTATTTGGCGGCAGACGTCACGATTAACTACAACAGCGCGACGATCACCTCGAATATCGAGGTCTTTGGCGATTCGGTCGTGTTAGCAGACGAGACTCTGACCATTCATGGACTGATCGACGCAGACGAGGCGGACGAGTCACGGCCCTTCCTGGCCTTGCGAGCCGACTCCGGCGCCGTCAACGGCAACGTGGGAAGCGGAATCGAACTACGTTCCTTCTATGTCTCCGGGTTCGAGGAGGGCTTCACATTGCCCGCGAGCGTCAATGCGACCGATTTGGTCGAACTCGAAGGCTGCGTACTCAACCAGTCGCTGACCGTCACACTGACTGGAGCAAACGGCGACTTCTCCCAAAAAGGTACACTCGACGATGACGGTATCTCTACAACCGCATCGGCACTCACCCTGAACGTCCCCGGACGGACAGGCTTCAATGGCTTGGTCGGCTCTGTCGCGCCGATCGATTCGATCACAACCGATGCGCCCGGATCTGTGAGGCTGACATCGGAGATCACAACCACCGGCACAGCGACGTTCAACGACCCGGTTTCTGTCTGGGGGACAGCCTCGCTGGAAGACGTTGGATCGGGCGCGGGCATCGTCTTCGGCAGTACAATCGACACTGACGAGAGCGCTGACGATCCCGGTAACCTAACGATCACCGCGGCTGCGACCAGTCAATCCATCTCGTTCACGGGTGCTGTCGGTGGCTTGAAGCCGCTGGCCAACCTCACAATCGAAACACCGTTCACGCTCACCCAAGACGTGTCCATGACCGCCACCACGATCCTGCTAGGGCAGGAGGTCTTCGTCATCACTGAGGCGCTCGAGCCAGAAGAGCTGACTATCCCGTTTGGTCTCACGTTGAACGGCGATTTAATTACCAATCGCATGGACCTGAGTTTCTCGGGTTCAGCCTACTTCTACGCAGCGGCCGGTTACGTCTTCCAGCAGACGGATGGTTCAGTGGAAACCGTCAGCGGTAACATCGACATCAAGGTGAACGAGAGCGGTACTAACGAGATCGATTCAGAGGTTGTCTTGGCCATGACCGGCGGTATTGTCACCGAGACAGGGACTATCACCCTGATCGGACACTCCGGCGGGACCGACGCGGTCGGCGTTTTGGTGGCCACGGCCCTTAGTACGGGTGGAGCGGTGAACATCACCGGTACGAGCAACTTTCTCGGGGTCTGGATAGCCGGTCAACTCACAGGCACCGTCGGCAATGTGACGATAAACGGCCAATCTGGCGATTCAACCGCTTATGACTTCGGAGACGATCTGCTCGCGGCCGGCGTGTTGGTCGGTGAGTTGGAAGGGTTCGGTCAAGCCACGATCACGACAACATCCGGAGACATCAGCATAACTGGAGAGATCGACACCCTTCAGGGCGTCGGAGTCGGCATCGTTAATGTCGACAGTTTCGATATGGAAGATCCGGACTTTACCGATCAACCACGGGTGACCAGCACGTCGGGGACGATCACGGTGAATGGAACCGGTGGTTCATTCGGCACGTGGATCGACGGCGAAGTGGGCGGCTCCGCAGCGGATGTAGACATCAACGGGGTTTCAGCCGAATTCGGCATCGAAATGGCCGAAGAAATGGAAGACCTGCTCTTCATGGTGATGCCTTCGGGAACACTGATCGGGCACGTTGCCTTCTTCACCATCGGAGAGCTTGAATCGGAATTCCTACTCGAAACGACCGCCGAGGTCTGGTCGGAAACTGGCTCCATTGACATCTCCGGTACCAGTGAGACGACCGCCAATCTAATCGGCGTGTCGATCGCCAACGGTTGGGTCCACAATACGACCGGGGACACGACGATCACGGGTGAAGGATTCCTCAGCGGAACGTGGATTGCTGGTAGTGTGGACAGCGGAGCGGGGAGCATCGAGGTCACAGGGACCGAGGAGTTTAGTCTGGAGCTCATAGAGGAGCTTGGCGACCTCCTCTTCTACTTTAGCGAACTGAGCGTTGTCTATCCCAGCGGGATCCAGATCGGGGTGGCCGCGCTAGAACTCGGTGAGGGATTCGATGGGACATGGGACCTCGCCAGATCGCGTGTGGCGTCGGACACCGGCGACGTGACGTTGACCGGAAGTGGCGGGGTCGGGGTACTCGTCGCCCTGGGTTGGACAGGGGTTGGCGATGGTCTCCTAACAATCGATGGAGCACCGCCTGTTGGTTTCGAGGAAGAGACATTAGGCGTCGAGTTCCTGATTGGTGCCGCGGTGGGCGGCACCGCACCGTTCTCACACCCCGTGTTCGAGGGGCTTCTCAGCTCCCCCGAAGCGCTGTTCCTGCTCGAGGATGTCTTTGTCGGCCGGACGGAGGGCTCGGTAGTAATCAACGGCCACGCGGGCTATATCGAAGCGCCCGCAATCGCTTCGAGAGCGGAGGACCTGCCGTCCGACATCCGCGTCGGCGGTACTGGCGATCTGACAATCACAGCCACATCTGGTGTGGGCGATGAGGCCGGACCTGGCCTCATCTATTTGCCTGCCCTCTTCATGGATAACACCGACGGCAAGGTTTCACTGAACGGCCTCTTCAATATCGGCAGGCTCTTCACCGACGCGGGTGATTACAGTGTGACTATCGAAGGCGAAGGTGTTTTCGGGAGCGGTTGGGCGGAAGTTGACGACGAAGCGATCTCCGGGCCGATTCACTTACTCGGAACTGGTCCTGTCGTCATAGAGACCTCACAAGCCTCCTGGGAGGAAGAAGGAGGCCTGATGTTCCACGAGGGGCTGATCGTCGACGCGCCCATTTCGCTTTCACTCGAAGGGGCGATCCAGACGTACTGGCAGACCGATGAGGATTACCCGATGGAAATCGCGAGCACCACGACGTTGACGGGCGACGCGAGAATCGGTGGCGGCCTCCTCACCATCAGCAGCACTGTAAACGGTGGCTATAACCTCTACTTGTGGGGCGATGGCGCCGTATCGGCTGACCTTGGTGGTTCCACCCCTCTCGCGTCGCTGTACGTCGACGAGGGCGTGTTTGACTGGGGCGCCAACGTGACAACCAATGACGGTGAGGTGACGTTCGACTATTCCGAGCTGGCGCTGACGGCCAACCTGCTCATAAACGCAGGCAGTGGAGAGGTTACCCTCTGTAAGGTTGATGATTGGGTACCCGATTCTGACGATGAAACCCCAGCTCCGGACACGTCGGTGACCGTGAACACCACTGGGCTCACGAACTTCGAGTGTGCGATGGGTGGGACCAATCCTCTAGTGAGCGTCACTACGAATGCAGGCGGCGGCGCACTCCTCAAGGGCGATATGACGGTGGCCGGAGGTGGGATCAACTTCAACGATCCGGTCACGTTAGACACCGAGGACGGGGAATACGGCGCGATAACGCTGAGTGATACCGGCACGGGTGATGGCTCTGGTGTCATCTTCGCGTCGACGATTGACGCATACGCGGACGACACCACCTCTCGGTTGAGGATCAATGCCGATCCAGCCAGCCAAGCGATTTCGTTTAGTGGGTTGATCGGTAGCATTGCCGAGCTAGACAGCCTGACCGTCAATACACCGTTCACGACAACCCTAGAGATGACGATAAGAGCCGGGGACATCTCGCTCGGAGGTGACGCAACCGGGGACTCGACACTCGACCACTCACTGTCTGGCTACGCAGCATCAGAGATGTCGGTAGCTCTGTCGCTCATTTTCACAGGCAACGCCGCGTTCCTTGGCGAAGCCGGCTACTTCTTTGAGCACGACGGCACGATCGAAACGGACACGGGCGCTATCACCATCAAGGTCAACGAGGCCGAGGAGTATCCGATCGATTACGACATGGTGTTGGAGGTCGACGGTGGCTTGGTAACCAAATCGGGCGCTATCACGTTGCTGGGCTACTCTGGTGGTGGCTATGCGGTGGGCGTTTGGATAGAAGAAGGCACACTCGAGACCGAAGGCACAGTCGACATCATTGGCGATAGCACCTTCGTTGGTGTGTGGATGGCTGGCCAAATCACGGGTACCGACGGCGCAGTGACCATTACGGGCACAGGCGGCGGGAGTGACTACTACGAATTCGACGTCGGAGAAGGGAACTCCCTCCCAGCAGGGGTTATCATCGGCCGCGATTATTCTGAAACACCGACCGCTACGATCGCCACCACCGGTGACATCACGATCACTGGAACGGTCAACGAGGGCGTGGTCGACGCAGTAGGCGTGGCGATAGTCGATGTCCTCAGTATGCTGCGCTGGGATGTAGACACCCCCACCGGGCCCAGTATCACGAGCAACAGTACGACCGAGACCCGGACGATCACGATCACCGGAACGGGAGGTTCCATCGGCGCACTCATCGACGGTGAAGTCGGTGGTGCCGGCGCCAACGTGGTCATCGACGGCACGCACGCCGAACTGGACGAGTCGTTTATTGACGCGTTCTTCTATGAAGGCACCTTCGATGAAGAAGGCTTCTTCGATCGTATGCCGACCGGGACGTTGATCGGCTACACGGTCTCCCACCTGGACCCAGTCGTTTACGAGGACGCCGAGTTTACACCAATCGCCAACGTGTGGTCAGGCAGTGGCTCGATCACAATCGATGGCGGTAGTTCGGATACGGTCAACTACCTCGGCCTCGCAATCACCGACGGAACGGTCTCCAATCTCTCCGGTCAAACAACGATCACCGGACACGGGCTGCTCAATGGTGCCTGGATCGTTGGTGATGTGGAGAGCGCGACCGGAGACATCGGAATCACCGGTTCAGAATTTGTCGACTTCGAGAGTCTCGATGACGACCTGAGGGAGATGTATTTCGAGCTCATCACGATGAGAGAGGGTGAAATGTGGGTCGTGCCCAGCGGTGTTCAGGTTGGCATCTTGCCCGACTTGGACGATATCGATGAGGGTGACTCGCTGCTGGAGGGCAGCTGGGACTTGGCGCGCTCGCACGTCAGCTCGCTCGGTGGAAATGTCACCCTGGACGGCCAAGGGTGGGCTGGGGTGATGGTCTCGCTCGGCTGGACAGGCGTTGGCGATGGTATCCTCACGCTCGATGGGTCGACACCGCCCGGATTCGGTGAGGATGCAGCTGGTGTGGGGTTCTTTCTGGGGGCTGCAGTCGCTGCAGTCGATCCGTTTTCCCAGTTCCCGTTCAGCGACTGGGTTGGAAACGGCCCGCCTGAAGCGGAGGATGATCCGTTCCTCTATTTCTCAGCCGAGAACGTGTTTGGCGACAACACAGCCGGTTCAGTCGACATCACCGGCCACGCAGATTTCTGGCAAAACATCTCGATAGTGAGCTACGACGAGAGCCCGTCTGACATTCGGGTTGCCGGTTCAGGGGATCTGACAGTGACCGCGACAACGTTGGATGACGATGAAGCCCTTACCCTTGGCTACTTTCAGATTTCGACCCTCTTCATGGACAACACCGAAGGCCAGATCTCACTCAGCGGAAGTGATTTCGAGCTTTACGAACTCTATACAGACGAAGGCGCCTACGATGTCCTTATTCAGGGTTCGGGTTATGTCGGAACGGGTTATGCACTCATCGGCGACGGTGACACTGGTGTTGTCGATGGTGCGATTCAAATGCTCGGCACCGGCAGTCTCACCTTCGATATTGAGGAAGATGGCGAGCTGGCTTTCGAGCCCGGCTTGGTAGTCGACGATCCTCTTACGTTCACAGTGAATGGCGACGTTGGATCGCACCGTGGCTCTATAACCATCGCTAGCCCCACGACGCTGTTGGGTGACGTTGAGTTCGACGCGAGAGAAACACTTACGGTCAGCTCCCCGATCGATGGGACCTATGAACTTGGGCTCGAAGCCGGCTTGGCTTGGGTTACGGGCGCCTTGGGCACGGGCATGCCCCTCGCATCGCTGTGGACATACTGTGACATCCTATACTTGGGTAACTCGATCGACACGGACGATACCGCAGAAGGCGACAGCGGTGAGGTCTATTTCGAGAACGAGGTGGTGTTGATTGCCGATGTTGAAATCGACTCGACCGGCGGTGACGTCTACTTCGAGTACGGCGTAGACAATATCGCCGACTCTGAGATCGTTTACTACGCGTTGACGGTCACCAGTAGTGGGGGGACCTACTTCGAAGACGTCGTTGGCCAACAGATAGACTACGTCGCGGCCACTGACACAACCGAGGAGGAACTGGGCCGCGCTCCGCTGGGTCACCTCGAGACCGATGCGAAGGGCGAGACGTACATCAGCGACGACATCACGACCAACGGCGCCTCGATGCGCTTCAACGACCCGGTCATCTTCAATGGTACCGAGCATACGCTCACGGAATTGGGACCGGGCGACATCGAGTTTGGCAGCACAGTGGAGCCCTATTGGTACGACGATGGCCATGACAATATCTACGTCAACGAGATCGAGTTGTACGTGGTGCTCGGAACCGACTCCTCCAAGGTCATCTTTGACGGAGACGTTGGCGCGACCTACGCGCTGGCATACCTCGAAGTTACCGAGGGTCCGGCCCTGATCACCGGCGAATCGACGATTTGGACCTACGGCGAGCAGGTTTGGGGCGGCGGCATCCAGGCGGGCGACGATACCTATACGTTGCGTGCAGAAGACCTCACCTTCGGTGGGAACGTCTACGTATCGAACGGTCCTACGTTCGCGCCATATGAGCTCGACGAGTACCTTCAAGTCATCGACAGAGAACCCGAGGACGGGGAGCTCGAAGACGGCGCGTTTGTGTTGGATGCAACCGATTGGGGCTTCCTCACCTCGACCGCTGAAGGCCGACACATCAATCTGAATCACCCGGACAGCGACGGCGAGGTCCATTTCTTCACGACCGATCTACCCGCGCCAGTCACTGTATTGGGTGGCAAGACCTTGAACATGAGGCTGACAGTCGACACCGATTGGACAATGACGGGCAGCTACGCCGGTAACATCGTCGCAGAGGAGTTTGGTGACGAGACATTCGACTTTGCCAACATCCAAGAGGGTGTGGCAGGTAGTGGCGATGACAACCTCACGGTCAGTTCCACGGGTTGGCTCGACAGATTCGAGGGCGGCGATGACAGCTACGACGAGGATGACAATCCGACCGGTGGAGACCGCATCACAGCACTCACAGCGAGCGCCTTCGTCATAACAGAGGGCGACTATGGCTATGTGACCGTGGCCGACGACACAGCAGTCGATTTCGACGAGGTGGAAGCCGCTTACGGCAGCGACGCAGACGATACCTTCACGTTCGCACACCAAGAGTACAGCTGGTTAACGATGGGCGCCTTTGGCGGCGGGCAAGCCGAAGAGGGCGACATTGTCTCCTTCGACCATGACGAGAACACCGAAGCGCTGACCTACCTACTCACCGACGCCCTTGCGTACTGGGAAGGGGGCGGGGGCAGCTGGTCGAATGAGCAGGTCATCGGCGGGATGGAGTTAGAGGTGATCAATCATGGCTCAGCAATCGATGCAGTGTATCTCACGGTATCGAGTACCATGGCCTACGATCTAGATGGCGCCGACCCAACCGACGTTGAGCCTCAGGAAGGCGACAGCCTGCTGGTCGACGGGCAGCAGGACGAAGGGGCGACCTGGATCGAGGGCGGATTCGGCTTCGATAACTTCGAGCCCGTACTATTCACCCGCTTCGAGTATGCCAACATCGGGAACGTCCCAGCCGATCTCGGTATTGAGATTGTTGAGGCCAGCGCCGACTCCGTCGAGCCTGACGATGAAATCGCCTACACCCTCGAGCTCGTCAACAACACGCCATCTGAGGTTTGGGCCGACGTGACCTTTGTGGTGCCGGCCAATACGATGTTGGATCCAGATGACGAGGAGTGGTACTGCGAAGAGGACGGCCAAGCCGGC
>CAZDBH010000165.1:0-15795 GCA_964503485.1 uncultured Bradymonadales bacterium | reverse complement strand
CGGGGTCCACCCGCCGGGTGGGGGGTGGGCGCGGGCGCGCCCCCACCCCCCCCCCCCGAGTCCAATCAATCAGAGATATGGGGCCGCCAGAGCAGGTGGACCTCCCATCGCCAGTCGTCCTCAATTCGGCAATCGAATACCCATTCTCGGCCATCCATGAAGACCTCCAGATCCTGATCGCCTCTGCCGATTGTGCATGTACCGGCCGAGTCATCACTTCCTGCGTCCTCATCCCAGACGGTAATCTCCAGCCCCCAGTCGATCATCCGGTTTGCCGCAACGTTCTCGAGGACCACTGCCTCTGATGAATCGCCATGCCACCAGTTCGGCAGATAGGTGTCTGATTCGGTGTGCGAGGTGCCAATCTCTCCTGGCAATGAATCGTCGCCATCGTCGACAATCCGTAGCTCGACGTACGGGTCGGGCGCTTCAAACCTACCGCTGATATCCCATTTATCATCGTCTGGATCGAAGAGTGGGAGAAAGCCGTTGATCGCGACGACGTCCCACCTCGAGGTGCGAGAGACTTCGCAGATTCCGTCGTCGCCGCAAGCGCGACCCAGACCACAGTCGAGGCAGATGTCACCGTCAGATCCGCACAGACCGTCGTCGTCACCCGTCTTGCAAGTCGAGCCGTCGCAGCAGCCGTCGCAGGTGTCGGCACAAGCGGCCGGAACACATTCACCGACGGAGCACGAATCGTCAGCGCAATCGCTACAGGTTTCGCCGTCGATACCGCAAACGCCATCTGCGGTCCCGTCCTGGCACACGCCATCGTCATCGCAGCACCCTTCGCAGGAGTCTTCACAAGCTGCCTCACAGACACCGTCGGTGTCGTTGCAGGTACCTGTGTCGCAGTCGACGCATTGGCCGCCGTCGATTCCGCAGGCATCATCAGTCTGAACTTCAGTACAGACCTCGCCGGTGCAGCAACCGTCACATGTCACAGCGCAAGCTGCGGGTGCTAGGCAAGCGCCGTCGGTGCAGGTCTCCTCTCCTTCGCACACATCGCAGACCTCGCCGTCGCCACCGCAGGCGGCCAGCGTATCGCCGGTCTGGCAGGCGTCGTCGCCGTCGAGACATCCCCCACACTCTTCCACTTCTTCGGTGGTGTCCTCACTGGTGTCTTCGCTCGTATCCTCTTCAACCTCTTCGGTGGTATCTTCTTCGACTTCTTCGGTCGCATCTTCCGTGACCTCTTCGGTCGTGTCTTCCTCGACCATGTCCTGCTCGGTCGTGTCTTCTTCGCCCATGTCCTGCTCGGTCGTATCCTCGTCGACCATGTCTTGCTCGGCCGTATCTTCGTTCACGTCCTCGCCCGTCGTGGCGTCGTCTGTACCAGTGGAGGAGTTCTCGCCCTCGCATGCCGCTAGAACGAAGACACCCGCCAGTGCCCACACTAGAATCTTGAATCGCATCGTTGCTCCTTGTCTCGGTCAGACCTATAAGGCCCGATCAATGAGGTATTCTTGTCTAGAAAGTGTAAGCAAGGCCTACAGTGAGGCCCACGTCGATCGAGGTGAATGCCGAGTCGAGAATCGAGGATTCATCTTCCTCGTCCTCGGGCGCTGGCTCTGTGTCTTCCTCTGGCTCATCCGGGCTCTCAAATCCAAACTGCGCGATCAGGTCGACCCCGCCCCTGAGGCTCCACGCGTTGCTGACGAATACTTCGAGACCGATGTGAGCAGCCCCCACTCCACCTCCGATAGTCGTCGACAGGAGCTGGTCACCGTCGCCTTCGATGGGCGTCTGGCGCTCACCGATAAAGCCCCCGCCACCGATTCCCGCAACAAAGAAGGTGCTATTGTTCATGCTTCCATAGAATTCGGCGTACAAGATAGCTGCACCGCCACGGTCTACCATGACTTGCTCGGTCTTGGCCTCTTCAAATTCGGTGGTGATGCTCTGACGTTTGTAAAATGGTGCCAAAGAGAAACGCAGTGCCAGGTTGGACGTAACGAATCGACGAAAGCTTGGGAGCCAGACCATTGCCACGTCCAGACGTTTTACGGTTGCGTCAGTTTCGTCTTCCACGGCGCTATCGAATCCCAGCGATACGAAGCCGTCGAAAAGGACGCCGTTGCTTCCCACGTTGATGCGAGTAACACCCGATTCCGATCCTCCGGCTGCGTATTGCGCGGCCGCCTCCTGAGTTACCAAAGAGGTACACAATAGAACTAGCGCAGCAGCATATACCTTGGCCATCGCTCACTCCTTTGCCCTTCGTCGCGAAAGGCTCGATTCGGTCTAATCTGGTCTTCAATTTGAGTCGATTCTGCACCCACCGGTCCGCTATTAGCAAGTTCGCTGTATAGAAAAGAGTGTGAGTGGGCAGGTTCTCCGGAAAACCGACTCCTTTGTCGCTACAATTCTGGCCTACCACAATTGGGGTCGGACCGTTCTTGACCTGACAATTCTTCGATTGACGAGAAGCTCGGGCTGATCCAAGGTAGGCGCGATTCGCGGGCGAAATGCGGTCCTAGGCAAACGGATCTTTGACTCCTAACCAACAAACCACCAACTCTGGCGAAAGCAGTACCCAGCAGAGGAAGTCCGTGTCACGCTATCAATCCGAAGACAGAGAGCTCTTGTTCGGTTTCTACAACCGGCTCTTGTTCAAACCGATTCTCGCGATAACGCCCCGCTGGATTAACCCAAACTCAGTGACGATTTTCGCCGTGCTATGTTCTCTCGCAGGGGCCGTGACCGCCTACTTCGCTGTGAATGGGCATCCGGCCATGTACCTGGTAACCGCCGCGCTGTTTTACGCCTATCTGATCGCCGACAACATCGATGGCCCACTGGCCCGGGTGTCGGGCCAGACGAGTACCATTGGCGAGCTGCTCGACCACGGCTGCGATGCCGTGACCGCCGGCGCCATGCTCATAGCGGGCGGCATGATTCTACATATCGAAGCATCCTGGTTCTTCGCGCTCTCGGCGCTCGGGGCTATGGCCTTCGCCGTCGTCATGTGGGAGCAGTTTCTCACCGGACTTCTGATTATACCGACCGTCAGTGGGACCGAGGGGGTCACTCTCGTCGGAATCGTATGCATGGTCGGCTTCTTCGGGGACCCGAGTTGGCTCCGATTGGACACCTCGACCTTCAACCTGTCGATGGTGATGCTCATCATCTTGCTCTGTGGCTACGGTTGGAGTGTCGTGGACCCGCTCAACCGACTTAGAAAGGCCAACCTCCGCTTCCGCCTTCTCTGGGTCCCGTTAGCGGTCATCGCTTCGTTCGCTTCATTCGTACTTTTGGGCGCAAACGGGTTTGTCCCGGCGGTCGTGATCAACCTATATGCCGCAAGGGTATGCTGCCGGATGATCGTGCACCGTCACACGGGGACCAACCCGCCCCTCTGGACAGTTAGCGACGGTCTATCCTGGCTCCCGCTCATGGCTGCAACCATCTTCCCCGACCTGTGGCACATCAACGGCTGGGCTGCACTGTCGGCGGTGATTGCGGCTGGGCTCTATCTACAAACCATGCTGTGGGGCGTGGGTGTCTTGCGGCCCGTCGCGGTGCAACAACAAACTGCCTGAGAAATCTGTAGGCTTGGGCCGCCGGGCGCAGGGAAGCCGCCCTTCAGGGCCCTCGCGGCGTCTCCCGATGCCAACGTGAACGCAAGAGAAACGCGGCCGCGACCACGCCTTGCAAGAACCGGCTGATCAGAACGGCGACACCAATTCCAGTTATCCCCAGCAGTGTTGGGCGAGCTAAAACCACAGCCACGATCGACTGGGTCACCAGAATGGTCATCACGTCCCAGAGCAGTGGGGTCAGCATATTCCCGGCCCCGTTGTATGCCCCACTGATCACGATTCCCATGGTCAAAAAGACGTAGGCTGGAGCGGCAAACACCACGATGTTGTGAGTGAAGCCCACTGCCGTCGGCACGTCCGGGACGAGAACCGTCACGATTTCGTCTGAGAGGTTCATCACCACTCCGGCCGTGATCAGCGCGGAGATGATACCTAAGAAAACTCCGGACCAGGCCGCCCGACGCGCAAACGCCAGCCGTTTTGCGCCCAAACTCATTCCGACGACGGGAGCCACTGCTCCACCCCATGCGATCGACATCAGCAGGGTGGGCAGATCCAGCTTGATCCAGATGTTGACTGCTGTGTATTCGGCGGGACCGAATTGAACCGCGGCCACGCCGAGCAAGATCAGCAAGCCGAGCAAACGGACAACCTGTTGAAGGGCCCCCGTCATCCCGAGTTTGAGCTGGATTCGCAGGGTGGACCAATCGATGAACCGCTCACCGTGAGGGGTCTTCAGTGAGATGTGTCGGTGGATGGCCCAGATTCCGCCGGCGGCCGCCAAACCGCGCATGAGGACGGTGATCCAAGCCGCTGCCACCACGCCTTTGGGCTCTATGCCGAACCACCCGAGCAGAAACACCATCTCGAGCACCAGGGTGCCGATCGACATTGCGGCGACCACCATCAGCGGTCGCATTGAGTCACCCAGAGCCCGAAGAATCGCGACTGAGAAGGCGACGTAAATCGTTCCAAATCCGCCCAACGCCATCACGCGCAGGAAGGCAACACCTGCCTCACGAGCGGGTCCTTCGGGGATGATCGCGCCGCCCACAACCGAAGCGAGCAGACCAACGACGGCGCAGGCGACACTCAAGACGGCGCCCAACGCGAGCGCCTGGCGAGCGTGGCGTCTCACCCCCAGCTCGTCTTGGGCTCCTTTGCAGAACGAGATGTGCGCCACCGCAGCGTTCCCAAGACCGTGGGCCAACACCGCGAAGATGCCAGTGACCACGTCGCTTGCTGCGGCTCCGGCCAACGAGGCGCCGCGATCTCCGAGCTGTCCGAAGACCCATACTTCGGTGAGGTTGAAAATGAACTGAAAAGTGGCTGCAAGAACCAACGGAAGGCCAAGCCCACCAACGCCGAGCAACTGGGAGCGCTGTAAGAGAGCCCGTCGGGGCAGGTCGCTCTCGAGGTCGGGCGCGCCTTCCGTCTGGATACGGCCTAGCTCGCGGCTCGTCGCACTGGCTACCGGACCAGCATTATTTGGTCGGGGTGGGTTCAAGGCCTCTTCAAGACCCCAATTCCGTTGTATCGAGCCGTCCACCAGGCCGTCGGCCCTTGATTTCTTTTGCCAACTCCTCGAGGTCGTCTGCTGTGAACAGACGGCGGGCAGTGGCGTACAACAACTCTTCCTCGAGAGCGAAGTGGTTCAAGAAAAGCTGCTCGAGCTCTTCGATCGCCTCGTGGAAGCGATCGATGCTGATGATCGCACCGGGCGATGTGATCCGCCACAGCCAGACCCGTAACGGGCCCCAGACTTCCGACGCAGACTCATGTTGCGCCTCGACCTCGCCCAGCGCCTCGCTGAGTTGGGTGTCTGCCTCTCCAGCCCGCTCAACCGCAGCCCGCAGGCGAGGAAAGAACGACAGTGCCTCGTCCTTTTCATGACGTGGAGTCTCCACCTCGAGGAACCTCAGCACCTCGGCGGCGGCGGTCTGGGCGGACTCCAATGAGTCAGAATCGCGCTGTTTGAGATTCTCCTCGACCTCTCTCAATCGGCGAAAGCACACTCGTACCTGCTCGTGAAACGAGAGAAGGAGCTCAATTCCGTCTGGACTTGTGGCCATTAGCTACTCCGAATTCACACCTGCCGGCGCCAACATGGAGCAGACTCGAGCCGAAGGCAAGCAGTCTGCGTCGCTCGTCGGGAAATGTGAAACGGAAGCGAACACAGGCTCGAGAAATTTAGTGAACAATGTTTTCAAATAATGTATTGAGCCAGCGCGAGGTCGAATTCACACTGGCTGAGGGTGTTCAAATGAAACCGTATAATCTTCGTTTTTGGGTCCAAATGGCAGCGGTTGCTGCTCTCTTCTGTGGATGCTCGTCGTCCTCCGGTACTGAACCAACCGCTTCTGGCGCGGACGGATCCGACTCAGGGACAAGTCGCAGCTATGAAGACGTGAGTGCCACGAGAGATAGTGGTCAATCCCCCGCGACGTCAACTGAGGATGCGGCCGGTCTGGGTGCGGGCAATACAGACGCCTCTGTTGTGGACGAAAGTCCCCAGGTCGATGTTGTGGACAGCGCCGAGCACGACAGCTCAACCGGCAGCGAACTGGTCGGGTTGGATGTCTGCGAACAGTATGAGGGTCAGGCGATCCCCGCTTCGACAGTGTACTGGGTTGGCGAGTTTGTACTCGCTGGTGACTCAGTCAGCGGCACAGAAACCTGGCTGCATTACGCCAATCAGGCCTGGCGGGACACGGGAGCCGATGACTGCAGCGTAATCTGGACCGGACGCGGCACGATCGGCGACGTTGTCGGCTGCAGCACGTGTAGCTACTCGTTGCAGCTATCGTTCACAGCGGATTTGGTCAACTCGAGTTGCCCCGAGGGACTCACGCCGGCGGACAGCATGGACGAGGACTATTCTTATGACGTGACCTACGACGTACTCGCTGAGGGCAGCGGTGCCGTTCGGTTCTATTATCCCGGCTCGGGCAATCTGCTCGGAGAGGGGACACTACAAGGCGATCGGTTGAATTACGTGACCGCGGGCCGGTGCGCTTACTTCTAGTGCTGCGCTAAGGCGCGACGTGCTCGATTTCGTTCTGGCAGATGCGCAGGGCTGCTTCGACATCCTCGACCTCTGACTTGCAACCCAAGAGGCGGTATCTAGATAGGGCGATTTGGTAGGCGCGGGAGGCCTCCTCATGGTGGCCTGACTCAGCCGCTACACCGCCTGCCAAACGAGCTGCCCACGGTTCATCGGGGTTCACCGGGTCGCCGCTACCGGGCACGATCGGCACTTGGTCCATCACCTGTTGCCATGTTGCCCAGTCATCCTCGGCGGCTGCGCATACTGCCAACGGGAGGATTGGAGTCAGGTGACCGCGGCCCTTCTTCTCTACCTCCCGGGCGATGCGCTGTAGCTCGCCCTTTGCCTCGGCGTAGGCCCCCTCCGCCAACTTCACCAGTGCCAGATTCAACTGGACGATCTCGAGCGAGTCGACTCCAATGGCCTGTTCGATTTGCATGGCGCGCTCGTAGCACTCGCGGGCTTTCTGGCTGTCGCCCGCATATCGGTGGACCTCTCCCATTTCGTTGAGTATGTCCGCGACGCTGTACCGCCTTCCTGAGCCTTCGAAGTAAGCCAGCACTCTACCGAGCCGGCGTAGTGCCTCGTCCCAGTGTCCGTAACCGACGCTGACCTTGGCGAGTCCGATCTCCGCCTGATGAGCTCCGTGCTCGTCACCGAGCACTCTGAACAGGCCCTCAGCTTGCACGAAGCAATGTTCCGCGAGGTCGATGTGGCCCGAGTCCAATTCGACGTTTCCGAGGTTTCTGACTAGCTCTGCGCGCTCTTGATTCAAGCCGTATTGGGTGGCCACCTCGAGCGCCTCGGCCAGCAATTCTCGCGAGATTGCGATGTCCCCACGGCTGGCTAGGGTCAGTCGGGCTCGCCAACCCAGGGCTCGGCATCGCGTTCCCCAGTAGCCTGCTTTTTGAGCGGCTTCGGCCGCCTTTTCGGCCCACTGGAAGCCCTCCTCCCAAGCTCCTTGCCTGTATTTGATTCGGGCTTTGCCCAGCCACGTTTCTAGCACCCGCTCGTCGTCGGCTCCCAAGTCGAGCTGTGCGGCGGCCTCGTCGCTGAGGTCGAGTAAGTCGATGGCTACCGAGAAGTCGCCCGTTTCGGTCTTCTCGCCAGCGCCCCGGGTCAGCGGTTCCATGGCCGCCTCGAAACGCCTTGCGGCGTAGTAGTGTCTTCCGACTCGCTCGGAAATCCCGGGGCTGAAATCGTCGTGAACGGACTCAATGGCCGCTATTGCCTGGAGGTGATGTTGCTCGAGTCGGTCTGTTTCCTTCGCCTGTCTGACGAGGCACTCTCTCAACATGCCGTGAATGAACGCCCAGCCGTTCTCTGAGCGGAGGGCCAATCTCCTCCTGACCAACGTACCGATCAGCTGTGAGGGTTGGTCGAATCCTGTCAGTTTACAGATCGCTTCCCATTCGGCGTTGTCGATTTCATGACCGACCGCAGCGGCAACTTCGAGAGCCACGCGAGCACCAGAAGGAAACGATCGGAGAAGGTGGTCAAGATGGGTCGACCACACCTGATAGATGTCGTCGGGTAGAACTTCGAGCTCGCTCGAATCCAGTCGAAAACCGCTCGATGTGGGCTCGAGTGCGCCTCTCTGAACCCAGTCGCCGACCAGTTGAACGGCAAAAAGGGGCGTTCCTTCGGTGCGGGCGGCAACTGCCTCGGCGATGTCGTCGTCCAAATCCAACAGCCGTTTAACGAGCGTTCTCTGCTCCTCTGCGGTAAACTTCTCGAAGGGGTACGTCTTGGCAGGCCGCTTCATCGAGCAGGAGGTTAATAGACTCTTCGATCGCGGGCCGCATGTCGAGTGAGGAACGGTTACGGGTGCAGAGAAACAGGACCGGGCTCGGTGAGTCCAACTGCTGTCTCAGCACGTGGCGTACGAAACGCACGGAGTCCTGACCCCATTGCACGTCATCGAACCAGAGCAACACCGGTCGCTCTTGGGCAAGGCTCTCCAACAGGCGGAGCACGACCGCGTACCGCTCGGCCGTCGATCCGAAGCCCACGTGACCGGAACTATCCAGACGTTTCCGACTGGGACAGATCAGCTCGGCGAGGGCATGTCGCTCGTCGCGGTTGTACCCGGCGGGCCCGATATCTCTGATACGTTCTTCGACCGCCTCTCTGTCGAGTCCTCGGCAACGAAAGTACCGGGCGATCATTCTGGTCAGAGCCGAGTTCGCGGCATCAGTGGGGCTGTGTGAGACGTTGAGAACGATTGCTGCTCCCAGTTCGTGCGCACGCTGAGTGATCCACTGAGCGAGTTGACTCTTACCGGCTCCCGGATCGCCCGAGACGACCACCGCTCGAGGGTTGCCGGTATTTGCCTAGGCCAAAAGCGACTCCCAAATGAAATCGCGTTCCTGTTCCCTGGCGACGAAGGGGATCGAACGAAGTCCGTACAGGCCGAGTCCAACAGCAGAGGGATGTACCGCCAACCCTGGTTCGGTACTTGGGCCACGCCAGGTCTCGGCCAACGGGGGCCGAAGCGGGGGCGCGCCAATGATGGGCGCTGGGGTGCGAGCTTTCATGCCCCTGCGAAAATCGAATGAGTGATCCGAGATTTCGGTGCCCATGGTTACGGCCAAGGTAACGGTTCTACCGACTTGAATGTCCTCTGGAATCGGCAGAGGTGTCTTTACACGAGCCTTCTTCGAATCGGGCGTGTCTTGGATCGCCTGAAGACTCCAAGCGGCGTCGGCTGCACATTGGAATCGATTGCGGGGAGACTTTGCCAACAACCGCCTGAGCCAGCCAGAAAGGCCTGGCGGGAGGTCGGGCCGATCGAGGTCGGGCGGATCGGACAGGAAATGGGCGCGAGCTAGGTCGGACAGATCCCCGCTGAAGGGGGCAGAACCGGTTAGGAGTTTGTGAGACACACATCCGAGCGCGTAGAGGTCAGTCCATGGCCCATAGTCGCGCCATGAGCCGCGAAACTGCTCTGGCGCCATATAGTGAGGTGTTCCAGCCACGCGCTCGAGGTTCTTCGTACGATTTTCGTCTCCAGCGGCGTGGGCGACACCGAAATCCGAAAGCTTCAACCCAGGACGCACGTCGCGCCTATCCGAGAGCAGGATGTTGGCAGGTTTTAGGTCCCTGTGAATCACTCCACGGGCATGGGCGTGGGCGAGGGCATCGAGCAACGCCATCGTGACCGCCCGGAACGAGGGCCAACCAAGCCGACTGCGAAGCTGTTTGAGGCTGCCTCCGCCGGCCCATTCCATCGCGAAGTATGGACTGCCTGCGACCAGCCGGTCTGCGCTTTCCTCAGCTGCTTGCGGGGTGATGACGCCGTAGTCGTAGACCTCGATGATACCGGGGTGGTTCAAGCGCGCGACCGCACCCACTTCATGGTGGAAGGCCTCGGTCATTCTTGGGTCGTTGGCGCGCTTTCGGGTAAGCACCTTGATCGCAACCGGGACATCCTGTGCGATGTGACGGCCTCGCCAGACCTCACCCATCGCACCGCGTCCGATCCGGTCAAAAACTTCAAACGCCCCCAGCTGCATGACTCGCCCAGGAATACAAAGTGCTCGCGTATTGAATACCATAGCCTGAGCGCGGTTCATCGTAAACTGCGGACTGTCGAAATGGCTTCGATTCAGCCCGAAGTCCACGCCGTCGTTCTAGAATGATACCGCGATGACGGGTGGGGACTGGCGGTTGCCATCAGCATCGGTGGGAACCAACGCATTGCCCTGTGACTCGATCAAGATGTGCACCTGGGAGGCGCTGGTCGGCGTATCAGCCCGAGCCTGTACCCCACAGCCAATTGGGATCTCATCGGCAGTCAGCAGACCGTCGAGCATCCACAGGACCGTCCATTCGTCCCAAGTCGTCCCTTCACTGAGGCGAATCGTCAGGTGGGTATCCGCCAGGGCTGGATCTCCTGAGGAGGTACGCTGCAACTCGATTAGTGGGACGCCGCGTTCGTCGAGTCGAGCTCCGCACAGGACCAAACCAACCCCCGGCCAGGCGGCTAGCGGGTCGTCGCATGGGCGATCGAACTGGGGGAGGTAGGCAGCTAGTTCCTGCGGGTCGTCGGTTCGCCTCAACAGAGCAAGGTCGTCTGTGATCGCGACCAGTCGGAACCCGAGATCGCCTACCAGGGCCCTACCGAGCCCGGCCCAATTCTGAGGGGCGAGGGCTGCCCACTCGAGACGATCCGGCACCGCCTGGTGAGCCAATACGTGAATGGCCAACTCGTCGTCGCCCCAGATCAGGCTTCGCCCGGCCAGTCGTGCGCCATAGCTCTCAGCGGCGGCGAGTCCTCCGTCCGAGTTCAATTCGGACTCGAGCATCGAGCGGCTCTCTTCGTAGCTGGCGATTCGGCTTCCACCGGTAAGCCAGGCGAGTGGTTGGCCGTCCTCGATATTCCAGAAGTCTGTCCAGCAACGACCGCCGCCCGGCAACGTACTCGACATGACGAACGACAGGATCGCGGCTGCCGCACCGGCCGCGAAGACGAGCTTCAAGCGACCTCTTTCGAGGTGGCGACGCAGTCCTGCCACTCCCATTACAATCAGGCCCGGAGCGATGAACAAACTATAGTGATAGTTGATTAGATTGTGATGCTGCCGCAACGTCAGCAGCATCAGCACAACAAAAGGCATGGCTGCTGCGAACCAACGCCAGCCCCAGATCGTGGTTGCTCCGCAGCTGAGGACCACGAGCAGCAAAAGCTCCGCCTTTGACTGGAGGATGGCACTGACGGTGCGGTGAGCCTCGGGAATCGAGGCTGTCGAGAAAAAGCCGTACGAGCTGTGGTCGGCGGCCGCCATGTGCTCGGGGGCCAGCGCCGGCCGTATTCCATACCAATAGGCGACGAGGTAGGCGCCACAAACCGTCGCGAACGCCAGCCGCCAACGGAGTTTCATCGTTCCGTTACCAAACGGCGCAAACAAGACTGCGCTGGCCGCGACAATCGTGAACTCCTCTCGTACCGAAAGGGTTACCAACAGCAGAATCAAACCCCATTTATCGAAGCCGCCTCTTCGCTCGGCCCGAAGCAGAGCGCCTGCCACGAACGGTAGGGCGATGACTTCCGGCCGGACATCAAAGACATATGGATTCAGAAGAAGCGGTGTGCCAGCCACGAAAACGAGGCCAGCCCACAATGCCGCCATTTGAGCTTCGCCGTTTGATGCGCCGCCTTCGCTCCAGATTCGCAGGATCGCCCGGGTGATCAGAAAGACGAGCGCCCCCAGCGAGAGGGCGTGAACGGCGATCAGAATCGTCACCGGATTGGCGACTTCGGTAAATGGTGCCAACAGGTAGAGGATGAAGTTACCGTGGAGTGCCAGACCGTGGGTTCCCACGAGGGGGTTCATCGGTTCCCCGTTCGCGATCCCCCACATCGTTCGGACGTAGATCGTCGTGTCGAATCCGACCAGGAGGCGAGACAGGAGCAACCCCATCAGAAGCGTCGCCAGCATCGCCAGACAAACCGGCACAGCAAGGCTGGCTTGCGGGGATTGCTTTTCTGCTGAGGTGGGTGTCCTTGGCCGACTATTCAATTGTGGATGAACTCCTAATGGGTGTTCGGCCAATGGTGATCATGAGGTTTCAACTGATACCACGGTCTCGCGAAGGGCGGAAAGAACCACGCTCGAATCGAAGTCTGGGCTTCGAGATCACGCGCCCGCGGCGTTTCTACGCCAGGAATCGATCCGCATGTGGCCGTCCCCGAACCAAGCCGTAACCTTTCCGTAACACACAACAGACTTCCTTCTCTTTTGACGTAACCTTCGCGTTACGCGCTCGGTTTTGTTTGGCGAAAAACCACTGCGGTTACTGGAGGTTTGGCGGGTCTGAAGGAGGTGGTACGAGCCTTGCACAGCCGGCCACAGGTAACGGCGAATAGACACGTAACACACAAGGTCGAAGATTCCATGATTGAGCCCACGAAGCGGTTTACGCCGATAAGCACAATGATACTCGCTACCACGATGGCCGTTGGCCTGGTGATGGTCCCGGGAACTGCCAGTGCCGACGGTGAAACGACATTCCAGACAGTTTGTGTAGCTTGCCACACCATTGGTGGAGGCCGGCTGGTTGGCCCCGATCTCTTGAACATAAGGGATCGTCGTACTGACGAGTGGATCGTCGAGTTCGTTCAGCACTCCCAGCAGATGGTCAACGATGGTGATCCCCAAGCCGTCGCGATCTTCGAGGAGTACGCGCGTGTTCCGATGCCGGATCAGCCGCTGTCGGACGCCGAGGTCATGGAGGTGATCGCCTACATCGCCGAGGCAGGCGGTGGGGAAGGACCGGCGCCAGTTGAGTACGCACAGGCCACTCCCGAACAGATCGTGGTCGGCCAGGAACTCTTCGAGGGCTCCACTCGCCTCACGAACGGTGGTCCACCCTGCAACTCCTGCCACGACATTGCCCACGACGCCGTGATTGGCGGTGGTGTGCTCGCTAGAGAGCTCACGACCGTCTTCGGTCGCTTGGGCGAGCCCGGCGTGCGAGCCATCCTCAACAACCTCCCGTTCCCGGTTATGGAACAAGCCTACGAGGACAAACCTCTGACGGATGAAGAGGTCGTGTCGTTGGTGGGTTTTCTACAAAAAGCAGACGCAGAACAGGCACTTCACCAACCTCGAGACTACGGCATCAAGCTGTTTCTCGCTGGTCTAGTGGGGACCATTTTCCTCTTCGGACTGTACTCGCTTCTCTGGAGAGGGCGCAGGCGAGGATCCGTGAATCAAGAAATCTTCGACAGGCAGGTCAAATCCATGTGAATCGCCCGATCGCGCTCTACACGCGCATCGGCAAGGCAGTAGCCAGTGATTCATGTGACTAACGAAGGAACCGAGTAGCAACTATGGGTTGGATCAAAGACATCATCTCACCGCAAACCAGGAAGTGGGAAGAGTTCTATAGGAACCGCTTCCAGCATGATCGCATCGTACGGAGCACCCACGGGGTGAACTGTACAGGCGGTTGCTCCTGGCAGATTCACGTCAAAGACGGAATCGTGACCTGGGAAACACAGCAGTTGGATTACCCACTGCTCGAAGACTCCCTGCCTCCATACGAACCGCGCGGATGCCAACGTGGAATCTCGTATTCCTGGTATCTCTACAGTCCGCTGCGCATCAAGTACCCCTTGATTCGAAGCGCGCTGCTCGACGCCTATCGCACTAAGAAGCGCGACACGGGCGGCGACTCGATGAAAGCGTGGCAAGCACTGCAAGACGATCACAAGACACGCCGTAAATTCCAAACGGCTCGTGGCAAGGGTGGCTTCAGGCGTTCATCCTGGGACGAGGTCATGGAGATCATGGCGGTGGCGAACATCCATACTGCCAAGAAGTATGGGCCTGACCGCGTGATTGGCTTCAGTCCGATCCCCGCGATGTCGATGCTCAGCTACGCAGCTGGTGGTCGCTTCCTGCAGCTCTTCGGTGGTATCAATCTCAGTTTCTACGATTGGTACTGCGACCTTCCGACCGCTTTCCCAGAAATCTGGGGCGAGCAGACGGACGTTTGTGAGAGCGCAGACTGGTACAACGCGAAGATGATCGCGGACATGGGCGCCTGTCTCAACATGACACGCACCCCGGACTGTCACTTCTTCGCCGAGTCCCGTCACAACGGAACCAAGGCCGTCGTCTTCGCACCCGACTTCAGCCAAGTCTGCAAGTACGCTGACCAGTGGGTTCCACTGCATGCGGGTAGCGATGGCGCCTTCTGGATGGCTGCAACGCACGTCATCCTCAAGGAGTTCCACCACGAACAACAGACTCCGTATTTTATCGAGTACACCAAGAAGTACACCGACAGTCCCTACTTGGTGAAACTCGAAAAAGACGGCGACAACTTCAAACCCGGACGTCTCCTGCGCGCCTCCGAGCTGCCGCAGTACAAGGATGTCGAAAACGGCGATTGGAAGTTCGTCAACATCGACTCGGGCTCAGGTGCTTTCGTCGTTCCGAAGGGAAGCTCTGGCTCCCGCTGGGACGAAAAGAAAGGCAACTGGAACATGAAGTTCGAGAGTGTCGTAGACAACAAAGCCTACGACCCCACTCTCACGCTGCTCGGCCGCACCGAGAAGGTCGCTCAAGTCGCCTTCACCGAGTTTGGTCTCGACCAGACGGTCTACCGCGGCGCTCCGGTCCAAGAAGTCCAAACAACCAACGGACCGGTCCTCGTAACGACCGTTTACGACCTCACGATGGCTCAATACGGCGTCAGCCGCGGTCTTGCCGGCGCTTACCCCGCTGACTACACCGACAAAGACGCTGCCTATACGCCGGCGTGGCAAGAAATCTTCACTGGTGTTGCCTCCCCGACGGTTCTGCAATTCGCCCGCGAATGGGCCAACACTGCTGCCGTTACTGAAGGCAAGTGCATGATCATTATCGGCGCCGGTATCAACCACTGGTACCACGCCAACTTGATGTATCGTGCCGGTGCTATGGCCCTCATGCTGTGCGGTTGCATCGGCAAGAACGGCGGTGGACTGAATCACTACGTTGGGCAGGAAAAACTGGCCCCGGTCGATTCCTGGGGCGCCATCGCCTTTGGTAAGGACCATCAGGCTTCGGTTCGACTGCAACAGGCGCCGATTTGGCACTACATCAACACCTGTCAGTACCGCTATGATGGTCAGTTCTCACACTACAACACGGTACCCGACAACGAGTTGACCCGTCAGCATACGGCCGACTCGATCTTCAAAGCGGTACGAATGGGTTGGATGCCCTTCTACCCTCAGTTCGAGCAAAACTCGCTCGAGTTGACCAAAGAGGCGGTTGCCGCTGGAGCTGGCGACGACGCCGCCATCAACGACTACGTACTCCAAAAGCTGAAGAGCAAAGAGCTCAAGTACGCAGTTGGTGACCCCGAAAACGAGAAGAACTTCCCACGAGTTTGGTACATCTGGCGCGGCAACGCGATCATGGGAAGTATGAAGGGCCACGAGTACTGCCTCAAGCACTACCTCGGAACCCACTCCAACGCGATCGGCGAGGACAGCGAAGAGCATCCAAAAGAGGTGGTGTGGCACGACGCAGCGCCCACCGGCAAAATGGACCTCATCGTCAACCTCAACTTCCGAATGGACTCCTCAGCACTCTACTCGGACATCGTCCTTCCGGCGGCGTCCTGGTACGAGAAGGCCGACCTCAATAGTACGGACCTTCACTCGTTCATTCACCCGCTGTCCGCGGCCATCCCGCCCGTGTGGGA
>CAZDBH010000164.1:0-15859 GCA_964503485.1 uncultured Bradymonadales bacterium | reverse complement strand
GAGCCGAAATAGACCTCTCCTTCCGGTCCGATCGAGGGCGTGCCCCAGACTTCGTCGCCGGTTTCGAACTTCCAGACCAGCTCCCCTGCCTTCACGGCGTACAACCAGCCGTCCTCACAACCGATGTACACCGTTCCGTCGGCGGCGACTGCTGGCGAGGCGAACACGAACCCGGGTAGTGTGTATGACCATCGCTCAGCGCCGTTCGCGGCGTTTCGGGCCCACAACACCCCAGCAAAAGCGGCGACGTAAACCGTGTCATTTGCAAAGACCAGGTCACCGCCGGCGGGGGAACCGATGTCGATTGACCACGCGGGAGCGCCATTCGAGCCGGCGAAGGCGTAAACTGTGCCAGAGCCCGCTCCGACGAAAATCCGATTGGTGGTCGGGTCCACCCCCGGAGCGACTTCGATCAGACCATCGAGTTCAGTCGACCATGTCTCGCCGCCATCGGCGTCGAAGACGCGCAACATCTTGTTCTTGTTACCAACAACCACCGATCCGTTGGACAAGAGCACAGGACTCGCCCAAATTTCCCCCAAACTCTCGTGGACGCAGCGCAGACGACGAACGATCTGAATGTTGGCCGACTCTGTCGTGACTTGACCCACCAAGTCTGCAGCTTCGTGCTGCAGCAAAAGAGTGGCGGGAAGGTCATCCTCTTCCACGTAGACCTCGGAGAACGCCACTTCCGCCTCATAGGGGGGTGACTCGAACTCCTCGATAAGTAGTCCGTTTGCGCGAAAGCTGACTCGTTGGATTGCGACCGGGTCGTCGACTTCGAGCGACATTGTGAGTGGTCCGTCTTCGTAGAAGAGGGTTTGGCCGTCGACCGGACCCTTTTCGAGAAACCCGGGCGGATGGTTGTCGAATCTCAAAACGACCGAATCTGAGGCCGTACCTCCCTCTCTGTCGGCGGTGGCAACTGAGAGGGTGTGGAGCCCATCCTCGAATACGAGCGTGTCTACAATCGCGTTGTAGGGAGGGATCAGATCGGTGTCCACTCGAAAGCCGTCTACCTGAAACTCAACCCCTAATGGAGCTAGGCCGCCTGTCACCGACGCCGCAACCACGGCACGACCGCTGAGAACCAATCCCTGGCTGGTCTCTTGACCACCCTCAACACTAATCGTGATGAGCAACTCCGCGATCGGCTCTTCTTCCGAGAAATCCGGTTCTGTGACTACATCGGTGGCCAAGTCGGGCAGGGCGTCTTCGAGACCTGCGTCGCTGCAATCTGCCGCGCAAGCATCCGCGTCGGGCTCGGAACCCGAACTGTCGTTTGACACCGGACCGAGTTCGTCTCCGGAACAGGCGCTGAGCAGGGCACACAGTGCGACCCAGTGAAGGTAGCAGACCAGTGCGCTCGGTTTTGGCGATCGAGGTGCGATTGGGGGCTGTTCTGAAGACATGCGGTTGATTAGTGTACTCAGGTCGATGCTGCCAAACAACTCTGGTCGACGGAGGCGGGAGGGATTGCCCATCGGGCGAGTCGTTGGGTCGCTGGGCTGCCGTGGAGAGAAGCTCGAGCCGGTATGTCGCTGACTCAAATTCTATTGATCAACCCGGGAAAGACGTGGATAGGGCGCGGTTTGGAGTAGAGCGTCCCCGATGAGGAACTGAACGCCAGGTCCGGTCATAACCGCCACTTCCGGTATGAGATTTCCGCCGCTGGTCATCAGCGAGTCGCGACCCTCAACCGGAATCCGATCGATACCGAGACTAGAGACTGGGGTAAGCTCATCGCTGGTTGACAATCCGTCAGCGTTAGCGTCTCGCCAGAGCAGCAACGCGGCGAACTGAGCATCTTGGGGCGTCATCAGCCCATCATTGTTGCTGTCGAGCGCTGCCAAGTCCTCGAAGCCATCCGCGTAGTCCCGCTCGGTGTTTCCAAACAGTTCAGCACCGCTATCGATCTTGCCGTTGTCGTTGCGGTCGAGCACGAGGAACGCATCGTCGCTGCCCACCCAGGCCACAGCCTGAGGGCTGCCATCGGCGCGCATATCAAAATTCACTCCGTCGACGATGGTCGTGAGCTCGATGCCGTCCCCGTCGAGATCCACAACCAACGGGTCGGCGACCACGCAGGGAATCACGACGAAGGTCCTGACGACGGCCAGGGCGAACTCGTCATCGATACCTGCCCGAACGCCTCGGGTGTAGTCGATCTCTGCTTGAGCGAAGTGCATCGACATCTCTTGGGTGGGTGGCTCGTAACCATCGCACAGTGGTTCATCGGTCACAGTGCGCTCGATGGCGTGAATCGAGGATTGTCGCGCAGGCTCTAGAAAGACTGAATTCGCGTTGCAGACTTCGATCGGGTCAGACATTTCCGGGTAGTCGGCCGTGAAACCCCGGGATGCCAGATAGTCATTGTATTGATCGGCGAACAACTGACGTCCGACCTGGACGCCCTTATCAAACGAACTCTCAATGGGAGTCGGCTCGGTGTTGCACAGCTCGCGGTCCTTCATGTCGAAGCGAACTTGAACTCGGCCCTCTTCGACACCGCTGATCGCGCCCTGCTCGTACCAAAACACCGCTTCCTCGGCGTACCCGGATCCGACAATCGATTCGGGCAGAGGTGACTCGTCCAAGCGATTGACCAGTTCGGAGTAGACCTCGACTTTGGCAACTTCCGTCAGATAGTCACAGT
This sequence comes from uncultured Bradymonadales bacterium, assembly GCA_964503485.1. GTDB lineage: Bacteria > Myxococcota_A > Bradymonadia > JAFGEP01 > JAFGEP01 > CAZDBH01. The sequence goes on along the minus strand of CAZDBH010000164.1, from coordinate 13,203 downwards.
GCTTCCCACTCGAGTCGAAGCCGTTGCCGAGGTTCTCGACGAAGGGACATTCGACAGGCTCTTCGGCCAAGCCTGCGTCATCAACCTCTAAAGACAGGGCGTAGGCTTCTGCCAAACCGAGGTCGTGCAGGGTGATTTCCATTTCGTCGAGGTATTCGATTCGCCCGAGGTCCAATCCAATGGTAATCGAATCGCGCAATACCGAAATCCGGAGTTCGTCATCGTCAGCCAGATCGCTTGGGAGCAGAATCTCTTGCTCCTCCGGAGTCTCGACTTCTTCTGAGGTGGGAGGAACCACCAGACCATCGAGCGTGACCTCTTCGGGTGATGGCAGCATCGCCCCGCTGGGAAGCGTGAGGCCTTCGACTGTCTCTTGCGACGGAGTCTCTGTGCCGCATGACGAGTCGATACACTCGTCTGGAAACGAACCTGTCAGTTCCGATGAACCGCATCCTGCTGCTAGAAGTGCACCCAGCAATCCCGCTGCTACTCTCGATTTCATTGCCTGTCTCCCTCGTGACGAATCGGTGATGCCAAACCGACAGCTGCTGCCGTCTCACTTACTCAACCGCACTTGGCCCAGAACCAGAGCCTGAGCAGAAAGTCATTCCGCCAGTGAAATCAGCTAATTGTAGGTTTCGACTTCTCAGTAACGCATGAACAGAAAGCAGGGTATTCGAATTCGATTCAATCAGTATCGACGTCACACATTTCGAACATCAAGTAGCGGTATTTGGACAGGTCATCGGGACAGTGGAAAAAAATCAGGTCAGTGGGACATCGGCAGTAGCATTCGGACCAAGTCATTCGAGCAGCAGCAATCGGCGACCAATCAATCGAACAAGCAGCGCAGCAAATTTACATTTCATTTTGAATTCGACTGGTAGGGTACTTAGCAATCGTCGTGCCAGACGGGCGAAAGATCGTAGTCAACTGTAATAGTTACGCTTTTAAGAAAACAGGCCAAACGATCCGCTTGGGTTCACAGACCCCTAGGGGTCAATTGACCCCAGCATTTTGGGGACACTAATCCCCACAATTCGGATCGTTTTACTTCTTCTTGTGTCCAGAGCGACGCTTGTCGGCGAGTGCTTTGGCTTGGCGAGCCAGGGTATTCGGGATGTTGCGGTTGCGTGCCAGCTGATTGAGGTCCTTCGGTGTGAGGAAGGTCATCAGCCTCAACGACTTCTGGAGAGGGAGTTTCGGGTTGTTCACCAGATTTAGTTTCACCTGGTAGTGCTTCATCCAATCGCGTTTGTTGGAGATGAAGGTCACGACCGTGTCGGGGAGATTGCGATTGGAAGACCAGCCCAGCGCGTCCCGATCCGTGTTGCGGGGTGATGCAACGGCCGCCATATGGACCAACCGATTTGAATCACGAATCAAGAAATTGCGGTCGGCGATACTACCCAAGGTCGCACAGCGAATCTTTTGAGAAACCGACATTTTTGAAAGAAAGAACGAGCGATTCCTTCCCGTCGCCCCATCGTCTTCGCTGTCTGCGGTGGTGCTAGACAGGCCCAGCAGTTTGGCAATGTCGGAGTCATCCAGTTCCTCTTCTTCTGCCAAACCCTCGAGCAGGAACTGAGCAAAGAGATCGTCTTCGGGCTGCAGCTCGTCCTCGTCGACCTCGCGCAGCTCACCCGTACCTTCTAGGATAGGCCGGAGAGCTGGGATGCTTGTGAGCGCGACGTTGTTACGGGACGCGAGATCGACCAGCTTGTCGACGGTCGACATTCGGGCTCGCGGGTTCATGTAGAGCGCTTCGATGATCTTGGGATTTTCGAGCAAGCGAACTTGGTTCTCGGCGATCAGATCGCTGAGCTCGGCGTCTGCCCGCTCCGCCAACTTCGCGATCGCGTAGCCCGGTGTCTTTCGATTGGTTACGAGTGCTTGAACCGCCTCGGGCCGGCTCTTGATGGACTGAGCCATCCAGCCGAGCACGCCCTCGTCTATCTCTGCGGAACAGGCCGTGAGGAGCAGGTCCTGAGGCATGCCGCTGAGGGACTCGATCGCAGTCTTGGCGATTCGGGCTTCGTCATCGAAGCTGAGCTGGAAGAACACCAGCGCCATCTCTTGAGGAGCCATGGGCACGAGCCCTTTGGCAGCCATCATCCGGAGTGGGCCTGGCGAGTTTGGATCAACGTGCTTTCTGAGGGCGACGTTGAAATCGAATAGAGGTAACGGTTTGTCGCTCAATCGATGTCCTTCGGAATTGGACGACCTACCAGGTTGAGCTTAGTGGTCGTCTTCTTCGTCTTTGAATGCTGCGATGACCTTCTGGGCGTACTCAGCCGGCATCTCTTGGTAATGGTCGAAGCCCATAACGAACGCACCGCGACCCGAAGTCATACTGCGAAGGTCGTTGCTGTAGGTCTGGACTTCTGACAGGGGCACCTGAGCCTTGACGGTCGTGTATTTGCCCTGGTCTTCCATGCCGAGCACCTTACCACGGCGACTCGAGATGTCTCCCATGATGTCTCCGACGTTGTCGCCCGGTACTGTGATCTCCATCTGCCAGATTGGCTCGAGGAGGCATGGCTTGGCTTGCTCGACCGCCTTTTTGAAGGCCATTGCACCAGCGATCTTGAATGCCATTTCAGAGGAGTCGACGGCGTGGAACTTGCCATCGAATAGCCGTACCTTGACGTCTACGAACTGGTAGCCTGCGATGACACCGCGGCTCATTCGTTCGAGAACACCCTTTTCGACCGCGGGAATGAACTGCCGAGGAATCGCTCCACCGACAATCCCGTCCTCGAACTCGAATCCTTCGCCGCGCTGCTGCGGGCTGAGGGCGATGGTGCATTCGCCGAACTGGCCCTTGCCGCCAGTTTGCTTCTTGTGGCGGTAGGTCGTGGAATCGACCCGAGCTCGAATCGTCTCTTTGTACGGAATAGTCGGAAGGCGTGTGCCCGCGTCGACTTTGAACTTGCGTTTGAGCTTCTTGAGGGTTGTCTCGATGTGAACCTGTCCCATGCCGCTGAGCAGTGTCTCACCGGTCGTAGGCTCTCGGCCGATCTGTAAAGATGGGTCCTCTTCCCGAAGTCGGGCTAGTCCACTGAAGATCTTATCTTCTTCGCCTTTCTTGAGGGCGGTGATGGTGAAGGTGATCGCTGCCTGGTGCGGCTCGGGTTGGGGATAGACGATCGGCGCGTTCTCAGCGCAGAGGGTATCACCAGTTGCTGTGTGCTTTAGCTTGGCGACGGCGACGATGTCGCCGACACTAGCTGACTCGATTTGTTTCTGGTCCTTACCTTGAATCGAGAGAATTGCGCCGTAGCGCTCTTTCTCATCCTGGGTTGAGTTCAGAAAGTGACCGTCTGAGGTGACAGTCCCACTCAAGACCCGAAACACACTCAATTGGCCAGCAAACTGATCGGCGATCGTCTTGAAGACGAAGGCGGAAAACGGTGCGTCTGGGCTCGCTTCGCGTGTGCTCTCTTCGTCTGCGGACAGAGTAGCGCCTCGCTGGTCAGCTCCCGGAAATGACTGTGCAATCAAATCCATAACGGGCTGGACGCCGATATTCAGCGTCGCGGATCCGGCGAAAGCAGGAAAAATGAGCCCCTCTTCGATACCGGCAGCGAGTCCCCGGCGAAGGTCATCAGGACCGAGATCGCCTTCTTCGAAGTACTTCTCCATCAGCTGTTCGTCGGCGCCGGCGACCTCTTCGACCAACTTCTCGCGCATATCCGCGACGTCGTCAGCCAGCTCGGCCGGAATATCCGCCGCGTCGAATTTCCCGCTTCCGTCAGCGCTGTAGAGGTAGGCCTTGTTGGAAAGCAAGTCGACCACGCCGTTGAAACCTGCTTCCTTCCCGATCGGAATCGTCACCGGTGTAATCGACGCGTTCAGGTCGCTGTGAAGCTCGCCCAAACAACGATCGAAGTCAGCCCGTTCGCGATCGAGCTTGTTGATGAAGATGCAGCGGGGCAGACTCGTCGCTTCGAGCTTGGACCAGAGACTCTCTGTTCTAACCTCGACGCCGTCGACGGCGCTAACCACGAGAACGGCTGCGTCCGCAACCTTGATCGCTGTATCTGTGTCGCCAACAAAGTCGGCGCTACCGGGTGTGTCGATCAGCGTGATTCGCTTGTTTCGGTGCATGCAGCTGGCGAGACCGGCAGAGATCGAACTCTTGCGATCCATCTCTTCTGGCTCGGTGTCAAAGGTCGAGGTACCGTCGTTAACACTGCCCAAACGGCTCGTTGCCTTTGAGTTAAAAAGAATCGCGTCGCCGAGTGATGTCGTTCCGTGACCACCATGGCTGAGTAATGTGACGTTCCGGACGTCGCTAGGAGAAACATTCTTCATAAGACAACCTCGGAGTTATTCTCTATCCAGCGGCCCTCCGGCCTTTCCTGGGTTTGAACGAGGGAGAACACTTAATGCTGGGTCTTTACTACTGTCAAGCCCGAGATTAAATATTGTCGGACCAAGTCTTGCAGAGAATCCCCCCAAACGGGACCAACACGGAAGGCACCAATGAAAAGCCCATTTAAATCTACAGCTTACGTCTTACTTGCAATCGTTAGTTTGCTGACGGCTTGTTCCGGAGACTCCGCAAACGGGTCCGATTCTGCTGGTGTTGACGTGGGTCCTCAGGGCGATGTGAGTCCGGACTTCACTCTTGGTGGTGACCTCACCGATGCGGGCACCGACGGGGTGGGTGACGCCGACAACGACACAATCCAGAACGACACGGCCGAAGACACCGACCCGCCCGGAACGCTCGGGGATGGCTGTTTTGCAGAGCGGGACTGCTCCGAAGGTGAGTTCTGTATCGGCGCCGATGGCAGCCAGGGGATTGAAGGCTATTGTACGATCCTCGATTGCGAGACGCACAACGACTGCGACTTCGGAACGGGTGACGTCTTCTGCTGCTCGGACTACCCGCAGGCACGCGGTTGCTTTCTCGAGGAGGACGGCACCGTTTGCGGTGACGGCGCTGGCGAGCAGGGTGACTCCTGCGAGGACGGCGGCCAAAGCGATTGCGAGGGGTCATCCCACTATTGTGTTGATCTGTACCAGCAGCCGTTCTGTTCTCAGTTCTGCCGACCTCGCTCAGGACCCAACCAGCCGGGGAGCTGCCCAGAGGGCAACTGGTGCCTAGAGACCGGTGGCGGAAACGGCCTATGCGTACCCGAGGGCGAGAGCGAATCTCACGAAAGCTGTGCTAACGACCCCTTCCAGTGCGGCGAAGGCATGGTATGCGACGGCGCGTGGCAGGATCCTCCGGCGCCGTTTAGCTTCTGTACCCCACTTTGCCAGGCCGACCGCGACTGCCCCGACGACGAGTGGTGCCGACTCTTTCCTGGACAGGACCAGGGCACATGCTTGCCCGAGGGTGATGCCGAAGTCGGAGATAGTTGCGCGGAAGATCGCTGGGCCTGCGGTCCAAACCAGTTCTGCATGAACGAAAACACCCGATACGCGCAGTGCACCAACTTCTGCCGCACCGAGTCGAATTGTGAACGGGGCTTCTTCTGCCAACAGTTCGGTGAAATCGGTGTTTGCCTGCCCGAAGGCGATCGCGAGACGGGTGAGGCCTGCGCCGACGACCCCTCAGCTTGTCTGCCCGAAGCGTTCTGCATCGGAGGATGGGGACCCGGCTACAATCCCGACTCATACTGTTCAGAAGAATGCAGTGACGACGAAGAAATCTGCGGCGACGGCTTCTACTGTGAGGACTTCGACGAGAGCAGTCACTGCATCGCCGATGGCGACACTGACCTTCGGGACGAGTGTGAGAGTGCCTTGGACTGCCCGGAAGGCAGCGCATGTATGTACCTGAACCGGGAGCGCACTGGACGATGTCAGCCCGGATGCGAGTCCTCTGACCAGTGCGAGGACGACGAGTGGTGCACCGGTCAAATCTGTCTGCCTGCCGGCGATGCCGACGCCGGCGACGAATGTGGTGACGACCCCTTCAGCTGTGGCGAAAACGCCTTCTGTGGCGGCGGCGGCGACGAGTATTGCGTCGCAGTCTGCACGGACGACGAGGAGATCTGCGTTGGCGATACCCATTGCGCTGGTCCGAACGAGGAAGGGGACAGTTACTGCGTCATCACCGGCGATACGGCTGTGGGCGAATCGTGTGACGATGCGCACGAGTGTGTTGAGGGGGCTTTCTGCATTTTCAACGACGGCGAAGAAGACGGCGTCTGTTCCCATGGCTGCAACACTGACAACGATTGTTTTTCCGGTTCGTGGTGCCTACACGCCGGAGGCAACACCATGTGCGTGCCGAATGGCACCGTCGAAACCGGTGAATCCTGCGGCGATGACCGCTTTGCCTGCGATGAGCACAATCTCTGCTTCTATGCCGACACTGATGATGCCTTCTGTGCGCAGGAGTGCACCGGCTTCGCCAACAGCTGTGAAGAAGGCGAAGTCTGTCAGTTCGTGGGCTTTCACGCCAACTTCTGTCTGCCTATCGGTGACGTCGCCGCCGGTGGAAGCTGCGCCGATGATCCCGCGGCGTGCGACGCTGACTCGCTCTGCCTTGGGGCCGGGTCGGATGGGGCCTTTTGCGCCAAAACCTGCTCCTTCGACAACGAGCGATGCGAAGACGACAATGTCTGCCATTTCTTCGCCAACGGCCTCGGTCTCTGTGTACCACCCGACTTCGACGAAGACGAAAACGGCGGTCCACTGTAGTCTGTTACATTGGATGGTCGGCCCCATTCGTTGGGGCTCGTGAGGGGTGCCAAAGACTGCTGAGGCTGCAACCCACCTGGTGCCGCTGAGCCCAACCCATCTCTAAGCCCAACCCATCTCTAAGTGAACGAGTGCCGCCTCGAGGGTCATGTCTAAAGGAATCGACAGCCGCGAGCGGTTCGTCGAGGTCGTCGGACCCGAGTCGAGAACCGAGTCGAGAACCGATGTACTGGGCGACTTCAGCGTTGACAACCGGGTCAGACTCTCCCTATGTAACCCCCATGGGTGCTCAAGATCTTGAATTCGTGGAGTTCGGTGGGGCGGTCAAGCGGCGCCGGATCGAACTCGATATGACACAGGACCAAGTCGCCGAACAGGTGGGGGTTAAACCCAACTACATTGGCTACTTGGAGCGCGGTATGCGAAAACCGAGCGACGAAATCTGTTGTCGCATTGCCGACGTTCTCGGTCTCGACCGCCGCGAGTTGTTTTTTCTCGCGAACCCTCATCTGCGCGAGATCCTTCACCCTCCCGAAAAGACAGAAATCTCTACATGGGAAACGTTCTCGAGCGACAAACAGCTGCACAAGAGGCAACGGATCAGCGAAGAGGAACTCCTGCTTCTCGAGAAGATGAATGATCTAGGCGAGGTGCAGGACCCGAGAGATTACCTCTTCGTTCTCGGTGCGATTCGACAAGCGATTCAAAGAAGCTAGGCAAGAGAGCCGACCGGCCTCCCCCATCGAGTTACTCGGCAGGGCAGGAATCGCTCCAAACCGAGGGCTCCGAATCGAATTCACGGACCCCGCGAAAACCCGCTTGATCTTCAGTCGGGTTCAGTGGTTGTCGTCGGTATCGCCAGTAGACCCGGCCGCAGCCGAAGCCCCGCACCAGCCGCTGGTCCAACGACCGCGCTGGTTGAATGACGCTATCAGACTGGGCGCCGAGCGGGTCGACTCGAGGGTCGTCGGACTCGAGGTACGGCTCGTACCGATCCCAGACCCACTCAGGGGCGTTTCCGATCATGTCGTACAACCCGAAACCGTCGGACTGGAAGTCGCCCGTCTCGACCGGGCTGGAGGAATCGCAATTGGCGAATGTCGATAGGCACGATGAATCTGGCCCGCAAGGCCACGGATCGACGGAGTTGCCTGCCCTCGCCAAGAACTCCCACTCGGCTTCGGTCGGCAGGCGATAGCCAGTGCAGTCGGGCCGTAGTCTCACCTCCCAGCAGGTGGAGGGATCGTCGAAGTCAGTGCAGTCAACGAAGTAGCAGGCCTGAAGACCACTGGCCTCGCTGAGTCGATCTAAATACAGAGCCGCAGCGACCCAGGAGGCTGTATCGATGGGGCAGTCGGCACAACCTCCGACATTCCCCCCCATAAAGGTCGTCCACTCGGATCGGGTGACTTCGCGGGTCTGGACAATCAGGTCGCTGGTAAACGAGACGGGGTTGGGCGGACTGTGGGTCGCACCAAGGGGATCCGCCGAACGGGGATCGTCCGAACCCATCGTGAAGGTCTCGCCGCCAGTCGCGGTGATCACTAGGTCATCACTCTGACAGTGGCCGTCCACACAGTTTTTGTCCTGCCAGTTCTCGCAGAATCCTCTAGGTTGACTACACTCTGCCCCGATTTGACCAAATCCAATGGTGAGTGGACTACTGACCTCGTCGCCAAACTGAAGCGCCAACTCGTACTGTCCCAGATTCCGTACCACGGTGTCACCCGCGAAACAGACGGTCCAAGTCGAACCGGTCACCGCCTCCGTTACACTGAGAGCGGGATCTACCTCCCCATTGATCAGCGCAACCGGCGACGAATCACCGTTGTAGTCGGCTCTCACCGTGAGGGCACCCCATACAGCTGGCAATGAATGCACTGGTCCGTCCGCTGAGAGGCCGATACTGCGTGCGTCAACCTCGAATGTTGCCTCGAGGTCTGCGACCGAGGCCGTAAAGGTCGTGCCTGGTTCGTCTGAACTTGCTAGGCCCCATGCTCGACTCCGACCGTAACGAGTCGTGGTTGTGTCGACGGTCACTGCGAAAGTTGAGTCGCGGCCCGTGCGGACTGTACCGTTCGTGGCACCCCATTGGAGGGGCGCTCCGGCGATCGGATTATCGTACGCGTCAGTGAGACGCACCATGAAGGGGATGAGAAGTGACTGACCGACCGCGCCGATCTGGTCGTTCCCGCTGATAATATCCAGATACGCGGCTTCCCCGGCCGAGACCTGAAAGTCGATGCGGTCGGATGCCGACCCATCGTTTGTTTCGGCCTCCAACCAGTGATGACCAGCGAAGGTCCCCACGGTAAGCCAGACAAATACTTGCCCGGTTCCATCTGCTTTGAGGTCCTCCACGTCAACGATGCCCGATCCAGGCCCGTCAGCATAGGTGGCTACGCTGATTTGTGCGTCTGGAACGAGCCGACCCACGGAGTCGCATACTGCGATTGGAATCTGGTAGTACCCGCCTATCTCAAAATCCGGCAGTGAAGGTGGGGTTAGGCAGTCGGGTGCCCCAATCGTGAGGCCGACCGGAACTGGCGGCTCGACTCCTGGCACCGTTATCTGAAGCTCGACGCCGGACGCCGCACTGAGAGTCAGAACCACTTCCTCGGGCCGCTCGATGGGTAGTTCGAATGAAGCGATTCCGCCCTCGTCTGTTGTTTCCACCACCTCCACGGTGCCATCGGTACCTTCCCAGGTAGCGGTCACTGGTACCGCGGTCGCCAGGTTGTCGAATCGGTCCTTCAGTTGCACCGAGACCTCGACGGGTCCATCGCCCTCCGGAATCACGGTGCTTGCAACCAGTTCGCTCAGCTCGTCGACTGGGCCTGCCACCACATCAATGTTGATCGAAACCACGTTGGTCAGAGTACAGTCTACGACGCCGTCCTGATCGGCCGCTGACCACGGTACCGCAGCTATCGCATGGCCAACCGTTCCCGTCGTTTCACTCAATTCGACCGTGAACGACGCAATGCCGTCGACCGCCGTTGTAGTGACGAACTCGCGCCCGTTGTGTAGGCAGCCGATGAAATCGGAAATCGAGTTCCGCTGCTCGTCTACGGCTCCGAAGCTGATCGTCACCACCTCGCCTGCCTCTCCCTCGGAAGGGGCGTCGAAGTCTGCGACCGAGCGTGGCGGACCGGGGACAACCGAGAAGCTGAATACCGCGCTTCGCCGGCGGAGATCGGGTGCCGTTGCTACGATGGTGTAGTCACCCACCTCGAACCCGAAAAGGACTTGCGTCGACGCGATTCCATTTTCGTCCGTCGCCGCTGTGTTTGGTGCGACGAGGGCTTGGCTGCCGCGCGCGGAGGTCTCGAAAAAGACCAAGACATCCTGTACCGGTGCGCCTGAGGCGTCCGTGATCAACACTTCGAAATCATCTGATTCGCTTCCAGCTTCGATTTCCTGAAGGTCCCCAGAGTGCGGCGTGATGGCAGTCGGGCGCTGTCCCTCGGCGACTAGAGGGATCGACACCTCCGCCACTCCTCCTGCAATGACCGGTATGTCGCTCAGCCGGGCAGTCAGATAGTCGGGATGGGTAGCCAATACGATGTAGTTGCCTGGGGTGCAGTCATCGGTTTCGAAGAAACCGGACGCATTCGAAATGCCGTTGCAGGTGATTCGTTCATCCCACTGAGCGGTTGCCACCACGGCCACTCCGCTCCGATCTGAGGCCGAGAACAGAACTTCACCTGCGACCCGGCCCGGTTCGGTCGACAGGGTCAGCGTCGGCACTTGGGTAACCTGGGCGCCGCGCGCTAACTGATCAGCGATACCTGTTGGAAAGAACCCCTCATGGCTCGCCACCACACTGTAGCCGCCGGGCGAAACCCCTTCGACCGACCAGAAGCCCGCCTCGTCGGTCAGCGCTGCGTGGCCGGTGCCCCTCACCAGCACCACGGTGCCGCTATGATCCTCGGAATCCTCTAGAAGGACGACTCCAGAGAACGACCCGGTAAAGTCCCCCAGCACGATCGCTGGAACGTCTGTTTGGGTGTCCGGCTGAACGGCAAAGACCTCACTCACCACCTCGATGTACCCCGAATGTGACGCAGTCACCGTGTAGATGCCCTCGGGGACATCCTCGAAGCTGTACAGACCGGTCGTTGCAGTGAGCGTTGTGAAATCAGGTAGGCCGTTGATCTGGACGTTGATGCCCGTATGATCGATCCGGCCAGGAAGGATTGCGATACCTTGAATCGACCCGGGGCCGCTGGCTTCGTCGCTTGGTCCGAGAGTCGGCTCGGGGTCTTGGCATTCGGTACAGCTACCCCATGCGTTTCCCGAGCAAACCTGGACACCCAGACCACCGGTTCCGCACACGCAAACGTTCCGCTCGCCCGAGGTGCAATTCGGAATGTCATCGGTGCAGGCGGTCGACAGAAAGATCAGAATTACGAAACCAAAGAACTTGGGCATGACGTCTTCTGTTGGTGTTTTCGTTGCGCTGCACAGTCTAGCGGAGTCGGCTTCCATATTCGAGGGCAGAGCGGTGGCCGCTAGAACGTACTGAGCGAACGCCCTGGTTAAAAAGGACTGGCCAGTCGTTGACTGACTTGGGTGTTTTGTTCTACCACCGCTGTCTGATGGGCAACGAAACACAACAAGGCAACCTCCCGTTTGATTTGCGCGCCGAAGCCGCCGTACTTGGGGCGATTCTGCTCGACAACGACTCGATCGGAATGATCGGCTCCTCCCTCGCGGTCGACTACTTCTACCGTGAGGCGCATCGCTTCATCTACCGAGCGATGAGGGAACTTGCCGACAGCCTGGACCCGATCGATACGGTCACCCTGTCAGAGAAACTGCGTGAAGGTGGCAATCTCAAGCAGGCGGGAGGGGCGGCCTACCTCATTCAGCTATCGAGCGAGACACCCGCGGCGGTCAACGTGGCGCACTACGCCAAGATCGTGCGCGACAAGGCCTTGGTGCGGGCGATCATCCAGGCCTGCCGAGCAATTCAACAGGAAGGCTCACTCGATCCGGCCGATGTCCCGGCCTTTATTGAGAGTGCCCAGGCCCGCCTCTATGAGGTGACATCGGACGCAACCCGGACCGATATTCCGTCCATCCGCGAAGTCATCGCCGAGGCGTTCAAGCACATCGAATCGATGATGGACCGCAAAGAGCGGATCACCGGGATTCCAACCGGATTCGTCGACCTCGACGACAAATTGAGCGGGCTTCAACCGTCTGATCTGATCATTCTGGCTGCCCGTCCAGCGATGGGGAAGACGGCCTTCGCGCTGAATCTACTGACCAATGCGGCCATCAAATCGGGTGAACCCGCGGTCATTTTCAGCCTCGAGATGAGCGGCCAACAGCTCGCGACCAGAATGCTGTGCTCACAGGCCCGCGTTTCTGCCTCGGACCTTCGGACGGGCAATGTAAACGATGCCGACTGGTCTAAGCTCATCATGTCGGTTGGCGACTTGAGCGAAGCGAAAATCTTTGTCGACGACACGCCGGCGATGTCCATCATGGAGTTGCGAGCGAAGTGCCGGCGTCTTCACCAAGAGCGTGGGCTGGGTTTGGTCGTCATTGACTACCTTCAGCTCATGCGGGGTTCCGACCTGACGGCGCGCCGGAGTCGCGAGCAGGAGATCAGTGAGATTTCCCGGAACCTGAAGGCCTTGGCCAAGGAACTCATGGTTCCAGTAGTCGCTCTGTCACAGTTGAACCGAGGTGTCGAGAGTCGCACCGATAAACGACCTCTGATGAGCGATCTGCGTGAGTCGGGAGCGATTGAGCAGGACGCAGATATCGTCATGTTCCTGTATCGCGACGAATACTATAATCCAGAGAGCGAGAAGAAGGGCGTCGCCGAAGTCATTATCGGTAAGCAGCGCAATGGGCCAACCGGAACGGTTGAGCTCTCGTTCCAGGGTCAGTACACCCTCTTCAGCAACCTTGCGCGGCAGTTTCAGTCGGACCCGCCGCCGCCCAATTCGCCGTTTTAGGCACGGTTGCAATGAACACAGCATCCACGGGCAACCGACTCGTTCTGCTTGCGGCGATCACGCTGATCGGCGCCTCAGTCTTCGCTTGTCTTCGCATCGCCGATCTGGCGACTGATGACTCGCGTCAGGCTCGCGACATCCAGATTGTCGTGACGCCTATGGTGGTCGCTGGCGATAGAGCGGAACATCCTCTCGAAGAACTCGAAGAACGATCCAGTACGATCGACCTCACGGTTCGATTGTGTTCAGAGGACATTGTCCTCTCGCATGAGGAGGACTTCTTCTTAGTGGCCCGCTCCTCGGACGGTGAGGCCTGGCGTGAAGCGCCGCTCGACCCCGAACCCGAGACTGCTGACCTCGATTTTGACACGGCCAACGTCTACATTCCGGATGGTTGCATTGCGTTCAACCACCGCGGTGCTCAGGCCGCTGGCGAGCTCCTACTCGAGTGGCCCCTTCACCGTTTCGACGACGATCTAGACACCGATCTGTTGCAGGTCCACATCCACACTAGGCGGCCTTTGGGCCCTTTGGACTCGGGTGTGGTCGCCGCCTTTTTGCTCGT
>CAZDBH010000163.1:0-15892 GCA_964503485.1 uncultured Bradymonadales bacterium | reverse complement strand
TGGCGTGCGACAGGGATGCAGAGGACTCGGGGCTAAGCTCACAGCCCACACTCAGGCGACTCGAAAACGGTGTAGCGGGGCAATCACTAACGATTCGTCGAGCGTTAATCTGATTCGAATTTCCGGTTTCAGTTCGTCCGAATTCCGAATTCCGACCCTATTCCGAATCTCCGATGTGCCCGGTTTAGACCAACAGAATTTGAAATGAAGAAGGCGAACGAAAAACGGAGAGCGGAGGTCGGAAACCGGAGAGCCAAGAATCGACTCATGAATAGTCCAGGCTAGAGGCTTGCCACCACGTGGCGCCCGACGTGTAGCCCCATGGCGTACGCCGTCAATTGGGGTGGTCCGCCGGTCGAGGTTGGGAACAGCGACGTGTCGGCCACGTAGAGGTTATCGAGATGGTGGTAGCGGCCGGTGCTGTCGACGCACGAGTTCTGGGGACTGTCGCCCATCCACACACTCGACATGGGATGGACGGAGGTGATGTCGAGCTCGTGACGGCTCATCTCGAGGGATTGGACCGCGTCCTCGATTTCGGCCTCGTTCCTCACCCGAATTACCGTACGAGAGGGCAGTAGCGCGCTCTCTGCGCCGGCGGCGAGCATGATCCTCAGGCATTCGGCCAAACCGACCCTCATCTGTTCGCGGTCGGCTTCGTTCAACCAGTACTTGATCTTGACCCCGAACCGCCCCTTGTCTCGCACGGTCCCGGCGGTCGTATCGTGGATCATGGGACTGAATGCGGCCATCCGACTGTACTGTTCCATCCAGAACTGATGGGCATTGCCGAAATCTGGCAGGAATGTCGAGACGCCCGCGGGATGGGCGAAGGCAGTTATGATCCAGATTCGCTTTCCGCTCTACGGACTGAAGTCGAGGTGCTCGGTGCACTCGTATCCCTGGGGAATTCCTCGCCACGCGTAGAGCTGTTCGGCGAATAGACCCGCGACTGCAGCTCCTGGGTGCAAGTGGATTCGGGATCCGACGACATCGTTTGGATCGGGGACGTCGCTGCGCTTGAGCATCGCAGGTGTGCCGGTCGCGCTTGCCGAGAGACATACGACGCGGGCCTCGACCACCACGGCGTGACCCTCGCTGCCGTCTTGCGGTGAGCGAGTGACGGCGTGGACCCTCTTGACCTGGGAACCCTCCCATTCGAGGTGGGTTGCCCATGTATCGGTCAGTACGATGGTACCGGATTCAACCGCGCTGGCGATGAAGACCTTCAGGCTGTTTTGCTTTCCATCGAAGGGACAACCCAACTCACAAAAGCCGGTCTGGGCACATCCGACCCGGTTGTGTTTGAGCATGCCCCCGGCATAGCCGAGCGCTTCGCAGCCGCGTTTGAGGATCCGGCTGTTGGCGCTCAGTTGCTCTTCTGTGACCGTCGAGACCGACAGCAGCGACTCGGCCTCGTCGTACAGGGACGCGAGGGTGTTCTCGTTGAGGTAGTTGAGGCCATAATCGGCGCGCCACTCAGCGAAAATCTCGGGCGAGACCCGGGCACAAAGGTTGAGGTTGTGAAGGGTGGATCCGCCCACGCCCTTTCCCTGGTGAACGTGAATCGCCTTGTCGGCTGTCGTTCGGCCCCCACTATCGTGATAGAGCTTCGGTATCATCTCGTGTTCGAGTTGCGAACAGTCCTCGGGACGCACGAAGGAGCCCGCCTCGATAACGACCACCCGAAGGCCGGCCTGGGCGGCTCGCCAGGCCACGGGGCCACCGCCGGCCCCGGAGCCAACCACGCACACGTCTGCCGAGATGCGTGTTTCCTCTGTGATGTGGGCGTGGTTGTAAATCATGGCTCGGTTGACCCGGTTGGAGGGCTACCGAAACCGATCGTCGCGCTTTCGGGCGCAACCAGCGCGGCATATCGAATTTGGCTCGGTTCCGGGCCGGGGAAACCGGGCGCGACGGGACCGGTGTAACCGATCAACTCGAAGGACGCTTTGGTTCGGTAGTGGGCGATGAAAGCGATACTCTTCAGGGAGCGGTATCCTAGTCGCCGATGGCCAAGGCCACTCCTCTGCCAGGTTTGCATGTAGCGGATTCGACTTTCGCGAGGCAGCCGAGAAAAGCGGCGAATATTGAGACTGAACATGATTGGGACATGCTCGATGAGATAGAGGAGATAGCCGAATTGGGCACGATCAGAAGATGGCAATCCGGTCATGTACCCATCTACGAAACTGACGTGATCGGCCAACATCTCGGGCGTTCGGTCTGCGACGTCGGGCAAGAGTGTATCGATCGTCATGGCCAATATTGCGGCCTGGGAGTTGGACAGGTGGGCGAGCGGCCCCCATTCTAGGGTGTCGTAGCCACAGAACCGAATCGGTGTGCACACACCCACGGTCGCCAAACCGCCGGCCATGAGGAACTTCCGTCGAGTCCACTTTCTGGACTTCTGTTTTCCTGGCTTATCCACGCCCATCATGATCTCGGTGGCTGCGTTTTGCCGGGATAATGACAAGGTCACAGGCGCTTGGGAAGGGGAAGACTCAGCCTGATTCGCCCTCCCGCCTGACCTTGAGGAAGATCAGGAAGAGGCTGAGATAGAGCATGGGGACGTAGGACGTCGGAGCCAGGCCAACCGGATAGAACGACAACACGGTCGAATCGAGATCGGTTGTGAACAATCGCACCGGCCCGGGAAGCGTAGCAACTGTAAGGAAGACAGCGAATACGAAGTCTGCGATCCCAAAGACGGCGAAGGCCTTGGCTAGGCGCTGCCAGCCTTCGCGCCGATTTTTAACGGCAAAGTATGCCAGTGGTGCCAGCAGAGCGCAGGCGATATCCCCGAGGCCGATCGGCCATCCGACGTGGGGGGCGAGTGCGTCGTGTGTGACTAGCAAGATAATGAATGCGCCAGATAGACGGGTGACGTGCGGCAGAAAGAGCCACCGGAGCGGGAGGTGCGGAAGTAGCTCCCTCAGAGTTTGGGAGCGCCAAACATATAGGCCAAAAACGACGGGCGGCACGACAATCGCAGGTGCGATTGGTGGAACGAAACCATCCAGATTGGTTTCGAACACTGCGGTGAGGCTGCCGGTAACCGAAACCGCCACGACGAGTGCGCTAAAAGCGGTTGGAAACCAATGCCAGACGGTCGGCGATCCGCCGTCTCGTTTGAATCCTCGTATCGCTCGGCTGTTCCCTAGGTACACAAGTAGGAAGGTGATCGAGGTCACGGCGTACATGCCGATCTCCTCGATTTGAAGGAGCTCCTCGGGCACAGGTGTCCCAACAGCGGCTACACTAATCATTGATAACTCTCCGTTTCTCGCTCTGTGGAGTATTGCGCACAGACCGGGAATGGCAAGTAAGCGGTGGAACCAGCGAGCTGAGGCTCAGCGGTGGAAAGGGGCTCTAGCCTATCGAGTCAGGACGACCTGGGCGGCACCCGAACCTGGGTTGATCAGATAACCCCACTCACTGGTCGCCCAGCACCCGTCGCAGGTCGTGTTGGGCTCGAATTCGACGAGGTCGAGCGTCTCACCGTCGGCAGTCACTTGGGTCACTTCTTGATCTGACCAGACCTCGAGTATGTGACCGTCATAGGTGTCGCCGTCTTCGATTGCCACTTCTATCCGACCTTCACCGACGGTCACTTCGTAGCTCGAACCGTCGTGGACCTCGAAGGCAGCGCCATCAGCTGGCACGATTCGAGTCCAGAGTCGGCCCGGTTCATCCAACCAGCTCACGACGCCCGCTTCTGTGGTTGGTGAGATCGTCTTCACCTCCTCACACAGCATCGGCAGAATCGCTCCGGCTGTGAGATATAGCGGAACCTCATCGTAGGGGACGTCGAAGGTTTGTTCACCCGGACCGCTGACGACCGACCCGTCCCACCACGAGACCCAATCGCCTTCGGGGAACACGACCGTCCTACCATCCGCGTCGGTGACGACCGGGGCCGCCATCACGTAGCCCCCGACGGCGAATTGGTCGTCGGGATGCTCACCGGTCTCGGGCCATGCCAGCCCAAAGGGCGGGTTCATCGGCCGGCCGGTCTCATGGGCTCGCTCGACCAGGCTGTAGAAGTAGGGGAACCAGCGAGTGTGGAGGTTGGCGTACTGGCGCACAACCGAAAGCGTCTCTTCGTCGTAGTTGTCAAAATTCCACGGGTTGTGGTCGGAGCTACCGCCCAACTGCATGATGGGCAGGAGCCATGAATAGGCGGTCCAGCGCATCAACACCTCCTTGGACGCGCGACCATGGCGGTAGCCCCCTGTGTCAGAAGCGTAGAGAGGGTAACCGCTCGCCGACAACGAAAGTCCACCACTGACGGCGGCTGGTAGACCACCGACGTGGCTGTCCTCGCCGTGAAACACGAAGCTGTTGTCCAGATCACCCGGCCAGATACATGTGACGTACTTCATGCCCTCGTAGGTGCCACCTCGGGCGATGAAGAAGCCCTCCTCATAGCCAATCGGCTCGTCGTGAGCGATGTGGTAGAGGTCCATGTATCGATGGTGCATGGTCCGCTCGTCTTCTCCGTTCGCGAATCGATAGTTCATACGTGCGCCCCCAAGTCCCAGCTGAATGTCCTCGCCGTAGTCGAGCTTGAAGCCGTCGATGCCCCGCTCGTGGAGTGTTGTCACACGGTCTTGCCACCAGGTCATTGCTTCGGGGATGGTGAAGTCCACCGCAATGCCGAACGAGTTCAAGAGCCAAGAGTCGCCGTCGACCAACCAGCCATTCTCGTTGACCATGTCGTAAACGGGTGAACTCTCAGCGACGTAGGGGCTGGTCCACACGGCGACGCGAAAACCCAATCGCTGTAGATCAGCGATCATTTGGTCAGGCTCCTCGAAGCGCCCTTCGTCGAAATCAAAGCTCTCGTGGTAGGACTGCCAGGGTCGATCAATCCAAATCGCGCTCGAAGCGATGCCGTGCTCCCGGAGCGCTTCGGCGTCACCGACGACCTCGGCGCTACTGTCATTCTCGTTGCGCCAGAGCCACATACCGAGCGTCCAGGGTGGTGGCATGGGAATGCGTCCCGCGACGGCACTATGGCGCTCGACCACCTCCAGAGGGGTTTCGGCCGCATACAGATAGAACGTCAGGGCCTCTTGTGTGAAGACGCCCTCGACTAGGCCACTCGACTCCCAGTCGACGGCGAAAACACCGGGCGCATGTGATTCGATGAACCCACCCCATCCCGACGTTGCCACCACAAATGGGACCGGCACGTGGACCTCGTTGTGACCCGACTCTGACTCTGCGTCGAGTTGAAGCTGCATTGGTTTTAGCCTGCCCCGCAGCTCGACACCGTCGAAGAGTTCACCGAGCCCGTAGAGTCCCTCATCGTCGCCCAGAGGCAACGTGACTCGTGTGTAGAGAACACCCAACTCGTCTGGCGGGGTGAGCTGAAACCGAAACGTACCCTCACCGGTGGCCGACACGGTCATGGTGGCTACGCCGGCTCCGTCGACCAGGTCTAGCTGCACCGTCACGGAGTCAGTCTCAATGTCTGCGAACGTAGCTGAAGTCACCGCCGACCAGGCTAGGTCGGTCGGAACCGCCGGACCTGCCAGCTCGGGTGGCTCGTACAAGAAGGTCGGATCGTAGTTAACTGTACTCGAGATGGCTTCACTCCATCCCAGGCTGAGGTCCGACAACGAGAAACGCAGTTCTGGGTCGTCCAGCCAAACCTCGAACGATTGCGAGTCGATTGTGAGCGTCTCACCTGACGAAGCGACAATCTCGACCGCTGTCGGCTGCTCGGCCCCATCGAGCTCGTCTCCACCAGAGTTACCGGTGTCTTGTGTATCCAAATCCGCGTCCTGCTCGACCGCGGCGTCGTCGCTTTGATCCGCATCGGCAGAGGGCTCCGGGTCGTCGCTACAGGCGGCAACGCTGGCGAAGAGCAATGAATAGAGGACGGCGGAAGTGAAACTGCGAGACATCATGGCGTGCTCTTGGCTCGTGGCGTTTTGAACGGGTTCGGGCAGTCAGCATGCCCTGAATGGGCGCAGTGTCGCCGCATAGTCTGACGGCGTCAATCCGGTTCGGGTTGTTGAGCCGGGCAGTCGAACCCACTTCTCGTGGTTGTAGACGGACGGGTTGCGGTTATCTATACGTGGCCAAGGTCTTATATGAGGGTGAACATGCTCAGATCATCATTATTCGCACTCTTATTTCTCTCTCTTGTCGGCTGCGACAAGACCGACAACGCTGAGGCTAGCGAAGAGGCTGCCACCGAATCGGGCGCCGAAGAATGGCCCGAGTCGAGCGTCATTTCAGGCGACGTTGCTCACGAGTTGGTCGAACGCGGTGCTCGGTTGGTCGATGTTCGCAGGCCGGACGAATTCCAAGCCGGCTCGATTGACGGCGCCACCAACATCCCGGTCGACGAGTTGACCGATCGGCTCGACGAACTCGAACCAAAGGACGGTCCACTCGTTGTCTATTGCCGAAGTGGGCGCCGCAGCGCCCGAGCCGCCGAAGCATTGAGCGAAGCGGACTTCGAGCATGTCTACGATCTGGGCGGGATGTCTAACTGGTAGTAGCCAAGGCCAAATCACCCGACTCCGAACTCCAAACTTCCAACTCCAAACTCTCGACTCTCAACTCCAAACCTCCAGTTGATTGAGAGCAGGGTGCCGGTTCTTTACACTTCTTTTACATACGGACCTTGTTATCTTTTGTGACTTATCCTATCGTCACTGAAACACGTTCTAGCGCGCAGGTGCGTTTTTAGGTCGAAGAAGGCTGGAGTAGTAATGAGAAAGAGTTCTCCAATCCCCATCTGCAGTCTGCCACCCCTCATTCTAGGTCTGAGTGTTGCGCTGTCGGCGTGTATCCTGCCGTTCGGTGACTCTGAATCCGACTCCGTGAACGAACCACGCGTGCCTGATCAACGAACCGATCGGCCGTTGGACGACGGCGTTCCATCCCATGGCGTGCCCTTGCCGCGTGCGGCCGGAGATGAAGTTCTGGACGAACCGGTGGTGCATTGGGGCTTGAATGAGGTCGTTTCTGTTGATGGACTGATTACACCGGAAGAAGGCGGAGAGCTGACACTGTCGGATCTCGACGGCGTCTCCTACGCACTCACCTTTCCACCCGGGGCTGTGGAGGAACCGACATCGATCGCGATGACAGCGCTGGAAGATGTGGTCATCTCAGGCTCGGGTGAGCATTGTGACATCGAGTCACCCAACGATGCGGCCTGTTTCCGTGGTGTTCTGATTGAACCGAACGGCCTCTACCTGCTGCGAGAGGCCAGTTTTCGTATGGAACTGGAGCCGGGCTCCCCACCGGCGCCCGGGCTGGGCTTTGTGACGTTCGGAGCCAGTGAACTCCCTTACGAATTCTCTCCGACCGAGCGCGGCCCGAATTCTCTCGAGACTCTGGTTTCTCGGTTATCTGGTCTCGCAACTGCGGCGCCGGATTCACTGGCTCTGGAAGCCTTGTCGTTCCCTCTCTTTCGGGCGGTCATCAGTGGCCTCGAAGCGCCCCGAGAGTTCATGGGACCACTGTCGAAGTTGGTTGGGTTCGCAAAGCACCTGTTGTCCACGGGCCACACTGACTTGGCTTTGACCGCTGGCCTGTTGGCTAGCAACAGCCTGGACTTCGTCTGTGATGTGTTCGATGCGCTCGATCCAGTCGAGTGGGACGAGGGTGCACTCTATGCCGTTGGCGATATGCTCGGGCTTCTCGAAGCCAACCGAGACGTTTTTGCGAGCTTCGACCCAGCCGACGAAGCCGAAATGGTCGAAAATATGTGGAAAGTTGGCCAGTTGTGGTCCGATGAAGGCCTCCAGATGTGTCTGGAGGGGGCCTGCTCAGGTCGTGACCGGCTCAGCTCTGTGCTCGATTTATTCGAGCTGGGAATTCTTAGCGACAACGAGCTCGCCGAACAGGTGGAGGCTGTGCACGACGCGTGTTGCCTGCCTCTGTCGGCAACGTTGGAGACCACCGACTCGCACATCGCTCGCGCCGCACTACCCGGCGAAGACCATTCGCTTGCCTATACGACGGCTACGGTCACAGTGAGTCGTGGCGGCCTGATTCCGATTGACGGCGCCCAGGTGGACATCGTCTGGGATCAAGATGTCTCGATACTGCGACAGGGAGAGAGTGAGGACGGTGAGTTTCTGTTTCCATTCACTGCAGCCCGCGTCAATGACAGTGACTTTGGATGTGGGGACCACTTACCGGTGGAACTCACCGCAATTGTGACGTTGCAAGGCGAGACCGCGTCGAGCGCGCCGGCTGAGGTGGTCATCGACAACCTGACTTTCGAGACGACCGTCTCTTATCAGACAAACATCACGCTCGGTTCACCTCGAACTGACGGATACCTCCATCTTGTCTCGGACATCAGAGGGTCGGTCACAACGTCCGGTATGGCGGGTTGCGCTGGCTACGACGGTGAGCGGATTGACCGGGTTTATACCTGTGAGATGTTCGATCAGGGCGTGGTCGCGACCACCGATATCGTGGGCGGAGCACCTCTGTCGGTGACGTTGAGCCGAGGTGAGTACGTTCTGGAGACGTTGGGGAATGGCGTGTCCGTTCCGGTTCTCGATGCGGTAGACGTTCATCGGCCCTGTGACCTCTTGAACCCCGTGACCTTCAGACACTGTGAAGACAGCCACTGCACTCAGTTCGTCGATGACATTCCGATCGAACCGCACGCGCTGCTCTACCCCCTGCCCTGGCCATCGGGCTTGTGTGACAACGGCCTATCGCTTCGCCTTGATGGCCTTCAGTCCGAATCCCACCACTGGATCGACGACGAGAGCGACAGCGAATTGAGGGTGGACGTGAGCGTCAACACGCCTCGATGACATTCCTCGCCGGGGTGGGCACCACTCGGCCGAGCGCTCTGTGGAGCAGGTCCGAAATGTCCTTCCAGATCAGAATGATGAGCGCCCACCACAGTGCTATCCACAGTGGAACGCCGCCCAGCCAACCGAGATGGTAGCGGTGCAATTCACCGACTTGGATGTAGAGAATCTCGAGGACGGTGCCTATCAGAACGGCCGAGATTGCTAGGCCCAGCTCCTTGCGAGTCAGCCCCAGGACAGCGACAAAGACGACGATCGCAAGGGCGAATGGAAGCCAAGACGTGACGGGGTCGAGGAAGTTTCGATAGATGAACTGGCGAGTCACTAGAACGAGACCCAGCATGAACATCATGCGAACGACCGGCCCACGAATCCTGCCGGCGACCAGTTTTTCGTCGCCTCGCGTACCCGACTGGGGCCTCTCCCAGTTAGCGAACGTCGCGATGAACCGAAGAGCCATGCCCCAGAACAGAAGCATCCAGATGGGAATGGTGGAGAATCCCGGAAAAAAATGGGGCACCGTGTAGTCGTAAATCTGGTGGTGAACCACCGAATTCCAGTCGTTGAAAGCGCCGAGCACTGTGCAGCATAGGAAGAAGAGCGCTTCGTGCAGAAGTGATTGATTGGCTCGTTTGGCCCAACGGTTCCAAACGGCGAATCGAGCGGCTATGAGCACCGGGACGAGTACGCTCATCAGGGTGAGGTGCTGGGCCCAAAGGGAAATTGCAGCGCTCCCCGCGACGATCGTTCCACCGTCGACCCACATCTGCCGATTGTCGGAGTGTAGCGAGCGAGCAGGCAACATCAGTCGTTTCCTCGAAGCAGACTGTTGATGGCGCCGTCTGTCATGGCGACCAATGTCTCTACGGCGGCAGCGCGATCGACCGCTTCAGAGAACAGGTATTGAAGCACCACACGAACCCACATCGCCAACAGGGCCTGGCCTACAAGCCGAGTCGAGACGGCGTCCCTGGATCGGTCCCCAACGACGTCGTCCAACCAGAGCTCGAGCATGCTTGCGACTGGCGGGTTGATGCCATCGCGCAACTCGTTGAGGCCCACTCCCGTGTTGATGCGCTGGGCGTAGACCAACACGAAGTCACTGCGCTCCGACCAGTAGTCCAACATGGCTCCAGCGATATCGCGAATCAACTGCTCCCGTTCGTCAACCGAACCGGCCTGCCAGATGGGTAACAAGCGCCCCACCAGACCCTCGTTGAACTCGTTCAGGCACTCCTCTAGAAGGGCTTCCTTGCTTTGAAAGTGGACGTAAAACGTGCCGTGCGCGACCTCGGCGGCCTTCGTAATCACCCCAATCGAAGTTTCTTTGAAGCCATGCTCTCGAAAACAAGCCAGCGCCGCCGCTCGGATCTTCTTTCTGGTCGCTCTTTTCTGCGCCTTTCGGCCTGTAACTGCTTCTGTGGGCATGTCTCTTCCCCTGATCCTCTCGTCACGTGACAACTTGTCACTGACTACCAGTCAGTCTAACTCGAACGTCGAGCAAGTCAAGGCCTAGTTGACCGGCCAACTCCCAACTCGCAACTATTTTGTAAACAACATTTTTTACGAGTGACTCTCCGGGGTTTCCACATTGTGAGTGGTATTCGCTGTGGGTGGTTCACTACTCAGGGCGGTCGAATTACACTGATAAAATACAATGAGGAACCCTATGAATTCACTAATAAAAACCCGCTGTGCGCTGGCGGCCGCGGTCTTCGCATCGACCCTTCTCCTTGCGTGCGGAACGAGCTCGAGCGGAGGCGGCTCGAGTGCCGAACTGGACACAGACGCAACTTACGTTGACTCACCCGACTCCGATGTTTCGATCGATGACGACAGCGACGTTCAGGTTGATTTCGAGACTGTGGATGAACCGGACGAGTCTGCGGACGAGTCGACAGCCGACGCGAATGAAAGTGACGTGACCGAAGATGCGATCGATGAGACTGACGGTGATATCGAAGCGGACACTGCGGATTCGTCAGAAGCCGATGCGTGGACCGGAGACGAAATGCAGGTCATGTTCACGATCAACACCCACGATTGGGTCTTTGTCGAAGATAGCGTGGCGACGCTGAACCGTGTCATCGATATTCACGAACGCTACGACGTACCGGTCGATATCTATCTCACGGACCCGATGGTTCAGGTGTATCAGTCTGACTACCCCGAACTCATAACCCGTATGCGCGACTCGGATCTCGTGGCAGTCTCCTACCACGTCAGACCGCCCGCGCCGTACTATCCCAACTTCGACCACGCAGGATTGGGAGACCTCTCTGACGCAGATCTCTACGATGCGGTTATGGAGTATGAGACCCACTCCCTCGATTTGGAGTGGGGCGTTCCCGGGGACTCGCAGGGGGGCTATGCCTATCTCGCCGAGCTCATGGGCTACGAGCCTCCCGCTGTTGGGACAAACAGCGGCGGACCCATGACATCGACTATCTTCCGGGTGTTTCGCGATCTGGGCGCCACATTTCAAGTCGCTCATGGGCGTCACTACGACCTCGGCGATCGATCCAACGGCTCGTTGCTTCGTCCGGAGCAAGTCGAAATCAAGCTGTATGAGTACCGCAGAGGAGAAGTAGCCAGCGACGTGTTGGAGGATCGGATCGCCGAAGAATGCGATGCGCCAAGTGTTTGCAATGACACCATCTACGTCAACATCAAGTTCCACGAGAACAATTGGTACACCCAGGACACTGCTTGGTGGCCGGTGTTCTACGAGGACCGCACCAAGTCGAGTCGGCTCGACCCACCATTCGACTTGGATGCATCCGAGGGCGTGATTCGCTATAAACCTGAACAGCAAATCAACAACTTGTGGGAAATCTACGAAGACGCCGTGGTCTACGTGGTCGAACACCCTGAGCGTTTTCGACCGATCAACGTCTTCACGCTTCAGCGAGCGGCGGAGGAACTCTGATGTCAGCATTCACCTACCCAGAGGAAGAGACATTGCAATCGACCGGAACAGCGCACCGAAAGTATGGCCTGGTTTTCATCGCTGCCATTGGCCTGATGTTCATCGCTGCAAATGGAATGATCGCGGGCTGCTCGAGTAGTTCGGACTCGGCCGGCAGTGATGACGAAACGACTGTGGACGTCACTGATACCGACAATGAGATTGATCTCGGCGGTTTAGACGCCGCTGATACGGGGGTTGAAGATGGTGGAGATCCGGACTCGGGCGAAGACCTGCGAGTGGACACGAGTGAGGATAGTCAGCCCGATGGGCCCCCTGAGGACGTCTCACCGGACGGAACTGTCACCTCAGAAACGTGCTCGACTCCCGCACCCAACTACGGGTCGGTGTCCGAGAACTACCTGATCTGGCTGGACTGGATGGTCGACGGCAGCTTTGAAACCGAGTCGGGAGTTGTCGAGCTCGATGAGCCCGGGCGGGAGCTGCGTCCGGCGACTTTGACGCGCACGCGCGACGCAGCACGAACGGGTGACTGGGGCTATGAAGTGGCTGCGACCTCGAACCAGGGCGGCACCTTCACCGTCCGCTTCGAGGTGGACAAGGGGGAAGATACGCAGGAGTCCATTTGGGTACGCTCCCCGGGTGGGCCCGCCACCCTCACTCTCGACCTACTTTTTGTAAAGGGGAACAGCGACGAACTAGTGGAGGGTGAGTCGGTGCGAGTCGGCAGCGAGTGGACGGAGCTGAGAATCTCGGCCGAGGTCAATACGTCGTACGAATATGGACTGATCTCAGTGGACGTTGGGCCCGATATGACGATTCACTTCGATGATGCCGTCTCGGAGTGGCGACAGTGGAAGCCCGCCGAGTTCGACGAGGGGGAAGGGCGAGTGGTGGGCGGCATCAACGTGCCGAATCGGCCCGCAGCGCCGGTACACATGAGCGTGTTGATTCATATCGAGGACCCCCAGAATCTCGAAACGCAGGAGGCCTACTTTCAGGAACAGACAGCAATCTTCCGAGAATTGGCGCGGGTTCTTCACGAGCACGGCGGCTTCCTCACCATCCAACCGGAGCACGATTGGATCGAAGCTGCCGAGGGCGGATTTCACCCTGGCCTCCTGCAGGAATTGAGCGAGGACTACAATGTGGCCTACTCCACCCATACCCATGGTCCCAATTGTCGCGATCCCGAGGGCGTACTTCGCAGCGCGGCTGCTTGCCAGCGGGGTTGGGATGACGACATCGATGATGACGATGTAATCGAATACATCACCGGGCTTCAGGAGTTGATTGAGGACGCATCAGGTCAGGCTGTCACCGATCACAACGGGAATTTCGACTTTGAAGTTGGCAGTCGCCTAGGAGAGGTGCCGATGAGAACCTGGTCTGGGTACAAGAGCTTTCTCAACCAACGGACCTATGACACCCTGATGGTCAATCCGTGGCGCCCGACGGATGCACACCCGCTGTACAACGTCGACACCTTTCTGACCCATGACCCGGAGACGGACATCGTCTATGTTCCAGGCTGGGGACAGGCGCTGAGTCGCCAGATCGAACGGCTGCCGGTACGGCTGCCCGGCATTCTGGGTCAATTCATCGCGCATGCAACGCCGGGGAGGGTCAACACCTTCTACTTCGTGACCCACGTGGGCCACTACGAACCAGACGATCGGACAGACGATTACATCAGCTACAACGCACGCACCGGTGAGCTGACCTTCGGTGAGCAATTCGAGCGGGACCTGGCCTATTGGGACCAGATGCTGACCGACACGGTCGATCCACTCGTCGAAGCCGGCTACTTGAGCTGGACACCCATGACAGAGGTTGCCGATCTCTATTCGGATTGGGAGGAGGCCTGCGAAGGGCTCGAGTAGTGCGACTAGAATCGCTGAGCAGCTCGGAATCCGGCTTCGTTTTCTGACTCTTCCGTTGGGTCTCGGTTGTCTCTGACATAGACCCCGTCGCATCCATAGCGCGCGACCACTTGCCAATCATCGTCGGGCACGATGGTGCACAGCCCGTCTTCGCATAGGCTAGTTGGATCGGGTTGATCGGGTTGTGTGTAGGGGCCAAAGGGGTCCCAAACCCACTCGGCGACATTGCCGATCATGTCGTACAGTTCAAAGTCGTTGGGGTCCTTTTCGGCAGAAGCGTGAGTTGCCCCATCACACCACGCGATCGACTCGACACAGGACTCCTCTGTTCCGCAATACCACGCGATTCCAGGGGCAGGGTCGTCGGTTCGGGCAGCGTACTCCCACTCGGCTTCGCTGGGAAGCCGATACCCGACGCAGTCGGTGTGCCAGGTAATCTCGTCGCAGGTCCTTCCAGTCCGATCGTCGAGTTCGCATCCAATGAAGCTGTAACACTCCGAATAGCCTTCCTCGGCAGATCGCTGATTCAACAGCTCGAGCGCCTCGAACCACGTCACGTCGTCGATTGGTGTGCTGCCTTCTCCGCCGTAGTCTGAGGGCACCGCTTCGAGGGCTTCGATATAGAAGTCTTCGCCATCGACGACCCAATGAGGGGGGTGATGGGTCGTGCCTTCGTCGGTGAAACCCAAAACGAAGCTACCATGGTCGATGCGGACCATGCTTCCAGATTCACAGGTAAGCGCGGTGCAGGTCCCCGACATGCAATCCTCGCCAGTGTTGCAGGGCGTATCCAGCGAGCCAGCGTACACAACGATTGAATCGGTCTCGGCGTCTGCCGTCAAGACAGACACCTCCGTCGGCCCGGTGGCAACGTACGCGGCATTGATCGGAACCTTGAGGATGGTTCGGCTATGCGAAGTGGGGTCGAGTAGCATCTCCCCCCAAACGATTTGAGAATCAGCTCGGAATCCCTCCCCTTCTAACTCGAGTTCGACGCCGGTCCCGGCAATGACACGCGTCGGGTCGACATTGTCGAGTCGGTGCGTTCGCTCCATCAGCGTCCAGGAGAACGTGAGCGTTTCGCCCTCACCGTCTAGGGCAGAGGCTGTGACCTCCCATGGCCCCTCGCCGTGTGGAATCACAACCGCAGCGGCTTCGCCACTTTCTCTCGTTACTGACTCGAACATGTTCAGTTCGAGGTCACCTCGTGTGACCTCCCAGGAGATAGAAACTTGGTCGGCGTCCGAACCCCTGCTGTCGGTTGCTTTCACGGATAGTTGTACTTCGTCGCCCGGCAACACGTCGTCCGGAAGAAGAAGTGGCCCCTGTATCAACGTGACCGGATCATCGTAGAGAGTTACATATATATAGTTGCGAACGTCCCCAGCTTGGAAGCTCAGTATCCACCAAGTCAGAGACGGTTCCTCTCCGCCCAGGACGCGAAACACAACTTCCCCGTTTGCGTCGGTTGTTGCCGAACCCGGTGTGACCGAGAACAGGACGTCCGAGGCGTGTTCGGCGACGACTGTGACGTCGGGAACTGGGTTGTCGCCGAAATCGTAAATCGTCACCGTAATCTCGGTGTCCCGCTCGATGTGTGCTCGGACGGGCACCTCAGACGGCTCGATTCTGATGGCGGAGGGTGGTCCGGTCGCTGCTGAGTAGGTCGCCGTGGTTGGCTCGAGCTCGCCAACCCGTGCGCTGACCTCTCCGGCACCAAACTCCCGAGGCAGCACATACACCACCAAATCGCCCGCTCCGTCCGTGCTCTCACTGAGACTTGCGGTGCCGTCACCAGCGGACGCCTCGCTGAGCCCGATGTTGGCGTCAGCAGCCTCGACGGTGACGAGCGTATCGATCGGGTTTCCGAACCGATCGGCGATGTTAAATGTGATAGGGGTTTCCAGCACGGTTCCGCGAATTCCAGTTTGCTCGTTGCCCGAAGTAACCGTGATGACCGGGTGATCGGTATCCGCTACTGCTTCTACTTCGTGGCTAAACAATGCGCTCGGCGGAGCGCGTAGATTCAGGGTTTGTTGGCCGGCCGTTGGCCCCAGTGTCCACGTGAGAGTGGCTTCCCCCGACTCGTCAGTCATGAGCGGTGACGGCTCGATCGTACCATCGGTCGGATCGTCGACGGTGAGCTCGAGGCCAGGAACTGGGTTTCCGAAAATATCCGACACACTCAGACTGATTGCGCTGACGGAAGTCCCCACCGTACCCCGGGCCGGGAGGTCTCCAGATGCTCGCACATTTGCCGCTTGAGTATGTAATGC
>CAZDBH010000162.1:7220-15960 GCA_964503485.1 uncultured Bradymonadales bacterium | reverse complement strand
AAGGGAAAGGGAAAGGGTCGAGGCGAAAGGAGAAAGGGGAAAGGGCGGAGGAGAAAGGGAAAGGGTCGAGGCGAAAGGGTCGAGGCGAAAGGGGAAAGGCGGAGGAGAAAGGAGAAAGGAGAAAGGGAAAGGAAGAGCCGGCTCAACTCCCAAAGAAATTGATCCGTTTGTCGAAATCCGGCTCGAAGTCGCTGGCGTCATCACCATATGACTTGATCAGCGACTTCTTCTTGTAATCAACCAAGAACGTTGCGCGCTTGCCGTAGATCTTATTGAAAATGACCACGTACTCGCGGTCATTTCCGTCTCGGAGCTTGATCTCCGCGAGCTTCTCATCGTAGGCGGTGGTCAAGTCGGCCTTACAGGCGCCGTTGATGCACTCGAATTCCACCATAGCCCCGTCCTTCAACCGAACGCCATCACCGACGATCGCCCCGTAGGCACCGAGCGTCGCTGGAATGTAGATCATCGTTCTCGCACTAAATGTCTCGGCGTGGAGACGTCCCACGAGTTTAACGATCGCACCGTCCAGGAATGAGAGCTTGTGGTCGCAGTGGGGACAAAAGAACCGAAGTTTTCCAGGTAGTCCTTCCATCTGTCGCTCCTTGAATAGCGAAGACCTGCGACTGGTCTATCAAGCGGACCCCGCAGGGTCAACGAAAAGGCTGCACACCGGCCGTTCTGAAAGCGAGCCGGCTCTTTCGGCCGCTGCGGCAACCCACCGCTCCCCGTCTTTTATGAGTAATTACAAAAATTTATCGAATTCCTACGCAACAAATCGAGAAAACTCCCGACAACCAGACGTGAACTACCTCTTGGGGATCGAGATGCCTGACCCACAACCGGACCAACGTCCCGTTCTCGCTGAAACCGCCCTACAGAAGGGCCGCTTGACGGACCCTGAAACAGTACTTACGTATCATTATACCTGCTGGAGTGATCGAGATGAAAACCGCTGAGAAACGCAGAGAAGACACCTCTCCTGCCACAAACAAGCTCACAGGGCCAGCTCTAGGTGGGAACGTCGGGAGCGCATCGGCTCGCGGACAGGGCGATGAGGCCCGCGGGATGTTGGGTGGAACCGTGGTGCAGCTTCAGTCGTCCGAGGGTGGCGACACCAGCCAAAGTAGTACGCCGGTCCCACGGGCGGAGCCCAGCGAGCGATACAGAGCCCGGAGGGAGGCACCCTGGCGTGCCCAGGGCCGGCTCTTTCTGTGGAACGGTCTGCGTACGGCTCAGACTGCCGCCCAGCAGCAAGGCGTCGAAGTTATCTCGGAACCGGGGATGCTCGACCCCGAGGCCATACTCGAATGGCACGTCCGGTTCCCAGACGGCGAAGTCCACAAGTTCTATTCCTGGGAGATTTTCGAAGCGCTCGCCTCGACTTCCCCCAACGCCCGTGCACGCGAGGACGGTGGGTGGACCATTTCGCAGGGCTATTCACCAGTAGAACTGGACTGGTTCGAGGGACCGCACGAAGGTGCGACAGACTCGGCTCAGATAGGTAATCGCGTGCTGTGGCTGGACTGCATCAGCGGTGTTGGACACTCTTTCACGCTCCGCTCCGAGGACGCCTCGACTTACAGTGGAGAGGACCTCGATCCGGAGTTGCTCGCCGAACTTGCCAAAGAATCGAATGCCCGCATGATTCAACACGTCATCGGGGATGGGGTTTCTCCGGGACAAGCGCGCGCCCGGATTGTGGCCGAGCAACGGTATCTCGCTGAGCTTGTGGTCATTCGCATTCTGGGTTGTCAGGCGATGGAGAACTACGACCAAGAGGCGCGTCGCACCGGCCGGAATCCGAGTCCCGAATCCACACCCATCGAGTGCGGTGAGGCTGGCTTACTAGAGCGTGCAATCGACTTCCTTGTCCCCGACTTTCCGGGAGCCATTCCTTGAAGGTCCTAAACTCCGTTCTCATGGCTCTATGTCTGGCGGCCTGTTCAGCAGCACCAACCGTCGAATCACCGCCAGAGGAGCTCGCACAGCCGCCGGTCGCTGTTCCGGACGAGTTGACCTTTGTCCGCAGTACTGGAGTTGGGCTTCCTGAACCAGGCGAGTTGGTCGGGATAATCACCCCCAACGAGATTGTGCTCGAGGTGACGCTCGAACTGGGCACGGACAGTATCGCACCCGAGGAAAGGTCCGTTCTCGAGCTCGAGCAAGGCTACATTGCTCCAGTGGATTTTCAGGCGCCGAACAGCCCCATTGCACCCCGATTAGTCGACGCGTTTGAGCGGGCATTGGCCGATCAAGTTCCACAGGAAGAGCATCTCACGTTTTTGGCCGATCTGCGCATACCAACGGTTTATGTCACGTTGGCCTTCGATCGAACGACGCCCTTCGCCACGGTCGCTGCGGTCATGTGGGCTGCCACTGCAGCAGGGACGGTCGACTTCCGCTTCGCTGTGGAGAGTACTTCCTGGCGGGGGCTATGGGTCGAGGACCAAGCCGTTCGAGGACCCGGACTTGTTTCTTACACGACCGTCAGAAGTTTTCAGCCGATGAACGAAAGCGAAGAGACCTTTGGGCTGCTGCCGGACCTCGCAGTACATGTGACCGAAGCCGGCTTTGTGATCGAGGACCTCGCACAAACCGAACTTTGGGCCCGGACGGGGCTCGGCTCACCGATACCAAGTTGCCCGCAGGGGGCCGGCTCTGCAACGATCTGCAATCGCGCCGATGCGGGCGGCGACCTCCTATCTCGGCTCGATTTTCGCGAACTATACAATTACCTCGTGCTCGTCAGGCAACATCCCGAGCTGCAGCGTGTCTTCGAAACCAATGGTGTTCTATTGATCGGCGGTCCTGGCGACCTCCCCTTCGAAGTCATCGTCAGAGTTGCTGACGTCGCTAGACAGATGCTCCCCCAGGACCGATACGACGACGATGACACGTTTTGGAACGCCACAGCTGAGGACGAAGGCCCGGGCTCACCCCTATTTCCCTCGTTTTCAACACTGATCCCAAGCCCATAGCATTGCTTCTCTGCTGAGAACTCTGAAGCCGTGTCTTGTGTCGTTGCCATAGCTGCGGCACGATGGGTGCTCCATCACCCAAACAGAGGTTGAATTTGCAAGTCACGAAAACGACTGTGATATTCTGGGTTCTCGGCTTGTCTTCGCTCCTCATTTCGATCGAGGCGATCGCTCAGGAACCTACCGAAACTCGCCTACCAGCCACGTACTCTGGTGAGCCGTTAGCCGACGAGATGATTATCACGGTTACGTCTGAGGAGGTTCGCGTCAATCTAGATAGAGGCGTGGCTGTCCTGGATGGGGACGTTCCACCCGCCGCTCGGGTGTCGAGTTTGAGTCCAATCGTCGTCGACCTTCAAAATGTCATCGAGAACGCGCTGCACGATGAAGCCAGATGGGCGATGAGAAGAGACGGTCCACAGAATAGAACGGCCGCGCTCGCCGCCGATCGAGACACAAGCTATCAACTGCTGACCAACGTAATGATGACGGCATCGGCCTCAGGAGTTCAGTACTTCAGTTTCATCACAGTCGATGCCGGGTGGGGCGAGTTGTGGGGCCCAGATCTGGATACTACCGCCTCGAGCAGGCCGCCTCTTCAGCGCTTGCTGATTCACTCGCCCCAAAACTCGGGTCGGATTGACCGATGGGGTGACGACGAGGCGATTCCTCCTCGTGTGTTGATCGCCATTACAGAGGACGGATTCACCATCAGTGATCTGACCCAATCTGAGAGTTTTCGAGCATCTGGTATGGGCGATCCCCTCGAAGGGTGTGGCATACCCACACTACGCGGTAGCCTTCCGGTGACGGTTTGTGCTCGCAACGGTGCTGGCCGGCTCGTAGACCAAATGGACTACCGCCGCCTCTACAACAGGCTGGTCCAGATCAGAACCCACGCCGATTGGGCCGAACTCTGGGACGAAAACAACAGCATCATCAATATCGTCGCTGAGCGCGAAACTCCCCTCGATGTCGTCTTACGTGTCATTGACGTGTCACAGACGGTGCGCTCCCAGACAGACTATTCCGACGATACGGACTTCCAAACAGACTCTGACGACTCGAGTGCTGCCCCTCTTTTTCCGCGGCCGGTGCTGCTACTTCCGAGGTCGGCCGAATGAGGGATACCACCATGAGGACTGATACGATCCGCGCACTCATCCTTTCGTTACTGGCTTGGGTGGCCACTG
Organism: uncultured Bradymonadales bacterium; assembly: GCA_964503485.1. Classification (GTDB taxonomy): domain Bacteria; phylum Myxococcota_A; class Bradymonadia; order JAFGEP01; family JAFGEP01; genus CAZDBH01. Next base: position 11,786 of record CAZDBH010000162.1, on the reverse strand, counting down.
CCCAGGTCGCCTGCAAGGCGTACTCGACGCCAGAAACCGACCCCTCCAGTGAGACAAGACCCCCAGTTGAGTCAGCACTTCCGCCCTTGACGTTGGACGACGCACAGGTTCCACCCTGGTGGGCCCACCTTCCAGAACAGGAGCTGAGCGAGGCAGATGTTCGTGAGGCGATGGAGTATCAAGCACCCGAAGCCTCAATATTGCAGACACGCATCCACTTTCTCCTGTCACCAGAGGCCGATCAGATCGTCTCAGATCGATACGAAGCGATGGCCAGTCAGCGCCGAGCTGAGCAGGAGAGGGAAGCAGAGCGACTAGCGAATATGCCGAGGACCGGGGCACTGATTGTACTCACCACCCCACAATACGGGTTGGTCGAAGTCGATGGCGTCCAGCGAATGGCACCCAATCCACGTGACTCGGGTACGTTGATTGAAACCCGCTCGGGGTCGGCCACCGAAGTAGATGTCACCGTTCCCCATACTGCCATTGTCAGACAGTCCAACTACCAGACTGAGACGATCGAAGTTATCCCGTTCGGGCAGCCTGGTTCCCAATGGCAGCAGAACCGACAGTCAGGCACGTTCCTCGCCGAGGTCCGAGTTCAGATGACCCCTGAGCCCCACACCGAGGCCGAACTGACGGCCCGAACGACGCCCTCAGACGACACAGCCCAGCTCAAAGGCGAAATCACGATTCGCAGCAATCCGTCGGGTGCGGCGATCATCTACAACGGTCATGTACTGCTGACGGACAATGGCCAGCCGCTGACAACTCCGGCGACCTTCAGTCGATACACAACCTCGATTGGAGAGCTCGATGTAGAGCTCGATCCGCGAGGGCTCCCAATTCGCTTGGAGCTCGAGGGCCATGCCGCCTTCATGACGGGTGTCTACGCTCACATGTTCACGTGCTCACCGCTTGACGACGTCGACCCGTCCGCTCCGTTTTGGCAACACTGCGTTTACCAGTACGACACCGGTGAAATCGAACTGACAAGCCTCGATGTGGCCCAGGCACAGCACCCCGGTTTGGGTCCGCCGCGATTCCGCCATAACCCCTCCGTCGATTCTGCCTTTGGGCGACTGAGACAAAATCGCATCGACTCGGAGGCCCCGATTCCCGAGGGAGAATTGGCCTTGCCCCCAGGCGGTTCGGGCAGAGTTCTCAGAACCGGAACGATTGATACGGGTCGCTAGAGGGGAAGAAGTACGGTTCCGAGTCTGGACGCCGTGACGATTGGATCGCCGTTCCTGAACACAGCACTAGTTGACAGCCTCGGGTGAATGCCGCCAAAGTCGCCACCGAACGTAAGGGTTCAACTGTCCTCCCCACCATGCCTGTGATTCGGTGTCGAGAACGAGGTGAGAAATGAACTCTCGAGTCGTGATATTACTCGGACTAGCTCTTATATCGGCGCAGCTCAGCTGCAGTTTCGATCGCAGCGCGATTGACCGGTTCGAGGCGTGCGCAGCCGATTCCCAATGCCCCAGCGATGATCGTGTCAGCTACGATCCCGATACCCGCTCTGATTCGACTCCAGATACCCACCCAGTTGACGGCGGTGACGCACTACCGATCGACGCAGAAGATACGAGTCCAGACACCACGCTGGACGAGGCAGACGGCACTGACCTGGGTGAGGATGCTGTGTTGGACACCGATTCGGATGAAGACATTGCTGAGGACCTCGTCGAGGGCGACGCCCAGGACATTTCTGATGGAGACGCATCTGACCTCAATCCCGACACCCCTGACCTGACCCCTGTTTGCGAGCCCGACCGCGCCTACTGTGACGATGAAGGGGACTCACGCCAATGCACCAGTGATGGACTTGCGGGTGAGCTGATCGAGCCTTGCGTCGCGACCTGTTTGGGTGGCGTCTGCCAACCGAGTACATGCGGGGACGGCGTGGTCGATGCCGCGCAGGACGAGACCTGCGACGACGCCAATTCGTCACCCTGCGATGGTTGCGACAGTTGTGTGCGTCTGCGGTCCGGCGTGCTCGCCGAGACAACACTGACCAGCAGCGATGCGGCCTGGATACCGGGAAGTTCCAACTTCACCCTCGAAGCCTGGGTCAGCCCGAGCACCGACGGCGCCTTGTTCGGTATTGGCGATACGTCCTCAGGGGACTACGCCTTGGTTGAAATCGAGAGTGGCGTCGCAATCTTCAGCTTTAAGATTGGCGAAGTCGTAATCGACGCCGTGGGGACGACAACACTCACCGACGGTTGGCATCATTTGGCCGCGGTGCGATTCGATGCCTGGAGCGCTGCCGTCTTTGTGGATGGACGGGTAGAGGCGATTATCGACGAGACCCACGACGGAACTGAAATTGGTGGTGCGGGCCTGATCTGGCTTGGCTCCGAGGGCAATCTCGACCCGGTGAGCGGCCTGATCGACGAAGTGAGGTTCTCGGAAACCGCCCGATACGACGAGTCCTTCACCCCAACACGATTTCTCGACTCAGACGAACAAACAGTCGCGCTGTATCACCTGGACGGCATCTCTGAATCGGAGATCGCTGACTCGAGCGATAATGACCGCACGCTCACGGTCGACGGTTGGTCTCAACAGCCCGATGCCTGCTATGGCACGAGCCCCGGTGCAGCTGTCTGCGGCGACGGTGAGCTAGCCCCTTGGGAAAGCTGCGATGAAGACACTGAGACCTGCTCATCGTGCGTCCGCAGACGGGACTGTGCGGGGCACTTTGACCCGAGTGGCCACTGCGTTCGATTTGGCCCTACCGACAAATGGACCGACGCACGCAGTATCTGCATAGCCTACGACGCGACCATGTACGTTATCGAGAACCAACTCGAAAACGACTGGTTAACCCACATGATCGGGCTCAGCCAAAACCACTGGATTGGCCTCAACGATCGAGACAACGAGGGCAACTACGAGTGGTCGAACGGCAGCGCGGCAGGCTATCGAAACTGGGACCCAGAAGAGCCCAACAACAGCGGCAACGAAGACTGCATAGAGATCAGACCTGCCGGAGGATGGAACGACGAAGGCTGTAGAAGCAGTCGGCCGTTTATCTGCCAGATGAACTAATCAGTTGGTAGTGAGTAGTTGGAGTTGAGAGTTGGCGGTTTGGAGTTCGGAGTGCCAGGTGCGCGCCAGGCTACTTTGTTTCGAACGACAGCCGATCCGAGAGCGAAATCGACCCATCCAGAACGCCGAGCGTTCTGTCCGACTCGTCTCCCAAGACTACTCGGCGCCCAAAGGCCAGGGATAACGTGGCAATGTTCGGGAAACCAAGCTCGTCCTGAGTCGGATTGCAGCCCAAGGTAAAGAGCGTATGGCATCCTTCGGCCAGTTCGACCCAGGTCAGGTCGAGGCTGTCGTCTAGGCTCTCAAAGAGGGGCCCGAGGCTGACGTCGAGCTCGGCAGACATCATGAGGATGGGCACCTCAACGTCGTTCATACCATTGACCCCTCTGAACAAGTTGGGGTGGCCATCACCGGCGGTTGGCAGAATCCCCACGATTCGATCGTCACCGAACCCGTCTTCGAATCGGGCGATGTCTGCTTCGCTGCACTCACCGTTGAAGTCGTCGTTGGCGCATTGTTCACGGATGCCGGCCACGTCGTAGGTTGCTCCACCGACGGCCCACGTTCCGTAGGCTCCGCGGCTGTGGCCAGAAACGAATACCTGGTCGAGGTTGGCAAGTCCGTAGAGTGGACTGTCCTCGGCCAGTGCCTCCACCACGTCGAGGGCGGCGGTGAGGTCGGCGGCCCGATCGTGCCAGTGGGTGACGGGTAGATTCGTTAGGCCATCAGACATTCGATTCGGGGCGTGGCCAACCGCTATGGTCATCCACCCGTGACTCGCCAGATAACCCGCTAGCTTGTAGACATCCTGAGGAAAACCGAGGCTGCCGTGGGAGTAGAGCAAAACCGGGTAACCGGCTGTGGGCACGGGCACCGCCGGAGTCGCCTCGATAATTGTCTCACGGTCGTCGACCAGACCGAGATAGGTGGGGAAGTCAGTGGTGTCATCGTGAGCGGCATCGGTCGGGTACCACACATGCATATCAATCGCTCGCTCCGATCGACCACTCGGCTCGTATGCGGTTTCCCAGGTGCGATACCCAGTTCGCAATGGGCCGGCTTCATCGATCGGGAGTTCCAACAGATCGGTGAGTTCGGCGCCATCGACATCTGTGGCGTCGCTGGGTTCGGTCGCATCGAGGTCAGCCTCCGCGTCAGAACTGTCGGTAGAGGCGGCATCATTCGAGGCAGTGTCCGGACAGCTCGCCTCGCAGGTGATTCCCTCCTCAGTCTCGTCGCTGCAGGCGGTCGAGGTGGCAACAATGCAGAGAAGAAGTAAGCGATAGGTCGTCTTAATGGTCATGGGTCACTCGCGACAAACGGAAGGACTCTATTTAGCAGGCTTTGCCGTGTAGTTCTAATCCCAAGACGGCTCCTAGCAAACCTAGGCTGCGTTTTTACTCGATTTCCGACGACAAATTTCCGTCGAATTCAGAGCGCAGTTCTGATATTAAGCTGCCGCAACAGCAGAAAGAGAGAAGAACAGAATGTCATCCCGCTATT
>CAZDBH010000162.1:0-7120 GCA_964503485.1 uncultured Bradymonadales bacterium | reverse complement strand
TATTAAGCTGCCGCAACAGCAGAAAGAGAGAAGAACAGAATGTCATCCCGCTATTCACTACCTTTCATGGTCTCGCTTTTCTTTATCGCAGCCGCTTTCGCTGCAAGCAGTGCGACAGCACAGACTCCGTCGATCAACTTCGACGAGCCCGGGTTCAATAGCTGGCTAGAGGATGGAGCGGCCTGGAAGGTGGACCCCGGAACGCTCACCGATGTGCAGCCTCGCGGTGAGTCGAAGGGCTGCTGGGAAGTCATGCCCGAGAGGGATGACCTCTTTCTGGAAGGCGACAACGACATGAATGTCACCAGACTGTACCTCAGGGCCAAAAACCCGGGATCGGTCATCAAGTTTATCGGTTGGGTGGATGGCGTTCGAGTCAGCAGTGGTCAGTACACAACGACTTCTACGGGCGAATACGAGGCGGTAACCCTGAACTGGCCTCGCGTCGATCACATCCTCGTGTCGCATAGGGCAGGTCGAGGCGACGTGTGTGTCGACGACGTGTTCTACGTCTTCCGCGAGCCAAACAGAGCACCCGCGCTCCGGCCACTCACCCAGGCTCATGAGATCATAGAGGATTCAGCGGGCCTCGACCTCGACAACATCACGGCCACGGACCGCGATAGCGACTCTGTTACGGTTACGATGACCCTCAGCGACGCCGATGCGGGAGAACTCACCGCAGACAGCGGCAACGGTGAGGTGTTCTCTGGTGGCGTTTGGCGGATCACCGCCGACCTCGGTTCAGTGAATCAGGCCCTATCAGGCGTGGTCTTCAAACCAGCGGCGAACTGGGACCAGGATGTGACTATTGCCGTCGGAATCGTCGACCAGTATGGCCTGGCCGGCGAGGATGGTTCCATTTCCATCGATATCACTCCTGTAAACGACCTGCCCACGAGCACCTCACGTACGTTCACCGTCTCGTACATCGAGGATGAGTCGCCCGTTGCCATTACTGATATTGTTGTTAGTGACGTCGACACTGGAGCCCAGGTGATCGCCACGTTGAGCCTGTCAGCCAAGATTGGGGACCTAACGGCCGACAGCGGGAACGGCGAGACCTTCAATGGCGATACAGGTGTTTGGACCGTAACAGGCTCCCTCTCGGAAGTTAATGCCGCCCTCGCAGACGTCTCATTCGAGCCGTTTCAAGACAACGATACGGATGCCACCATCGCCGTGACGATCGCAAACACGGGTAGAGTGCCTCCCGGAGGGCTGCTTCGAGGCTTGATTACACTCGATGTCCAACCTCAGAACGACGACCCGACTGCAACCAATATGACCCAAACCCTTGGCTACACCGAGGGCGATGAGAGCGTGGCCATCGAAGATATTGTGGTATCCGATCCCGACCGGAACGAGCGTTTCGTAGTCGCCCTTCGGCTTCGGAATCGATCGACCGGGTCTCTGAGCGGAGACGGGGGCACTTACTCAGATGCCACCGGGGTCTGGCGGGCCACGGGTACGCTGTCGCAGGTTAACACCGCGCTTGCCGCCGTAGCATTCATTCCGGCCTCTGACAACGACGTAAACGCAGTTATCGACACGGCTGTCGCTGACGACGATGGAGCGAGAGCTGAGGGCGGAGAAATCTCTCTGAATGTCACCGGAGTAAACGACCCACCCACCGCCAGATTATTCTTTGAGCCCGTTTCCTACACCGAGGACGATGCGTCCGTGGACCTGGAAAATGTGGTGGTCGAAGACGTAGACACCGACGATGAGATTACGGTCCGATTGACGCTAGCCGACCACAATGCGGGAATCCTATCCACATCGGGGACCGCAACCTTCAAAGACGGTGTATGGGAAGTAGTAGGCAGTGTCGACCAGGTCAACACGGCGCTCCGGCTCGTCGCCTTCGAACCTGCGACAGACTACGATGTTGACACGTCGATCACTGTCAGGGTTTCCGACAAGGCTGGTACGGGACCGAGACCGGGAATCATCACTTTGGATGTCACCGCAGTAAATGACTTGCCCACAGCAACTAGGCGAAACCAAGAAATCGAGTACTCCGAAGGCACCAGGTCTGTCGCCCTGGGCGATATCGTGGTTTCCGATCCGGACACGAGCGACGAATGGACGGCAACCCTCACACTAGACGATCCGACCACTGGAGCCCTCTCGGCAAACGACAGGGCCACATACAGCGACGACACCGGAGTTTGGACGATTTCTGGGAGTCTCAATGCAGTAAACTCGGCACTCGAGGGCGTTACGTTCTTGCCAGACACACAGAACGATCGCGACTCAAACATCGCGGTACACATCGTCGATAGGGCGGCTGAGGAGCCCGCCGCGGGAACAATCAAGTTGACCGTTGTTCCCGAGAATGACCCACCGACTGCTGAGAACCTATCCGGCACTGTGAATTACACTGAGGGTGCGATCTCAGTGAACCTACCAGACATCTCGGTTGCTGATCCCGACACCAGCGATACGATCACGGCCGAGTTAACCCTGACCCCAGCATCGATTGGCAGGCTGACCGGCCGGCTGGGTTCCATCAACAGCGACGAAAGCGGCGTTTTGACCGTCACTGGCACACCAAGTGTGGTAACCACCATATTGGCCAGCGTCCGTTTCCTCCCCACCACCAACAATGATTTGGACGGGGAAATCTCGACAGTGATCAGGGACGCGGCGGGGACCGGCCCGGAATCGGGCACAATTCAACTCATAGTGGAGCCGGTCAACGATCCACCCACCGCGACCAATATGTCGGGCGAGCCGACCTACATAGAGGGAGCCGAAGAAGTCGAACTTGACGATATTGTGGTCGCAGACGTCGATACCGACGATGTTCTCAGTGCGACGATCACGGTCGATGAGCCAACCAGAGGGGAGCTGTCTACAGCAGGCGGCGGCAGTTATGAGCGGGGCGTCTGGTCGTTCACCGGATCCCTCCATGAGATCAACGTTGCCTTGGCAGCGCTCTCTTTTCTTCCTGAGACCGACAATGACCAAACCGTGACCCTGACCGTGCATATCGAGGACAAGGCCGGTACTGGACCTGATGACGGGGAGATCATACTTACCGTGCGCTCGTCCAACGATCCACCGAGCGCAACAAACCTCAACCAGACCCAAGAATACGTCGAAGGGACCGAGACGGTCGAAACGACGGATATGGTGGTCTCTGATGCCGATACCGACGAGCGAATATCGCTCTACTTCGTTAATCCAAACGAGGACGCCGGTTCGCTGAGTTCGAGTGCTGGTCGCTATCGTTCTGGCATCTGGACTTACTCAGGCTCCGTTTCGGAAGCCAACGCCGCTCTAGCGGACCTGGTCTTCAAACCGGCCCAAGACAACGACCAGGTCGTAAGCATCGGTGCGCTCGTAGTAGACAGTGTGGGTGCGAGCAGACGAGGGACGATTACTTTTAACGTCACACCAGTAAACGATGCGCCGACCGCAGAAAACCACAACCAAGAGCACACATACGACGAGGGTTCCGGGGTAACGCTCGAGCCGATAACCGTTGCTGATCCAGACACAGATGACATCATTACTGTGACCTTCACCCTCTCCGATCGTAATCTGGGAACGATTCGGGGCGCCTCTGAAGAGACGGGCGTTCTGACCGCATCCGGATCGGTACTGGAGGTCAACGCGCTGATCGCCAGTGTGGTATTCGAGCCAGCCGAAGACAACGATATGAACGGCAGTATCGCAGTTCACATCACCGATCGCGCCGGTACTGGGCCACGGGATGGGTTGATCTCCTTGAACGTCGACCCGGACAACGATGGCCCATCAGCAACAAACCTCGATCAAACCATCACATTTGACGAGGACGCAGCAAGTGCGGACCTGGCAGACATCGTTGTGACCGACCCCGACACGGGCGATGAAATCGCGGTCGCGATCTCGAACGTGGCCAGTGGCCGGTTCAGCGATCATGCAGACTCTAGCTGGGACAGGGGTAGAAAGGTTTGGTCGACCTCTGGGACGGTCGCCGAGGTAAACGACGTCCTCTCGCAGCTCGCCTACATACCGGCGGAAAACTACGATGGCAGCTTTGAAGCAACCGTGACGGTTCGGGACCGTTCAATCGTCCAAGCTGGCACACTCACATTTGTTGCGGTCCCCAAAAACGATGCTCCCACTGCCACCAACCTCGAACAGACTCTGCCTTACGAGGAGGGAACACGAGCCGTGGCGATCGGCGATATCGCTGTCTCGGATGTCGATTCGTCCGACATCATCACCGCCCAATTGACGCTACGCGATCCGTCCTACGGAAGCCTGACCAGTGACTTCTATGACCCAGAAACTGGAATCCTCAAACTGACAGGCACTCCCGCACGTGTGACCTCGCTCCTAGAAAGTCTGACCTTTGCGCCCGACTCTCGCAACGATCGTGATACTCAGATTGTAGTGGCCATCCGCGACCAGGCCGGAGCCGGTCCAGACGGCCTGATCATTCTAGATGTGACGGGCACCAACCAGCCTCCCACAATCACTCGTTGGCCAGTTCGAACCGTATTTCCCGAGGATGCACGAAGCGTCTCGCTAACGGATGCGGTAGTTACCGATCCTGATACGGATGACACCGTCACTCTAACGCTGAGCCTCGCCGATCCAGCTGCTGGCGTTCTGACCATAGACGAGAGCGATGGGGCGACCCTGTCGGATGAGGGCGTCTGGTCGTTCACCGGCTCTCCAGGTGCGCTTACAACTGCCTTGGCGGGAGCAACGTTCATCCCTACCAGAAACTGGGATACGCCCACCACACTGACCCTGCACCTCGAGGACGCGGCCGGGACCGGCCCCGAAGACATCCGGTCTGAGTTGTATCCCACACCAGCAAACGATGTCGTCTCTGCGACCAACACTCACCAGACGATCTCGTACTCCGAGGGCGATGAGACAGTCGAGATCGAACCGATAGTGGTCTCAGATCCGGACAGCAACGAGACGATATCGGTCATCGTGACCCTCGCAGATCCCACTGTTGGCGATTTCAGCGCCGATTCAGGTTCTGGTGAATCGTACAGTTCAGACTCGGGTGTGTGGTCGGTGACGGGCAGCGTTACGGTGGTCAACACTGCCCTGGTAGATCTCACGTTCCTTCCGAAGGCCGAAAACGAGGAAAACGTGGACGCCTCCGTTCTTATTCGCGACTCTGCAGACACTGGACCCCCGCAAGGCAGGTTGAGATTCGATGTCGCCGGAGTCAACGATGCGCCCGTGCTGGTTGCGGGGAACAGCATCACCTATACCGAAGAGGACAGTCCGGTACTTGTATCTGAGGGGTTGGCTCTGACCGATATCGACGGCCCAAACATCGTCAGCGCTTCGGTGTCGATTACTGAAGGGTTCGAGTTTGGGGAGGATGTGCTGGCCCTGGCCTCCGTCAGAGGTATCTCCGGCGAATACGAGTCCCTCACTGGCGTGTTGACGCTCACTGGCGATGGCGACGCCGAGGCATACCAGACGGCATTACGCGCTGTGACCTACGCCAATACAAACACAGCTAACCCGTCTACTGCCGACCGAGTCGTCCGTTTAACTGTGAACCACGGCAACCACGTGTCCGATACCGCGACAATCTTAGTGGTTGGCGAAAACGACGCGCCAATTATTGATCTCGAGCAACCAGCAGAGAGCCTGGTTGCCGTTGAGGGCACCGAATTGGCATTTACTGTGACAGCGACCGATCCCGACGAAGACGACCTCTTCTACCGGGTGACTGGGCTGCCAGGTCACGCCACTCAAAACGCTGATACCGGCGAGGTTGCATGGACACCGGTATATCAAGAGGCCAAGGTCTGGGAGCTGACTTTGTTCGCAAGTGACGGCTTACTCGAGGTCTCTCGGGTCGTATCCGTTACGGTTTCCTATCTGGACGGTGACGATGATGGAGCTGGGGACGGCTTGCCCGATACCTGGGAGGTCGAAAACAACCTCGATCCGACCACGTCCGACAGTGACGGCGACACCATCAGCGACCTAGAAGAAGTCGGCAGGCTCGACTCACCACGCAATTCAGACGAAGACGACCTGCTGGACGCACTCGACCTCGATTCAGACGAGGACGGCCAACCAGACAGTGTCGAGGCTGGTGACGACGATCTACTCACCGCCGCAGTAGACAGTGATGAAGACGGATGGCCCGACTATCGCGATCGTGACAGTGACGACGATGACGTCGAAGACGACACCGACAACTGCCGCGTGACCGAGAATTCCCAACAGGACGACCTCGACGAAGATGGTGAAGGCGATGCCTGCGACCTCGATATCGATGGTGACGGTCTGTTGAACGACGATGAGATCGCCTGGGAGCTCGACCCCATGAACGTCGACAGCGACCTCGACAACATCTCGGACGGGGAGGAGGTCGGCGACATTCTCGAGCCCTTCGACTCGGATGACGATGGCGAAATCGACGCACTGGAGCTCGACTCCGACGACGACGGAATCGATGACATCGACGAGGCTGGTGACGACTCGCTCGACACCGAGGCGGTTGACACCGACGACGACGGAACACCGGACTACCGCGACACCGATTCAGACGGCGACACAATCGAGGACGACACGGACAACTGTCGTTTGGTCGAAAACACCGACCAACTCGATACCGACGAAAACTACGAGGGCGACGCCTGTGACAACGATGCTGACGGCGACGACGTCGAGAACAGTGAAGACAACTGCGAGCTGATCGCCAACCCCGAGCAGGAGGACTTCGACGAAGACGACATCGGAGACGTCTGCGACGGCGACATCGATGGTGACGGCGTCGATAACCTGGGCGACAACTGTGAATTGATCGCCAATCCCGAGCAGGAAGACCAAGACACGGACGGCATCGGCGACTCCTGCGACGAAGAGGATCCGGGCACTGGCCTGGTGACCTCCGTCGAGGATGAGCTTGAGGAGGATGGCGTTGACGGAGGGTGCAGCTGCAACCTCGCAACCAGTGACCGCGATGCGGCTGGTTGGTTGCTCTTGCTCATTCCGGGAGCGTTGCTCTTGCGGCGAAGGCGTCCCACTAGAAGCTAGTCTTCGAGCCAAACGAACTCCGGAACCCAGCTCGAACCATCCCACCAGACTTCGCTGTGCTCCCGGCGGCGGAGGGGGTGATCCTGCGGGGCCT
>CAZDBH010000161.1:0-16002 GCA_964503485.1 uncultured Bradymonadales bacterium | reverse complement strand
TGCGTTCTCACGGGTGAGCAGGAGATTTTTCTTCAGATCCGGAACGTAACCGACGCTTCCGACCGGTTCTTTATCTCACTCGACGGGGGAGGGCTCGATGAGCCAAGCGTCCTCAGTCTAGATATTCAGGATCGGCCCATCGACTACGTGCGGTATCCGGTCGGTGAGGGTGGCGCATACCGAGTGCGGGTTTTGTCCGTCGTCGGCTCGCGTTTTCCAACCGTGGTCAAAGGCGGCTTCGCGACTGATCTCGTCGTTCCGGCGGGCGGGGCGGTCGGAGCCGTGATTGATTTAGAGGCGGGGGCGGGGAGGCGCGGCGCAGCGACGCCGCGTGCCGTGCTGGTCGGTGAGCCCTACACAGTTCAACTCGCCGTGCATGATCCGGCCCAGGTACTGGCTTCCCGGACGTCGGGACGCATCTGGCTTGCAGACGCGGAGTTCGAGGAACTGACCGCCGAACAGCACACCGGTCACCTCGAGGATTTAGGTGGCGGCGACTATATGTTCACTATCGACCTGGTGGCGGGTAACCCCAATCTCGCACGCACGATCTACTATCAGTTTGGCGAGTCCGCCTCCGATTTCAACGCCGATTCGGAGGTGCCCTTCATCGTTGGACCCGCTGTGCGGTTAGACCAGGACCTCTTCGAACTCGAAGTAGCACCCGCAAACTCGGGCATGTTGATCACCGTCACGGATATTCCGACGGAAGCCGACCAGGTCTTCCTGAGCATCGATGGAGGGAAGAACCTCATCGAGGCCCTGCGAATCGATGGCGTACCCGGAGACGATCGGGTGGCAGTCTTCGACGTGGGGACCATTGCTGGGGAAGGCTACCGAGTGAGGGCAATTGCAACCTCAGAAGGTGGCACTTTTCCGATCGTTCTCGCAGGCGGTCAACAGAGAGACATCGTCGTCCCGCTGTCGCCCCGCGTGGAGGTCACGATTCCGCTGAGTGCGTACGGCTTCACAGTGACCTCACCGGCCGAGGTTCCAGTTGGAAACACGATCGGCGTGGACGTCGCAATCGTCGATCCGGCTGATTTTCTAGAGGACCTGACCAGTTCGAGACTGTGGTGGAGTGACTCAGAGATGGAGAAAGACCTCGACGGCGAACAACAGTCTGGTTCACTGACGATGGTCGAACCGGGGCACTACCAGGCGAGTGCCACGCTACCTGCCGCTGGGGCGGAAGGCGTTCGCTACCTACAATTCGCCGAGTCCTCGGCGGGTGCGTTCGGTCGGGTAGGGACGGTCGCGCCGTTCCTTGCCTTGCCCACCCTCGCATTGAGCGAGGAGCCGATCGACGTGACAATCGGGCCCCCAGCCCAGGGGGTCGATCTGACGGTCAATGACATCCCCGCCGACGCTGGACGCGTGGTCGCTGTGTTGGACAACGACGACGCGCGAATCACGTTCCACCAGGATGTGGACACCGAGTCGGCCGAGATGTCCCTGGGCGCCCCCGCTGGGCTGTACCGCCTACGAGTCGTGTCGTTCGAGTTGGGACCCCGGTTTCCCCCGGTCTTGGCAGGTGGCTACGTGAGCGAGGTGATCGTCGAGGAAGACGAATACGCCATCTTGAGTTTGGGACTGGCCGCGCCGCAGGTGCGCGTGGTCGAGCCGACCCCAGCCGCCGCTGCGCCATCGAGTGAAGTGACCTTCTACCTGGAAGTTACCGACCCCGCCGACTTTCTGACCGACCAGAACCGGTTTTCCGCGAAGCTCCGGGTTGTCGAGTTGTTCGACGGCCGCGAAGAAGGCATCCATATCGGCGTGCAAGATCGCTCGCGGCCAGATGTCGTTTTCGGAAGCCATTGCGTGAGGCTCGGTGGTTAGTGAACCACTACGGGGTTGGGCCGTAGCTCGTGGGCATCTCGGTTACGAACACCGAGACGTCTGGATACTCGTTTTGAGCGTAGGTGCCGACAAAGACATCATACTGGCCCGACATCGGGGCAGCGAAGTCGAGCACAGGGTGCAGGCCGACTCCGTCATCGTTGCAATACCACTGCCCGTCCGGAGCGTGAATCGCCATCGTCGTGTCTGTATTGGGCGCATTCACATAAAACCGCAACGGATAGGTGCCGCTCGTGTAGTTGACTCGAATATCCGGCGTCGTAGCAATCCAGCCCGCGTAGCACGTGCCGGCGGCCGTAGTGAGGTTCGCACTCGACTGAACCGTTCCACCCGCCGTGATTGAGTAGCTGGTTGGATCGGGTTGGAAACCGCTGATCAAGGCGTGAGCTCCAAAGGTAGGTGCCCCACTCCAGTCGACCGACCCAGCAGGAGTGTCTGGATTTCCGCCCGCAGGCCCATTGCTGGGGATCTCTGTGATGTACAGCGTGATACTCGGATTCTCGTTTTGGGCGTATGTACCCACAAAAATGTCATATTGCCCCCCCGCCGGAGTGGCAAAATCAACCACGGGTTGCAGCCCAACCGTGTCATCATTGCAATGCCATGTCCCATCCGGGGCGTTGACGGCCAAGGTCGTGTCGGTGCCCGGTGTGTCCACGTAGAAGCGAAGTGGATAAGAGCCAGTGGTGTAGTTGATACGAATATCGGGCACCGTCGCGACCCATCCTGCGTTGCAGGTGCCGGTCGGCGTCTGCAAAACAGACGAATCAACAGTCCCACCAGCGACGATACTGTAGGTCTGTGGATCGGGCTGGAAGTTGGTGACGACATTGAAGGTGCCAAACGCGGGTGTCCCCATCAAGTCGATCGCCGAGCTATCCGTTTGCAGTTCGCTGGGTTCACAAATCAACACGGCTTGAGTCGCCTGAATATACCGGCTCTGCACGCGCTCGGGAATCTCGGGAATGAGCCGAGCCATCTCGGTGAGCCAACTCTGGGCGTCGTTACACAGCCCGAGCTGGGCCGCAATCGTGATGAAGGTCGCGTCCTGACCAACGTAGTCGGTGCGCAGTGTCTCGAGCTCTCGGCGCGGCAACGTGGCCGCCTCGATCGCGGGTACGAGATGGTCGCGAGCGGCGGTGCACGGCTCGTTCGCGTTCTGCAGGTGCGACAGCGCGGTGTCGCGATCGCCTTCGTCTAGAGCTGTGCGAGAGCTTCGAAGATGCTCGACGCACTGGGTCGCTACCTCTCGGTATGCGTCCCGATCGAAGTCCTGTGCGCTGACAACCGAGGCGGACAGCACGAGGCACACGCCTACCAGGACCGTCGCACTCCGTCGAAAATGGATTCTCATCTCAGCTCCTTATTGGCCCGTTCACGGAATGATCGAGTTGTAACATCCAGCTCGAAGTCTGACCTCGTAGGTTTGACCATGGTTCCGCTCCACCGTGAGCGTTTCAGAGCAGTGGTCCGTCTTTGAGATTCGCAGGTCGACCGGGCCTTCTCCTGGAGGCAACTCGAGGTCACAGGGGAGCCGACAGACCCGCTCTCGGTTCAATGAGACCGATGCGCGTCGCGGTCGACCCGTGATGTGCACGACCACTGGGCCGTCGGGTGTCCCTGAGTCGGTTGAACCCATATCCGGCTCTTGTTGGGAGGCCTCGAAATGAGCGGCCATGCGAGCCTCGACCCCGTCTTGCAGCACTCGATTTCGGTAGAAAGACCCGGGTGGCAATTGCTCTAGGGCCTGGCGCACAGCCTCGTAATCTCCACGGCCATCTGCCGAAGTGATCTCATCATATAGAGCGCGCTGTTGAATACCGGCTCGGGCCACTCGAATATTGGCCTGAGCTTGGGCATACTCTTCCGCGCTTCCGGGTACTTGTTGGAACGCTTGCACGGCGCCTTCCCACTCCCCAGCGCCGAGCAGCGCGTTTCCTTGAACCAGCAGCTGATCCGAGGTGGTTGGCACCGGACCGCCAAGGTCACGATTGAGGGCAACATGCGTGTCCTCTTCGACACCCGCCTCGTCTGGGCTCACATCGCCACCTGCGACGGCGGTGTCACTGTCCTCGAGGTCTTCTTGGATTCCCGCGTCGTTGTCGTTCTGGGAGGTATCGCTGCCGCCTTCGGTGCGGCCCGAAACGATGAAGAAGGCGGCAGTCGCCCCGAGCATGCTGACCAAAAGGAACACCAGCACGGCGACCAGCCCCATCGACACCCCTTTCCGTTCCGGGCCCGGCCGATTCATGGTCTGACTGTGCGGCGACCACCCCGCCCCGGAGGGAGCCGGAGGAGGCGGATGTGGGGCCGCGGACGGCCCAGTGTTCATCGTGCCCGACTGAAAGTTGTGACTCAGCGGCGTGTTGATAGGTTGGCTGGGCGGGGGCGCACCACCC
Organism: uncultured Bradymonadales bacterium; assembly: GCA_964503485.1. Classification (GTDB taxonomy): domain Bacteria; phylum Myxococcota_A; class Bradymonadia; order JAFGEP01; family JAFGEP01; genus CAZDBH01. The sequence continues at coordinate 11,743 of CAZDBH010000161.1, read as the reverse complement.
TGGTTCGACCAGTCGGTTCGAACCCCTTGTAGGGCTACCGAATGGGCCTGGACCCCCCGCAGCGTCTGCAACATGTCTTGAGCAGAACTAAATCGTGTATCCGGGTTCTTTTCGACCGCCCGCATCACGACCGGTCCCAAGCTCGAGTGGGCCACTTCAGGCGGCACCGGTACCGGCGCCCTATCGAGCTGGGCCATCAGAATAGCCAGCGGGCTCGGCCCTTCGTAGGTTTTGTTGCCCGTCAACATCTCATTCATGATCAGGCCGAGCGCGTACAAATCGCTCCGACCGTCGATGTTGGCGTGTCCCGAAGCCTGCTCGGGCGACATGTAGTACGGGGTGCCGATCAAGCCAACCGTTGCCGGCTGTGCCGAGGTTTGCTCCCCAGCGAAGTTTTTGCTGATGCCGAAGTCCAGCACCTTTACGAAGTCGGCCTCACCGAAGACCTCAGTGATCATTATGTTGGCTGGTTTTAGATCGCGGTGGGCAAAACCGAGTCCGTGCGCCTCTCCGAGCGACCCGAGAACCTGCTCAGCGATGCGCTTCACCCGCGCCTGGGTCAGCGGTCCTTGGTCGTTGATCAGGTCGCCCAAGGTCGGACCGTTGATATACTCCATGACGTAGTACTGGAGGCCCGTTGTAGTTTGACCCCGGTCGTAGATTCGTACGGTGTTTGGATGCTCGAGCCGCCGGGCGAGATCGACCTCCCGTTGAAAACGATTGACCGCCATACTGTCGGTCAATGCGTGGGGAAGCAGCATCTTGATGGCCACTTGGCGGTTCAGGTTCTCTTGAGTGGCAGCGAATACGAGACCGAAACCGCCTTCTCCGAGAACGGAGTCGACTCGGTACCGTCCGGCAATGACCTCACCCACTTTGGGAAGGAGTTTTTCCAAGACGTCGGACATCATTGGCCCAAGAAAACTGACGAGGCATCCAGTGTAGGTCAGATCAAACTGGATTCCTAGATCACTGAGAATCGCCTTCGGTTGGCTCTCTTCCAGCTTTCCTCGTCACGTTCGCCGAGATGATGACGACGCCGGGAAGCAAGAGGCCGAGGAATCCAAAGCCCTCCTGGTTCGATAGGGGCGTGAGGGAGGCGATCAAGCCGATCGTACCCAAAATCAGCAGCGCAAAGGTCGTAAGACGAGCGAAGTGCGAACCTCGGTGCCGATCCAAGCAGACAGCCACGCCAACAGGTAGCAGCGCAAACGACAGCGGGTTGGCGAGAAACAAGTTTGCATTTCCGCTGAAACCGGCGTACGTGCTCTGAGACCAGGTCCACACCGACGCTGCTCCCAGAACACCACTGATCGTACCAAAGACAAAGACCGTGATGCCCGCTAGGATTCTCGCGCTTTGTCTGCGTCGTCCGAGGCGCAGCAAGAGCCCTAGCCCAGCAGCGATTGCCAGGCCGACAAACCAGAGAAGAACGTCCCAGTTTGGCGGCTCGAGCGGCGCCCAGCCGTGCTCGCCGTCGAGCAGAAGGCACGTGCTACTAACGAGGGGACGGTCGTTCTCGAAGTGGACCTCTTCGAGAGCGGTGTAGAGGCGATCCGGTAGAAATAGCGAGTCCCACCGAGTGAGCGGTTCATCAGCGGCACCGACCGTGAAGTTCCACATGAACCACGCGGCCGGCGATCGGGCTAGATGGCGCAGAACCTCTTGGCGCGGCGTGTAGTCGACCTCCCCGGTGAAATGGTCAGTCAGGAGCCCACCAAGGACCTGATCGAGCGCATCTCGCACGCGTGTCGAGCAATTGGCGTCAATCCAATGGTAGCGATAGGTCCGGTTTTCGGGCTCGGCTTCGGTTTGGAGGAAGCGCACGAGGTCCACCGCTGCCTGTTGCGGTATATCCAAACGCTGCTGATACACTCTCCGGTCTTGACCACCGTAGTAGGCCATCATGCCGTCGTAGCTACGGGTTCCGAGAAAGAAATCAAGCTCGCCCGTTACAAAGCGTCGGGTGAGGTCGGGGTGCTCGGGGCTAATCACGCCGAAGTTGTAGACTCGTTCACCGATAGGCGAACGCACCCACAACGCCGTGTGACCAAACACACTCCACAGCTCGGCGCCGGGAGGCATCGACAGCATTGAAACCTCGACGGTCGTGGGGTCCTGAAGCGGTTCGCAGGCACGGACTTGATCTTGGGCTGCCGCATCTAGAGCGAGCAGCGGCAGGAGAGCGATGGTCACCAGGCTCAGGAGCGTCCTGTGGCGGTTTTGCTCGAAAGACATGGCGGCACTTTGGCAGAATTCGGTCACATGCTACAGTACCTTCTCGAACAACATTCAGCTGCTTTCGGTCACAATAAGAGACGACGCTATGCCACGTGGAGCAACTCGCCTTTTCCTCCTCCTGATCTTGGTTTCGGCCGCCTGTGGAGGGGAGGTAACCTACGACGATGTCTGCAACCAGGGAGCGCTCTGCTCATGCCCAGACGGGTCCTCTGGAAGCCAAGTCTGCGACACAGAGAACCCCGCCAACAGCTATTGCGCCTGCGGACAGAATGTAGATTTGGGGCAGGATCCCGACATGAGCTCGGGTGACGGTGCCCTCGACGAGGAGGCAGATCGCGAGGCCGACGAAAGTGCAGATGAGGATGTCTCGGATGACGGCGACGCCGGCGAGGATCCCAGCGAGGGTGATTCGGATGAGAGCGATGTGGACGAGGGCGACCAAACCGATACCGAAGACAGCGAGTCGGACGAAGACGGATCGACAGATTCGGACACCGTCGATTCACTGAGTGCAGAAGTCCACGTTCTGAACGGGGCCGTCGACGCCAACGATACTTTGGTGTGTTTTCGGTTCGGTCACTGGGAGTTTCAAGCGATAGAGGGCCTGCAGTTTGGCGACTACACACGCTTCGACTGGACCGAGCTAGGAGAGGTCGAGGTCCTTTTCGTGCCCAACGACGGTGAAACAGGTGATTGCACTAGCGAATCGGAGCATGTCGTTCGCTATGGTTTTGAACTGGCGGAGGGAGATCGCGCCGTCGTGACCTTGACGGGGGTTTATCCTCACGGGCTTCGCGCGACCGCAATGGTCAACCAGTTCCCGGAGCGCGAGGACGGGAGAAGGGGCATCCGCTTCGCCAACCGGCTGGCCGACTTCGCCGACATAACTGCCACTGTGGTGAGCACCGACGACGCATACGCCCCGATTCCATTGGGGACAGAGGCGGCTGAAAATGTCCTGGTGGTTCCAGAAGACCTCGGTCTTCAAGTCGTATTCAACCTGCCCGACCTCCGCAGTCTCGGTTTCTCGCTGACTGCCGATGGCGACGAGTGCATCACGACACTCATTGGAGCGTATGCCGACCAAAATCGCGAACTGGGACCACCGAGTCTCATTTCGATCTGCGACGGGGGCGTGTCGGAGTCGATTCCCGTCGATCCGGAGGTCTACCTATTAAACGCTGTTGAGAACCTCAGAGATCAAGACGGGGACATTACCGGGCTGACCCTGGAGCTACAGACAGAGTCGCCCCGAATCGCCTACGGGGCGATGTCCCAACCGTTTTGGGTCTCGGATGAGTTGGATCCAATCACCGCAGCCGCCGGTCTGCGCCCGATCGAAACAATCAATCTCACAGACTGGGAGCTCAACCACGGCGAACGCTATCTGGTTGTTCTTGGAGGTAGCAGTGAAGAGCCGAACGTGGTTGTTTCCTCAGCTGACACCCTCGAGAACGACGATGGAGATGCTGTAGCAACGGTAATCAACGCCAATCCAACCCGTTCGATCGAAGCACGGTTGTTTTCTGGCTCTGACTTCGTCCACGGCGACCTCTCAGTCGCAGATGCGATGACACGAAGCCACGAGGACGACTTCACCGGGTTTGAGCTGGTCGCCGACGCACTGGAAGAAGCCTGGGCCCTCGACCCAGGCAGCCGTCAGCTGTTTGTGATTGCGACCGGTCTCGCACGACCCGAGCCTCGCAGCGGCGACTTCGACCTGTTCACGGTCGAGTTCGAGGCAGACGCACTCTGGACTCTGGTCACACCCGAGCAGACCCAAGGGACGATCTGGGTGCGAACCGTCAATGCACTGATGGAGGAAGGATCGATGGAGTCTGATTTTCACCCTGATGTGGATATCCAACGGGGCGAGTCTACAGACTGGGTGTCCGTGACCTGGCCAGACTCTGAGGCCGAGGCCTATCTCGGCAGCATAGGAAGCGTCGACCCACCGGAAACGGGGGATATCGTCACGTCGATTTGGCGCGGTTCCGCGGCGGCTTCACCTGGGGAAGGCTTCTCTGCGAAGGTCACCTCCTTTGTCGAGGATCCGTGGGATAATAGTTCGAATGTAACCTTCCTGCCGGGGTTGGACGAGCACGGCTCGATATCCCTCGCAGCGTTTGGCGACAACTTCTCGGCTCAGTTCTCGGCTCTAGGCGAAACCAACACGTTCTCCAGAACCGAACTCCTAGCGCAGCCCGACACACTGCATCCCGGCGTGGGATCGCTCGATTTGAAGTTCACTCTCTTCACAGTATGTGTCGAAGCGAATCTAGGGCGTTGCCTAAACGTCGACGAAGCCGCCGGGGCCGATATGTATCTCGTCCCTACAGGGCGCATGCAAGACCAGTTAGCTGCGCCCCCGACGCTTCTAGTCATTGGCCGGAATGGCGTTATGGATGCGGCACCGGCTGATGTGGATGTTCTGCTGTTCAATGGGTACGGGGACAACATCGAAATGACCGTTGAAGTGGAGGAACTCGGTCCGTACGACGCGCTTGCCCCAGGATACCCCGGCGTCAGGGGTGGCGAGACTGAGCTCAGGCCCGACCTCGAGTACGACTTCTCTCTGATCAACGTCGATACCGAGAACGTCCTCGGCGAGATATCCACCCACCTCACCGACAACCGCCTCAATCTCTTCATCACTGCAGCCGCCGGTGAAGACGAAACGCCATTCTTCTACCAACTAGAAGAGGCACCTAGCACAGACACACACGCCTTCCTGTTTCTGAACCTGTCCTACGCAGAAACACCCGCCCCGGTTCGAATGTACACCGGTGGGGAAACAGGTGGGTGGTCTAACCTCGGCTCGACTGACTTCAACGCGGTTCGTCCAGGCTCTTTGGCGGATGGCGACACTCGTGTTGGCTTTGGTCCCGACACCGAGGATCTCCCGCTTCTCGCCAACACCACCATCAAGGAGCGACCCTCACCCCGGATGTTCGTTTCTGTCGGCGGACCGGACAGCTGCACTAGCGGCTTCCAGGTCGTCGAATTGAACATGAATCCCCTAGACCAGACCCTCTTCCCCTGCGTCGACTGAAGACCACGACTGGGTTCCAGGTTGGAAAATGTCACTAAGTGCCAGTTGACACTCGGTGCCACTTTTGTTAGAACCCCCTCCATGAACGGTGTTGGAGGACTCAGAGAACAGAAGAAGGCGCGCATGCGCCAGCAGCTTGCGCAGGCAGCTCAAGCCCTGTTCAGGAGCCAGGGTTTCGAGCAAACCACGATTGATGAGATCGCAGCCAGCGCCGAGGTGTCCCGCCGGACGTTCTTTCGATACTTCAAGAGCAAAGAATCGGTGGTCTTTCCTGACTTCGAGCGACGGCTGGACGACTTCCACGCCAAGCTGAGTGAGGGCGAAGACGCGAGCGTGTTTCAGACGCTCAGCCGAGCCCTTCAGATGATCGCAGAAGACTACGTAGCAAATCGGGAGGAGATGATGCGGCAGTATGAAATTGTCCGTTCTTCTTCCTCCTTGACCGCATACGAAATCGAGATCGATAGGCGCTGGGAGGAGGCGATCGCCGACTTCCTGAGAGATCGAATGCAAGCTCGGACCGCCGCCGAGCGCCGTATGGCAGAAGTTCTGTCGGGGGCGACCTTCGGGGCGGCAAGAGCGATGTTGCGAAACTGGTTCGAGGGGGCGGCGCAGGAGGATCTGACCGCGATGTCAGCCCAGGCGATATCGCTGCTCGAGACCGGTTTCGGTTCGTTGGATTAGACAGTTACAGCAAAGTCAGGCGAGGAGAGTTTTCTTGAGAATACCGAAGACTGGATTGGAAAGAGCAGAGATCAACGAAACCCTCGAAGGCTACAAAGAGAACGACCTCACGTGGCGTGACGGCAAAACCTGGGCCTATGTCTACGACGCAGGCAAGGAAACCGAATCGGTGATCAAGGAAGCGTACATGCAGTACCTGTCTGAGAACGCCCTCGATTTCACCTCCTTTCCCAGCATGATGCGCCTCGAGAACGAGGTGGTCTCAATGGCTGCCAATCACCTGGGCGGTGACGAGAACGTTGTCGGAAACTTCACGAGTGGCGGAACAGAGAGCTGCCTCCTGGCTGTAAAGACCGCCAGAGACCACGCGCGTGCCAACCGACCCGAGATTACTCGCCCCGAGATTATCTTGCCGACAACGGCCCACGCTGCATTTCAGAAGGCAGCCCACTACTTCGACCTCGTGCCCGTTTTGGTCGACGTCGACAAAACGACCTTCAAAGCCGACCCGGCCGCGGTCCGGGACGCGATCACAGACAATACGATCCTGATCGTGGGTTCGGCCTGCTCCTACGCCCACGGCGTGGTTGATCCGATCAGGGAACTCGGTCAGATCGCCGTTGATAACGGCCTGCTCCTTCACGTGGATGGATGCCTGGGCGGCTTCTTGCTCCCGTACTTCAAACGGCTCGGTGCTCCGGTACCCGACTTTGATTTTTCGGTGCCGGGAGTGACATCGATGTCGATGGACTTTCACAAATACGCCTTCGCCGCCAAGGGTGCGTCGGTCGTACTGTATCGCGACAAAGACCTGCGAAAGTACCAAATCTACACGTGTACGACGTGGACTGGGTACTCGATCGTCAACCCGACGATCCTATCGAGTAAGACGGGCGGACCGCTTGCAGCGACCTGGGCCGTCCTCAACTTCCTGGGCGAAGAGGGCTATCTGAAGCTGGCAAAGGGCGCGCTCGACGCCACCAAGCGGATCGCCGAGGGTATCCAGTCCATCGACGGACTTAGGCTGCTCGGATACCCCGAAATGAACCAGGTTGCCTTCACCTCAGACACGGTCAGCGTGTTTCACCTTATCGACGAGATCAATTCGCGCGGCTGGTACGTCCAACCACAGCTAGGTTATGGCGGGTCGCAAGAGAACGTGCATCTCGCTGTGAACCCTGCCAGCGCGCGCCACGTCGACGCGCTGCTGGAAGATATCGCCGACTCGGTCGCAAAAGTCGGCGAAAGAGACACCAGCAGCCCGATGGTCGCAACCCTGAAAGACGCGATGGCCTCAGTCGACCCATCGACGATCAATGAAGAGATGTTTGGCCAGATGCTCCAGATGGCTGGCGTCTCGGGTGGAACCGAGCTCCCCGATCAAATGGCCGAGATCAATCAACTCCTCAACACGCTGCCCAAGGAGTTGACCGCCAAGCTGCTGACCCAGTTCGTGAACGACCTGTTCATCTGCAAAGAATAGTTCTTCGTGGGCTAGAGCCGTTCGCTCACCGCTCACCGCTCACCGCTCACCGCTCACCGCTCAAAGCGACCAGTCGCCGTTGAAGAAGCCAGCGACGATGCCTCCGCTGTCACTCCAGACCAGATAGTCGGGGACAACAAAACGCGAGGAGAAGGGCATTATACCGAACAGTAGATGCTCGTAGCCCGCAGGCGCAGTCATGACCGCCGACAGATGGCCCTCTTCGGGAAAGACAAAGAGCCCGGCCGCGTTTGTCCACGACTGAGACCCGAGTTGAAGGTCGCCCTCACTCCAGCGAATGCCCTCGGGGACGTCGTCGGCGAGCGCCTCGTAGTCCCCGCCGAGGTGTATCAGATTGTAGTCAGACCGGATCTCAGGGGTCAGATCGGAGTCGGCCAGAGCGCAACCGTGGCCGTTTCCGATGATCGCCCAGTTACTCAACATATAGGCCGCATAGTGTCGGTAGGCTTCGGGCCCATCGGCCGGGTAAACGAAGCAGAATGGTCGCTCCATCACCTGATTGAAGGGACCGTGCGTCGTAGGGTTCTTGCCCTCCTGATCGCCAATCTCGATGAGGCCGTCAGTGACAGATACGTCGTCACCATCAACGACCAAGCTGGTCACATCGCGAGCGACCAGCGCCGAGCCGTCGATCGTCATGCTCCGAACGTTATCGGTGTCGAGCGTCAGTTCGCCGTCGTTGAAGGAGGAATGCGCCGACGCGTCGGACATGGGATCACTGACTGACCCAATGACCAGGTAGGAGTGGCTCGGGTTGACCCACGGGCTGGGTGTGGTGAAGTCAAAGTCGAGCTCGAAGGGGTCCAACCGTCTCTCTTGCATGAGGTCAAAGAGCGGGGTCCAGTCGACGCAATCAACGCCCGCAGACACATCACCGTTCCACCAGTGACCGGCGCCAGGCTGCTCGTGATAGGCGATGTCGTCGGTCACTTGGCTCACCAACTCGAACATGTCGCGGCCCTCACGAACTGGCACGTTGTCATCAGCGTCGCCGTGAATGATATAGACCGCCCTTCGCGCAAGGTTGCTCACGTAGTTGTTGGTTTGGCTCGAGGCACTCGCTCTGCCGAAGGAGCCGGTGGGTGGGGTCGACCCGGCGTACGAGTAGAACGAACTCCAACCCGCGCTCGGTCCTACGACGGCGAATCGCCCCGGAAACAGCGTCCCCAATTGCCAGGTGCCGTGGCCGCCCATCGAGTGACCGGTGACGTATGCCTGGGTCGGGTCGGTTCCGAAGTGCTCCTGGGCGAGGTCGAGGACCTCGATTCCGTCGAGCCGTCCCCAGACCTCCCAATCGAAGCCGAAGGGGCGTCGATTGGTCGCCGCGACCAGATAGCCCCAATCCTTCAGTGAGTACGAGCGAGCCTGACCCAACGCCTGGACGCCCGCGCCGTGGAGGGACAACACCATGGCGTACTCCCGATCTGGATCGAAGTCTGTGGGTGGGGCGACGCCGTAGTACTGAGTTGAGTGATCAATGCGTGAACGAAAACTGCGCCGGTAATGGGTCTCGACCGCTGCCGTCCCCAGTTCGGTCTCGACTTCGTAGGACCAGCTCAGGCCGGGTGCCTCGACCCGCAGCGTCAGTGGCACGGTCTCTTCCTCGAGGTGCTCCCACTCCGCCTTCGGTACAAGCTCCCAGCTGAGCTGTGTAGTGGCGCCAGCAGCGATCGCCGGATACTCGAGCCGGGCCTCCTCGAAGTGTTCGCTTTCGACCACGACCGCAGCCAGATCGAGAAGCGGGCGATCGAGCAGGTTGAGGAAGGCAGCGCCAATGTACTGGGTCGACTGGTCCCCTTCGAGAAGCTGCGGCACGGTTCGGTCGCCCAAGTTCACATAGATTTCGTCGGGGGTGGTTTCGAACCAGATTTCGGGTACACGGCGACCTGCCCCAGCCCGAACGACGACCACGTTGTTTCCGGCCTGAGTCAGCAGTGGCACCCGCATTTGGCGTGTGTGATAAACATCGCCTGGCTGAATTGCGCCGTTCAAATAGACTTCGATCACGCTGTCAGCGCGAACCACCAGCGGCACCGCATCTGCAGTATAAAACTCGGCTGCTGCGTACATCAGGCCGCCGCGATAGTTGGCCAGTTCGCCGTTCTCTCCCAGTGTGTGGCGAGTCCAGTTGACGCCGTTCTCGTCCACTCCAGGCTCGGGCATTTCAAAGCTACCCGCGTTCAACCGCGCGATGACCGTGTCTGGCGCAGCGGTCACGTTAGCCGTGACCCAATCGTACACAGGGAAGAGTTCCAGCTCGGCTACGGCTGCCGTTGGCGCTGGTTCGAAGGGCTGGGTGTCGGTCTGCGCTACGTCGCCGGCGTCGAGCAAATCCAAGCCGGCGTCCGTGTCTGCGTCGCCCCCGTCGACCGGATCGCCGCCACGCCCGGGAGAGCTGTCGCCACCGCAGGAGCAGACCAGGAGGCCGACCAAGAAGGCGTTCACAAGTGCGGCGACAGGGGCGAATTGGGCCCCGGGCAGGAAAGGCATGGGTCTCATTTTTGCTCCGAGTTCTCGACGACGCTGGGCATCCGGATTATGTGTCGGGGTCCCTCAGGTTTCAATGACAAATCGCATATAGGGCCGCCGGCTTTACAACAGAGCGAGAGACGGTTAGATCTTCTGAAGCCCGACCTTCCAGTGTTACCAGCGAGATGGAGGATCCCTTGTCGAAGCTTAACTGCATGCGCATTGCCGCAGTGCTCGTGTTGATCGCAGCCTGCGGGGTCGACCAATCAGGGACTTCCAGCGGCCCACCGGTTGTCGGTGGTGAAGAGGATTCCGGCTTGGACGTCGGCTTTAGCGTACCCACCGATGTAGGTACAGCCTCTGACCAGGCAGACGGGGTTTCGGATTAAGCGACGCCTGACGACACAGCCGAGGATACAGTCACCGATCCCAACGAGCAGGACTTGAACCTCCCCGACCAGATTGCGATCGACGAAACGGCGCCTGACGAGATTACAGTCGATGAAACGGTGCCTGACGAGGTTACAGTCGATGAAACGCCGATCGACATCCTCGATCTCGGTTTCGATATAACCGATTCGGCCGATCTGAGTCCGGATCTACCCGCGCTCTGCGATCTGGAATGCGAGGACAACCAACATTGTCAGCTGACGGACGCCGGACCGACGTGCGTCTGCGACGCCGGATTCGAACCAAAAGACGACGGCTCCTGCGTCTACGCTGGTCCGCCCTGGTTGGTTGTGGACCCGGAAGCCATCGATTTTGGAAACACCGGACTCAATGTCTCGAGATACGAGACACTGACCATCACAAACCACGGCGACGAGCCCTATCGGGTGTATTCGGTCGAGCTGTCGAGCAACCCGAGCAGCGGTTTTCGAGTGTTCTCGAATCTGCCATTTCCCATCGATATCGAGCCCGGCGAATCCTACAGCGTCGAAGTGAGATTTCGTCCAACGCTACTGCGCGGCGGAGACGAGACGCCCTACGGCAACACGGTCGTGGTGTCCTCTAACGACCCTTCCGCAGGTGAGATCAGAATACCGATCGAGGGGTTAGCCGTGCCAAATCCGGAGTACTGCTTGAACTGGCAGTACAGCGTCTACAACCTCGGCCTAGTCGAACCAGGGGAAGATGAAGAAGTGACTGTGGAGCTCTATAACTGTGGCTCAGCAGATTTGACGTCAGTCTCCGTACGAATCGTCGAAGACAGCCTGACCGCCGACCTCACGGTCGAAGGCGATGTACCCACGATTGGCGCGGGCAATTCGATCCCCATTTCACTTATCTACGAGCCGCCCGCTTGGCAGCCCCTCAACGCACTCGTCGTAGCAGAGGCCGAGCACGACCTGGCTGCAACCATGCTGGTGCGATCGGAAGTGACCTGCCCCGAGGCCGACATCGACGTGGAGCTGGATGACGAAGCCATCAGTGGCATCTACTTCATCGAGGCGGGCGAGGCCATTGACCTGTCCGGGGACAATAGTGAGGATCCGACCGACGGCGATTTGCTCTTCGATTGGGAGGTGTCGGGGCCGACTGGCGATGACACCTTCGAGGTCGAGCCGAACCTGCACAGCGAGGACATCGAATTCACGCCCAACGTGCCCGGCTTCTACAAGGTCGCTTTGTCGGTCGAGAGCGAGAACTCCGGCTTGGATAGCTGCAATCTCGCGAGCGCCGAGTTCGCGGTTTATCCCGCTGATCCACTGGTTCACATCGAGCTGACCTGGGATAACTGGTCCGACCTCGATCTACACACGATTCGGTCCGACGTCGACGGTGAATTCGGT